>DASSPG010000104.1:0-10597 GCA_035699725.1 Candidatus Limnocylindrales bacterium | reverse complement strand
TGACCGTGCGCGAGAACCTCCTGATCTACGGCCGCTACTTCGGCCTGTCCCACGCCGAGTGCGCGAAGCGCGCGGACGAGCTCCTCGAGTTCGCCCAGCTGACGGAGCGGGCCGGGGACCAGGTGGAGCACATGTCGGGCGGCATGAAGCGCCGGCTGACCATCGCCCGCTCGCTCATCAACGAGCCCGATCTGCTCCTCCTCGATGAGCCGACGACCGGGCTCGACCCACAGGCGCGCCACCTGCTCTGGGACCGGCTCTACCGGCTGAAGCAGCGCGGCGTCACGCTCGTGCTCACGACCCACTACATGGACGAGGCCGAGCAGCTGTGCGACCGGCTCGTCGTCATGGACAAGGCGAAGATCGTGGCCGAGGGCTCGCCCCGCCAGCTGATCCAGCAGTACGCGACCCGTGAGGTCACCGAGCTGCGTTTCCCGGCCGGCGTGCAGGAGACGCTGGACGGCCAGCTCGACGGCCTCGCCGAGCGGATCGAGTGGCTGCCGGACCGGGTTCTCCTCTACGCCGACGACGGGGAGGCCGCGGTCGCGGCCGCCCACCAGCGCGGGCTTCAACCGGAGACCGTCCTCGTCCGCCGCTCGAGCCTCGAGGACGTCTTCCTGCGGCTGACCGGCCGCTCGCTGATCGAGTAGCCCGATGGCCCTGATGACCCGCGTCGTCGAGCTCCGGGCGATGCAGTACCGGCGGACGTTCCGGGCGTCCATCTTCTCGTCGTTCCTCAACCCGGTCCTCTTCCTGACCGCGATGGGCATCGGGCTCGGGACGTACGTGGACCGGTCCGGGACGTCGACCCAGGCGCTGGGTGGGCTGACCTACCTCCAGTTCCTCGCGCCGGGCCTGCTCGCGGCCACGACGATGCAGGCGGCGGCCTTCGAATCGACGTTCCCGATCATGGGCGGCCTGACCTGGCAGAAGACGTTCCACGCGATGTACGCGACGCCGATCTCGGCCCGCGACATCGTGCTGGGCAATCTCGCCTGGATCGGGATCCGGCTGACCGCGATCGCGGCGATCTTCACGATCGTCATGACCCTGTTCGGGGCCGCCGCGTCGACCTCGATCCTGCTGGCGATCCCGGCCGCGGTCCTGACCGGCTTCGCCTTCTCGGCCCCGATCATCGGGTTCTCGGCCACCCAGCGGACGCCCGAGAAGTTCAATGCCGTCTTCCGGTTCGGGATCACGCCGCTGTTCCTCTTCTCGGGCACGTTCTTCCCGATCTCGAACCTGCCGGCGGCGATCCAGCCGATCGCCTGGCTGTCGCCGCTGTGGCACGGGGTCGAGCTGACCCGCGGCCTCGCCCTCGGCACGCTCGGGGCGGACCCGGTCCGGGCGGTCGCCCACGTCGCGATCCTGGCGGCGATCGCGCTCGCCGGGACGTGGTGGGCGTACCGGACCGTGGAAGCCCGCCTGGTGCGCGGATGACCGCAGGCCCGCTGCCGCTCACCGGCCTGTTCACGCTGGGCAGCCGGCGGGCGGCCCACCTCGTCGAGCGCAACATCCTCGTCTACCGCCACACCTGGATCATCATCCTGTCGGGCTTCTTCGAGCCCCTGTTCTACCTCGGCTCGATCGGGTTCGGGCTCGGCGCACTCGTCGGGACGGTCGAGGGCCCCGGCGGCCGGGCGATCCCGTACCAGCTGTTCATCGCGCCGGCGCTGCTCGCGAGCTCGGCGATGAACGGGGCGGTCATGGAGGGCACGTTCAACTTCTTCTTCAAGCTGCGCTACAACCGGACGTTCGATTCGATCCTGTCGACGCCGCTCTCGCCGGGGGACGTCGCGGTCGGCGAGCTGGTGTGGGCGCTGATCCGGGGCGGGATCTACGCCATCGCGTTCCTGCTCGTGATGGCCCTGCTCGGGCTGATCGTGTCGCCGTGGGTGATCCTGGCGGTGCCGGCCGCGCTCCTGATCGGGTTCGCGTTCGGCGCCCTCGCGATGGCCGCAACCTCGTTCATGCGGACCTGGCAGGACTTCGACCTGATCCAGCTCGTGATCCTGCCCCTGTTCCTGTTCTCCGGGACGTTCTTCCCGCTCGACGCCTACCCCGACGGCCTCCGCCAGCTCGTCCAGCTGACGCCGCTCTACCAGGGCGTCGAGATCCTCCGCGCGCTGATCGTGGGCCACGTCGAGTGGTCGCTCCTGGTCCACGTCGCGTATCTCGTGGGGATGGGGATGATCGGGCTCGCGATCGTCGCCCGGCGCCTCGACAAGCTGCTCCTGAAGTAGGAGTGGCGCGGGTGGCGCGGGTGGCGCGCGCCGATGAGCTGGCGGCCCTGACCGCCGAGATCGTGGCGTGCCGGGCCTGTCCCCGGCTCGTGGCCTGGCGCGAGCTCGTCGCCCGCGAGAAGGTCGCCCGGTTCCGGGACGAGACGTACTGGGGCCGGCCGGTGCCCGGGTTCGGCGACCCGGCGGCGACGGTCCTGATCGTCGGGCTGGCGCCGGCCGCCCACGGCGGAAATCGGACCGGGCGGGTGTTCACTGGTGACGCCTCGGGCGACTTCCTCTTCGCGGCGATGCACGCGGCGGGGCTGGCGAGCCAGCCGGTGGGCCGGCGGGCCGACGACGGGCTGGCGCTCCGCGGCGCCTACATCGCGGCCGCCGTCCGTTGCGCGCCGCCGGCGAACAAGCCCACGCCCGAGGAACGGGCGACCTGCCAGCCGTTCCTCGTCCGGGAGCTGGGCCTGCTCGGCGACGTGCGGGTGATCGTGGCGCTCGGAGCGATCGCCTGGGAGTCCGCGTTCCGGACGATCGCGGCCCTGACCGGCGACGACGCGCGACCACGACCGAGGTTCGGGCACGGGGCGGTGGCGCGCGCCGGCGGCTACACCGTGATCGGCTCGTACCACCCGAGCCAGCAGAACACGTTCACGAAGCGACTCACCCCGCCGATGCTCGAGGACGTCCTGGGCCGAGCGCTGCGACTGATCGATGAGCCCTGACGCTCCAGCGTCCGAGACCGAGGCTTCTCGAAGGTCAAGTCCTCGGCGGGATCGTCCCAGGACGCGCCGGACCCCATGGATGCGCGCAGAGCTGCCTTCACGACCGCATCCCTACCGGTGCATGCGCCCGCCTTCGAGGGCATCGCTGTCCGCGGGTGCCGACGCTGGCCGCAGCTTGCCGCCGTCGAGCGTGCACGCTTCCACGTAGCGGTCGAGGCGGTCGAACACGACGCCGTCGAGCGCCGCGGCCGCGTCGATGAACCGTTCCAGCATCGCCATGCGGTGGCCGCGCCCGATGCACTCGGGATGCATCGTGATCGTCAGGAGGCCACCCGGCGCGTGGGCCCACGCGTAGCGCAGCTCCTCCGTCCAGATCTCGAGGACCTTCGATGGCGCGCTCAGACCGTCGCGGCTTCCATCGGATGCGGGCTCGAAGTGCGGCCAGTCGTCGAGCGCCCACGACACCGGCACCTCGATCAGGTTGCCCTCGCGCCCGAACCGTGAGCCGTCCGTGACGGAGTGCCGGTCGCCCTGGCGGACCCGATAGAGCCGATAGTCGTCGGCCATGAGCGACGACTCGTAGATGAAGCCTGCTGCCTCGATCAGATCCAACGACGCCGGCCCGAGCGACCAGTAGGGCGCCCGCCAGCCCCGCGGTCGGGCGCCCGTCGCTCCCTCGACGGCGGTCACGCAGCGCTCGATCATCGCGCGCTCTTCATCACGCCCGAGCACCGCGGCGTCCTCGTGGAACCAGCCATGGCAGCCGATCTCGTGCCCGCCGGCCAGGATCGCGGCGGTCGAATCCGGGAACGTCTCGAGCGTGTGGCCCGGCACGAACCAAGTCGACGGGATCTCGCGTTCGGCGAGGAGCGCGAGGATCCGTGGCGCCCCGACCCGGACGCCGAACTCGGCATGCGACATCTTCACCGGCGAGTCGCCGCGCCGGACGCCGTCCGAGATCGAGTCGTGATCGAAGGTGAGAGCGACCGTGAGCCGCGGCAGATCCGTCATCCGGACATCCTAGCCACCCGCGCAGCGGCCTCCGGCTAGACTTCGGCGCGCAGATGGCCACCGAACTCGACTACTACATCGTCCTCGGCGTCGAGCGCACCGCGACCGACGCCGACATCAAGAAGGCGTTCCGCAAGCTCGCCCAGCAGTGGCACCCGGACGTGAACACGGAGCCGGGCGCCCAGGAACGGTTCAAGGAGATCAACGAGGCCTACCAGGTCCTGTCCGATCCGCAGCGCCGCCAGACGTACGACATGTTCGGCCGGGCGGGCCTCGGCGGCGACGGCGGTCCGGGCTTCGACCCGAACAGCTTCGGCTCCTTCTCCGACATCTTCGACGCGTTCTTCGGGGGGGCCGCGGCCGGCGGCCGGCGCGCCCATCCGACGGCGGGCTCGGATCTCCGCTACGACCTCCGGATCTCGTTCGAGGAGGCCGTGAAGGGCACCGAGAAGGAGATCGAGTTCCCGGTCCTCGGCAGGTGCGACACGTGCGCGGGCAGCGGCGCCAAGCCCGGCACGCAGCCGGTCGCCTGCGACAACTGCGGCGGCCGGGGCGAGATCCGGACGACCCGCCGGACGATGCTCGGCCAGATGGTCAATGTCACGGCCTGCCCGAAGTGTCTCGGCGAGGGCAAGATCGTCAGCGAGCCGTGCGAGACGTGCCACGGCGAAGGCCGCACGGAGCGCCACCGGACGCTCCGGGTCGCGATCCCGGCCGGGATCGACGAGGGCCACCAGATCCGGCTCTCGAACGAGGGCGAAGTCGGCGTGCGGGGCGGGCCGGCGGGTTCGCTCTATGTGGCGGTCCACGTCGCGCCGCATCCGACGCTCCGGCGTGAGGGCACGGAGCTCGTCTACGAGGCGGACGTCTCGATCGCCCAGGCCGCGCTCGGCACGACGATCCTCGTCCCGACCGTGGACGGCGAGGAGCCGCTCGATATCAAGCCCGGCACCCAGCCCGGGACCGAGATCCGCCTCCGCGGCAAGGGCGTTCCGCACCTCCGGCGGACCGGCTCGAAGGGCGACCTCCACGTGTTCGTGAACGTCGTCGTGCCGGCCCGGCTCTCCAAGCGCCAGCGCGAGCTGCTCGCCGAGTACGCGGCCGACGCTGGCGAGACCGTCGCCGCCCCGCCGGGCGGCATCCTCGACAAGGTGCGCGACGCCCTTGGCTGAGGGCGCGTCCGGGGCAGGTGGCGCGGCCGGGTCCGGCACCGCGGCAGGCTCCGGTACCGCGGCCGGCTCCGGCGCCTGGCTGGAGCTGTCGGTCGAGGCGGATCTCGAGGCGGTCGAGGCCGTGTCGGAGATCCTCAGCCGGATCGCACCGGGCGGCACCACGATCGAGCCCGCGTTCGACCTCGTCGAGGAGGGCCTCGGCGCCCGGATCGACCCGACCCGCCCGTCGACCGTGCGGGCATACGTGCCGGCCCGCGACCCGCACGCTGCCGAACGGGCGGCCGCCGAAGCGAGCGAGGCCCTCGGGCATCTCCAGGCGTTCGGGCTCCGGCCGATCGGCAATCTCACGACGCGGATCGTCCACGAAGCCGACTGGGCCGAGGCCTGGAAGGAGCACTTCCCGGTCCTCCGGATCGGCCGTCGGATCGTCATCAAGCCGACCTGGCGCGAGCACGCGGCCGCAGCGGATGACGTCGTCCTGGACCTCGACCCGGGGATGGCGTTCGGGACCGGTCTCCACCCGACGACCCGGCTCTGTCTCGCGGCGGTCGAGTCGGCCGCGGACCGGGGGCTCATCACGGGCGCCCGGGTGCTCGACGTGGGCTGCGGGTCCGGGATCCTCGCGATCGCCGCGGCGAAGCTCGGCGCGGCCTCGGTCCTCGGCGTCGACACGGACCCGATCGCGATCGAGGCGACCGATGCGAACGCGGCACGGAACGGGCTCGCGGCACGGATCTCGGCGCGCGCCGGGAGCCTGCCGAGCGGGGAGCCACCCCACGACGTCGTCCTCGCCAACCTGATCGCGTCCGTGCTCGTCGCCCTGGCGGCCGCGATCCGCGACGAGCTGCGACCGGGCGGCATCGTGCTTGCGTCGGGGATCTTCGAGGACCGCGAGACGGAGGTTCGGGCGGCCTTCGCGGCCGCCGGGCTGGGCGTGACCGCCCGGACCGCCGAGGGCGAGTGGGTGGCGCTCGCGGCCGTCCGGAGCTAGCCGTCGGCGGCCGGCGAGCGGACGGCGCTCGTACAATCGGGCGACATGCCGGCCTGGTTCCCCGTCCTGCTCGTCACCCACATCGCGCTTGCGATCAGCCTGTTCCTGCCCTCGATCCTGCTGCCGTTCGCCCTTCGGACCCGACGAGCCGCGGCCGAGAGCCCGAACGGCTTCGTCCGGTTCCTGCTCTGGATGCAGGCCCACGGCACGGTCCTGATCGGAATCGGGCTGGCGCTGACCGGCATCGGCCTGCTGTTCGTGCTCGGCGGCTCCCTGCTCGGCCAGCCATGGCTGCTGGTGGCGCTGATGATCTACACCGCGAACCTCGTCCTGGCGTTCTTCGTCCAGCGCCCGAACCTGCGCCGGCTCGTCGGCATCCGGGCGGCCCCGGACGACCGCGTCTGGCTCGAGCGGGCGCGCCGCCAGCGTTACGTGAGCTACGCGATGGCCGCGCTCGTGGGCACCATCGGGTTCCTGATGTCGACGAAGCCGCAGCTGTGGTGACCGCGACGCGCCCGGCGGTCCGCTCCGCGGCGATCACGAACCTCGGCTGCAAGGTCAACCAGTCCGAGATGGAAGCCGCCGCCCGACTCCTCCGCGAGCGCGGGATCGCGGTCGTCGACGGCGGCCGGCGGGCCGACCTCGTGCTCGTCAACACGTGCACGGTCACCGCGGAGGCGGACGCGAAGTCGCGCCACGCCGTGCGTCGGGCCAGGCGGGCCAGCCCCGACGCCCACGTTCTCGTGACCGGCTGCTCGGTGCAGGTCGACCGCGCGTCGCTCGCGGCGGCCGACCCGGCCGCCAGGCTCATCGACAACCGCGCCAAGGACGGCCTGCTGGTCGAGGTCGAGGCGCTGGTCGGCGCCGGCGGCTCCGGCGAGCCCGTGCGCGGGCTGGTCGACCGCGCCCTGCCGACCCTGTCCGGGGTCGAGATCGAGGGGATCGCTGACGATCGCGCCGCCGTCGAACGAACCCGGGCGTTCGTCAAGGTCCAGGACGGGTGCTCGTTCTTCTGCACGTACTGCATCATCCCGGCCGCGCGCGGCCCGGAACGGTCGCTCGCCCCCGACGTCGTCCTCGCCGACGTCCGCCGGGCGCTCGCGGCGGGCCACCGTGAGATCGTGCTGACGGGGATCAACATCGGGACGTACGACGGGGGCTGGTCCGAGCGCGGGGCACGCCGCTCGCATGTCCGGTCTGTGCTCACCCTGGCGGGCCTCGTCCGGCGGATCCTCGACGAGACGGCTGTCGAGCGGATCCGGTTGTCCTCGATCGAGCCGCAGCACGTGGACGACGAGCTGCTCCGGACCTGGGTCGACGGCGCCCCACGCACGCTGCCCCACGTCCACCTGCCGCTCCAGTCGGGCGACGACGGTGTCCTGCGCCGGATGGGTCGGCGCTACGTGTCGGCTGACTACGCGGCGACGGTGCGGCGCATCCGGGAGGCGATCCCCGGTGTCGCGATCCACGGCGACGCGATCGTGGGCTTCCCGACCGAGGACGACGCGGCGTGGGCGCGGTCGCTCGGGTTCATCCGATCGATCGACTTCGCCGGGCTGCACGTCTTCCGCTACTCCGCTCGGCCGGGAACGGCGGCGACGCGGATGCGCGGTCAGGTGGACGAGACGACGAAGAAGCGGCGGGCCGGCGAGCTGCTCGCGCTCGCGGCCGAGGGCCGGGCGCACTGGGCGGCGCGCCAGGTCGGGAGCACGGCGAACGTCCTGATCGAGCAGCGCCTGGCCGACGGCCGCTGGACCGGCCACGCCGAGACCCACGTCCTCGTCGCGGTCGGCGACCCGACCATCCGCGAGAACGACCTCCGGCGCGTCCGCCTCGTCGGCATCGATCGTGAGCGACCCGAGCGGCTCATCGGCCGCCCGATGGGCGCCGTCGCCGCGCCCGCCACCGCCCTGCACGGAGCTGCCCATGTCCGCTGAGCCCGACTGCCTGTTCTGCCGGATCGTGCGCGGCGAGGTGCCCGCCGCCAAGGTTGCCGAGAACGACGAGGTCCTCGCCTTCCGCGACGTCGCCCCGCGCAGCCCGACGCACATCCTCGTGGTTCCGAAACGCCACATCGCCTCGGCCGCCGACCTGACCGAGGCCGACGGCCCGCTCCTCGGTCAGCTGTTCGCGACGCTCGCCCGGGTCGCCCGCGAGGCGGGCATCGCCGAGAACGGCTATCGGGTCGTCAGCAACGTCGGGCGCTGGGGCGGCCAGACGGTCGACCACCTCCACCTCCACCTGATGGGCGGGCGCGCCTTCGACTGGCCACCCGGATGAGGGCGCCCTCCCTCGCGCTCGCCCTCGTCTGCGTGTTCGTCCTCGCCGGCTGCGGCATCGGCGCCAATTCCGTCCCGGCCTCGGCGCCCGTCGCGAGCGGCGGGCCACCGGTCACCAGTGGCGGAGCCGTGGCCCAGACGCGCGGGGCGATCGCGGCGGCGCTGTCGTCGGTCGCGGTCCAGTTCGGCGACTCGACGCGACCCTATCGGCCGGCCGAGTCGCCCCGCCTCCGGAATGCTCAGCGGGCGGTCTACCAGGTCGTCCTCCCGGAGGAGCCCGACGCCGGGTTCATCGTCGTGTACCAGTTCGCGGACGCCGCAGCGGCGGTCGATGCCGGCAACGAGGAGGCGGGGTACCTGGGGACCGGCCCGGCCAAGGTCCAGTACCAGCGCGAGACGCGCCATGTCCTGCGCCAGCTGGGCCCGACGCTGATCGTCTACTCGTGGTCGCCGACGACGGCCCGCGATCCGGCCCTCGCGGAGGGGATCGCGAGGGCGCTCGACACCCTCGGGATCGGGTTCAGCGTCCCTCGCTGATCGCGGGCGCGCCGGCGGGCTCGACGGCGCCCGGCGCGCCGGGCTCGGTCGGCTCCTCGCCGCTCGCCCACGCCCGGATCGGGTCGCGCCGGATCTTGAGCGTGTGCGTCCGCGGGAAGTCCTCCTCGGGCCAGAGCCGCCAGGCCGCGATCCGCTGCTGCGGCCCCAGGCTCGCGTTCGCCGCGCGGATCGCGGCATCGAGGACGGGCTTGGCCGCCGCCACGTCGTCCACCCCGGCGCCGCGCAGGAGCGCCACGGCCTCGATCCGGCCGGGTTGGGTCTCGAGGACGATCGCGTCGCGGACGCCGGCGACCCGGAGCGCGTTCTCGAGATCCTCCGGGTAGACCTTGAAGCCGTTCGGCAGGACGATCCGGTCCTTCGTCCGGCCGCTCAGGACCAGGCGGCCGTCGGGGTCGAGATGGCCGATGTCGCCCGTGTGGTACCAGCCGTCCTCGTCGATCGCGCGGGCCGTGGCCCCGGGGTCGCGCCAGTAGCCCTTGAAGAGGGTCGGTCCGCGGAAGAGGACCTCGCCGTCGTCGGCGATCCGGAGCTCGACCGGGGGCATCGGCCGGCCCACCGTCCCGAGCCCGTGGTCCTGCGGCGTCGTGCACGTCCCGAAGCCGTTCTCGCTGCTGCCGTAGCCCTGGACGACGACCACGCCGAGGTCCTCCCAGGCCTGCTGGAGGGCCGGTGGGAGGAAGGCGCCCGAGCTCACGAACAGGCGGAGGCTACCGCCGAGGCGGCGATGGACGCTCCGGAAGACCAGGCGACGGACGGGGTAGGGAAGGCGACGGGCGATCGGGCGGAGGCGGTCGAAGAGGGGTCGTCGGCCGGACTTGTCGGCTTCGCGCTCGATCGCGCTCCAGAACAGGTCCAGCACCTGGGGCACGACGATCATGCTCGTGACCTGGTGCGCCTGGAGGGCCGCGAAGAGGATCCGCGGGTTGCGGCTCCGGACGTACAGGATGTCGGCCCCGACGCTGAGCGCGTAGATCAGCCCGATCGCCTGCTCGAAGAGGTGGCTGAGCGGCAGCACGCTGATGATCCGGTGCTCGAGGGGCGGAAGCACGTTGCCGATCGCGTCCATCGTCGCGAGGAGGTTGTCGTGGGCGACCATCACGCCCTTCGGTGTCCCGGTCGTGCCCGAGGTGAAGATCAGGTCCCAGACGTCCTCGGGGCGCGGTCGAGGCCAGGCGGCGACGTCGGCCGCCCAGTCGGCCTCGTCCATGGCCGCGTCGGGTTCGGCGACGAGGTCGGCGACGGTCGTGGTCGGGAAGTCGGCGAGGCCGCCGGCCGCCGGATCGGGGGCGTCGTGGCCGGTGCCGAGGATCAGATGACACGGCTCCGCCGCGGCGACGATGCCGGCGATGGCGTCGGGGCTCATCCGGAGGTCGAGCGGGACGAGGATGAGCCCGGCCCGCATCGCTCCGATGTAGACCGCCGGGAGTCCGGGCTCGCTGGGGCTCCAGGTCAGGATGCGGTCGCCGGTGTCGAGACCGAGGCGGTGGCGGAGGCGCCACGCGGCCAGCCGGCTGCGCCGGTCGAGCTCGCGGTAGGTCCAGGTGGTGGTCGTGCCGTCGTCGTGCCACAGGCCCAGCGCCGGCCGGTCGGCGTAACGGGTCAGGGCTGAGTCGAGCAGGTCGAGGATGGT
>DASSPG010000103.1:0-16167 GCA_035699725.1 Candidatus Limnocylindrales bacterium | reverse complement strand
GTCCCGGATTCGAACCGGCCACGCCGGCCGGACGGGGTGAAGATGACGAGCGGATCAGCTACCGGGTCCTGGGCCATCGCGGCGCCTCGCGGGGTCAGCCGCCGACCGTTGCGACGGCCTCGGTCCCGGCGATCCGCTCCGGCGCCTCGACACCCGGGCCGGTGCGGCGACGGTTGACCCGCCGGCCGCCGATGTCGCCGTCGGGCGGCCCGACGCGATGCGTGCGGATCCAGCGGGCGGCGTCCTGGTCGTTGCCCTGGAGGACGTCGGCGGCCATGACCGCGGTCCGGACGCCTTCCGCGATCGGGTTCGTGATCGCGCTCGTGAGCCCCGAGGCGATGGCCATCGCGAGGAACGCGCCGTTGATCCCCTCGCGGTTCGGGAGGCCGAAGCTCACGTTGCTCGCGCCGCAGGTCGAGTTGACGCCGAGCTCGTCGCGCAGCCGGCCGAGGATCCGGAAGACCTGGCGACCCGCCGTCGGCATCGCCCCGATCGGCATCAGGAGCGGATCGACGATCACGTCCTCCTTCGGGATCCCGTGGTCCATCGCCCGCTCGACGATCCGCTTCGCGACCGCGAAGCGGACGTCCGGGTCCTCGCTGATCCCGGTCTCGTCATTGCTGATCGCCACGACCGCCGCGCCGTACTTCTTCACGAGCGGGAGCACGCGCTCCAGCCGCTCGTCCTCGCCGGTCACGCTGTTCACGAGCGCCTTGCCCTGGTAGACGGCGAGCCCGGCCTCGAGCGCCTCGACGATCGAGCTGTCGATCGAGAGCGGGACGTCCGTCAGCGACTGGACCAGCTGGACCGTCTTCGCCAGGATCGCCGGCTCGTCGGCGAGCGGGATGCCGGCGTTGACGTCGAGCATGTGGGCGCCGGCCTCGACCTGGGCGATGACGTCGCGCTCGACCCGGCTGAAGTCGCCGTTCTTCATCTCCTCGGCGAGGAGCTTGCGGCCCGTCGGGTTGATCCGCTCGCCGATGACGACGAACGGCCGGTCGTCCCCGATGACGACATCGCGAGTGGCGGAGCCGACGACGGTCCAGGTCATCCGGGGCCCTTCCCGGCGGTGGGCGCATCGTCGCTGCGGGCGGCCGCGGTGCCCTCGGTCTCGGCCTTCGCGCTGCGCTGCGTCTCGTCGTGGGCCGGGGGCAGCGCCGGGCCGCCGGCGACGCCGCCGGACTGGATGAGCTCGGCCAGGCGATGACGGTCGTACTCGGTCTCGAGCCGCTCGACCTCCGCGTTGACCTCGGCCTCGAGGTCCTCGCCGCAGCCGCGGGCGACCTTGCGCCACTCCTCGATGTAGTCGTTGTAGGCACGTTTGCCGGCCCGGCTCGCCGCCTTGTCGATCGCGACCTGGAAGCGCGGGTGGAGCTGCACCTTGCTGGAGCGGCGGCCGTCGCGGGCGAGGACCTGGGCCGGGATGTCGCGCCACCAGATCACCGTGAGAGTCGCCATCAGTGCGTCGCTCCGGGGGTGCGCGGCCCGTCGCCGGCGCGCTCGGCGAAGGCGAGGATCGGGGCGGCGAGGTGGGCGATGCCGGTGGGCCGATGCTCGAACGCGAGGCCGAGGCGCTCGGCGGCGCGACGGGCGAGAGCGAGCAGGTCCGGGTCGTCGGTCTGGGACAGGAACACCACGCGCTCATAGTGCGCGAAGTAGGTCGCCTGGAGCTCGGGGTGCCGGTCGATCCCGAGGCCGCGGATGACCAGCCGCTCGAAGTTCCGGGCGAGGAAGTCGGTCAGCCAGAAGGTCCCGGGCTCGGCGTCGGCGAGAGCGGCGAACTCGGCCGAGCCGGCGAACACCTCGTAGCAGTGGGCGCCCGGGAGGCGCTCGACCCCGGCCTCGGCAAGGACCGGCTCGAGCAGGCCGCCGGTGCCGCAGTCAGCGTAGGCGACGAAGATCCGTTCGTAGCCGTCGCGGCGGGCCTCGGCGATCCGGGCCCGGACGGCGCCCGGGATCCCGTCGGGGCGGTTGTGGAGATCCGGCGGGAGGCACGCGATCTCGAGGCCCGGGATCCGGCGAGTCACCTCGAGGAGCTCGCGCGCGAGCGCACCGCAGCCGATGACGAGGGCGCGGCCCGAGGTCGCCGAGGGCATCTGGTCCGGCTGCGGGAGCAAGGGACGATCGACGGCTGGGTCGCCGTGCGCAGTGGGCAGATCAGGCGTCACATGGTCCGGCGGACGGAGCGCCGACCGGCTCCGGGCAGGTGCGGAGGCCGTGACTGCCACCTCGGCGGTCGCTTGGTCCGGCACCGGGACCACGGCGCGGCGACGAGGGGCCTGCGCGGCCTCAGGCCGCGGCACGACGCTCGTCGATCAGGCGGCGAGCCGTCTCGGCGGCCACGCCCGCGTCGCGGCAGTAGGCGTCGGCGCCGACGGCCAGCCCGAATTCCTCGTTCAGCGGCGCGCCGCCGACGAGCACGATGTAGTCGTCACGCATCCCGCGGTCCTTGAGGGTCTGGATCACGACCTTCATGTACGGCATCGTCGTCGTCAGCAGGGCGCTCATCCCCAGAATGTCGGGCTTGTGCTGCTCGAGCGCGGCGATGAACTTCTCGGCGTCGGTGTTGATCCCGAGGTCGACGACCTCGAAGCCGGCCCCTTCCAGCATCATCCCGACCAGGTTCTTGCCGATGTCGTGGATGTCGCCCTTGACCGTCCCGATCACGACCTTGCCGACCGGCTCCGCGCCCGTCTCGGCGAGGAGCGGCCGCAGGATCTCCATGCCGGCCTTCATCGCGTTGGCCGCGAGGAGGACCTCCGGAACGAACAGGATGCCGTCGCGGAAGTCGATGCCGACGATCTTCATGCCGGCAACCAGCGCGTCGTCGAGGACCTTCGTCGCGGTGAACCCGCGCTTGAGCAGGATGTTCGTCCCCTCGACGATCTCGTCCTTCATCCCGTCGTAGAGGTCGTTGTGCATCTGCTCGACGAGCTCGTCGTCGCTGAGGGCGTTGAGGTCGATCTCTTCGTAGTCGGCCACGCGTGGTGCTCCCTGACCGTCGGCTGTTGCGTTCCGCCCTGCCGACTGAGGATCGCCATCATCTCACGTCGGGGGTTCCACATCGTGGAACGGTGCCGTATGATGGAACGCAGAACCGGAATCTAGTCGACGGGGAGTCGCGTGTCCAGAGTCCAGTCCATCGAACGGGCATTCGCCGTGCTCGGAGCGTTGACCGACGGCCCCATCGGGGTGACCGAGGTGGCCGATCGGGTCGACCTCCCGAAGTCGACCGCGGCCCGGATGCTGGCATCGCTCGCGCGGGAGGGAGCCGTCGAGCAGATCCCGGGCGACACGCGATATCGGCTGGGTCCGCGGATGGAGAGCCTCGCGACCGGGCTGGTGGCGAACCGGAGCATCGCCGCGATCGCCCGTCCGCATCTCGCCGAGCTGGCCGCCGCGATCGGGGAGGTCGCGGGCCTGTCCGTCCCCGAGGGCGACGCCATGCACTACGTCGACCAGGTCGACAGCGATCATCCCGTCGGCGTCCGCGACTGGACCGGCAGCCGGATCCCACTCCACGGGGTCTCGTCCGGGCTGGCCGTCCTCGCGCTCCGTCCGACGGCCGAGATCGAGCGCTACCTGGCAGGTCCACTCGAGCGCTTCACCGAGCGGACGATGACCGATCCCGATCAGCTCCGGGCCCGGCTCCGGCGCGTCCAGCTCGACGGCTACGCCTGGACCGCCGGTGAGTACACCGAGGACATCGCGTCGGTGGCATCGGCGATCGCCGACGCGAGCGGCGAGGTCGTGGCGGCGATCCATGTCCACGGCCCGTCGTACCGCTTCCCGGCTCCGGGCCGCGAGGCCGAGCTCGGCCTGGAGGTGGCGACCGCCGCGAACCGGATCGCCCGCGCACTTCGCCAGGGTCCCAGCTAGCGTCTCGCCCTCGGGCTGCCGCAGCGGCTCAGATCGGTCGCGCCGATTGCCTCCTTTGACAGCGACGACGACATGGGCGGCGCCTTCGGTCGCCGGACGGGTCACTCCAGCCTCGAATGCCGGCGTGGTTGACGGATGAGTGGGAATCCGGGCTGACCCGGCGATTGTGCTGCCCTGGCTGCCATTGGAGAGACCGGCGGGCGCCGGGCGCGAACGGCACGGGCGCGAGCGGCACGGGGCGCGACCGTCAGCCTCGGCTCGGATCCTCGAGCGGCGACGCGCCGTGGCGGTAGAACGGGATCGGCTCCGGCGGGAGCGGGGTGTTGCCGGCGATCAGGTCGGCGGCCTTCTCGGCCACCATCATCACCGGAGCGTAGATGTTGCCGTTCGTGACGTAGGGCATCGCGCTGGCATCGACGACCCGCAACCCCTCGAGGCCGTGGACGCGCATCGTCAACGGGTCCACGACGGACTCACCGTCGATGCCCATCCGCGCCGTGCACGACGGGTGGAGCGCCGTCTCGGCATCCCTCGCCACCCAGGCGAGGATCTCCTCGTCGGTCTCGACGCCGGCGCCCGGTGACAGCTCGCCGGTCGAGTAGGCGTCGAACGCCGGCTGGGTCAGGATCCGGCGCGCCGTCCGGACCGCCTCGACCCACTCCCGCCGGTCCTGGTCGGTCGAGAGGTAGTTGAATCGGAGCGCCGGGTGGACGCGGGGATCGACCGAGGTGATCGTCACCGACCCCCGGGCGTCGGAGTACATCGGCCCGACGTGGACCTGGTAGCCGTGCTTGCTCGGGGCGGGCGTGCCGTCGTAGCGGATCGCGAGCGGCAGGAAGTGGAACATCAGGTTCGGGTAGGCCACGTCGTCATTGGAGCGGACGAACCCACCCGCCTCGAAGTGGTTGGTCGCGCCGGGCCCGGACCGCAGGAACAGCCATTGGGCCCCGATGAACGGGCGGCGCCACAGCTCCGTCGCCGAGGGCTGCTCGGACACCGGCTGGCTGGACCCGTACTGGATGTAGACCTCGAGGTGGTCCTGGAGGTGGGCGCCGACGCCGGGCAGGTCCCCAACGATCGGGATGTCGAGACTGCGCAGGAGCCCGGCCGGCCCGACGCCGCTGAGCTGGAGGAGCTGCGGCGTGTTGAAGGCGCCGCCGCACAGGATGATCTCGCCGGCCCGGATCGTCTCGGTCCCACCACCGCGTCGCTCGATCTCGACGCCCACGGCCCGCCGACCCTCGAAGTGGATCCGGGTGACCAGCGTGAACGTTCGGACCTTCAGGTTGCGCCGGCGGCGGCGCATCACCGGGTGGAGATACGCCCGCGCGGCGCTGATCCGGCGGCCGCGCCGGATGTTCCGATCGAACGCGGCCACGCCCTCCTGGCGATAACCGTTGACATCGGTCGTACGCGGATAGCCCGCCTGCTGGGCCGCCTCGAACCAGGCCCTGAACAGGGGCGATGTTGCCGGCCCGCGCTCCAGCCCGAGCGGGCCGCCGTGACCGCGCCACGGATCGTCGGCGGCAGCCGCCGTGCAGTCCTCCATCCGCTTGAAGTACGGCAGGCAATGGGCGTAGTCCCAGGTTTCCATGCCCGGGTCGGCGGCCCAGCGCTCGTAGTCGAGGGGATTGCCGCGCTGGAAGATCATTCCGTTGATCGAGCTCGACCCGCCCAGGACCTTCCCGCGGGCGTGGTAGATCCGCCGTCCGCCCATGAACGGCTCCGGCTCCGATTCGTACTTCCAGTCGTAGAACCGGCTGCCGATGGGGAACGACAGCGCCGCCGGCATGTGGATGAACGCGTCGAGCCGCCAGTCCGGTCGACCGGCCTCGAGGACGAGGACGCGCGTGGACGGGTCCGCCGACAGGCGGTTGGCGAGCGCACTGCCCGCGCTGCCGCCGCCGACGATCACGTAGTCCCAGGCGCGATCCACCATGGCCGCCGATCGTAGCAGCGTGCCGCACTCCGAACCGGCGCTGGCGCGCTGGACAGGCCCGGATTACGAGGCGACGGACCTCGGGGTGACCGTGACGATCTCGACAGCCGACCCGTCACCACGGACGATGTCGACCGGGCACATGGCGGCGGCCGCGACGTCGGCTGACACGCTCCCCGCGATCGCCCGGCCCAGCCGCCCGCGACCGTGCGTGCCGACGACGATCCGGGACGCGCCCTCCGCTCGGGCGGCATCGAGGACGCACGTCGCCGGGTCGCCGCTCCAGATCAGGATCTGGGGCACGACCCCGGCCGCACGGGCGCGGTGCTCGATGGCGGTCGCATCGGCCTCGCGGGCGGCCCTGGCCTGATCGACGCGGAGCCGGAACCGGCCACCCGGCAGGCGCAGGCGGCCCGGATCGATCGCGTGCACGATCACCAGGGCCACCCCGAGCCTGGCGGCGTGGTCGATCGCGACCTGCTCCGCCGCCCTCGACACGGCGCTGAACTCCGTGCCCAGGACGATCGGTCCGGTCGTCGTCGCGGCCGGCGCCCGCTCCTCCGCATGCGTGCCATCCCGGCGCGGAGCGGCGTCCGCGCGGCCGGCGAGAGTGAGGGCGACCGCCGCCTGCGGAAGCTGCGTCATGGGCAGACGATCGCGCATGCGCCTCGCCGCTCGAACGTGCCGGATGGCCCGACGTCCGGGGCCGGTGGTCACGTAGCCCTCGAGGGCGGTATGGTCGCGCCATGCTCGATCCGACGTCGATGCCGACCACGGGTGCGCCGAGCGGCGACCCGGACGCCGCACAGTCAGCCTCGCCGACCCTGGATGCGGTCGATGAGGCCGTCCGTGCGATCGCGGGCGTCCTCGGAATCGAAGAGGTCCTGCAGCTGATCGTCGACCGGGTCCGGGACCTGGCGGCGGCGCGCTATGCCGCGCTCGGCATTGCGGGCGACCAGGGACGGATCGAACGGTTCATCACGGCCGGGATCGATCCGGAGCAGCGACGAGCGATCGGAGACCTCCCGCGGGGGCTCGGTCTGCTCGGCCTCATCATCCGCGAGGGTCGCTCGTACCGGATCCCGTCGATCGCCGATCACCCCGATTCGTCGGGCTTCCCGCCGAACCATCCGCCCATGACGTCATTCCTCGGCGTCCCGATCCTCTCGCACGGGAAGTCGATCGGCAACCTCTACCTGACCAACAAGCAGGGCGCGCCCGAGTTCTCGGCCGCAGACCAGCGCCTCGTGGAGCTGTTCGCCGGGCATGCCGGAATCGCGATCGACAACGCCCGTCTCCACGCCCAGGCGCGTCGGGCGGCCGTCGCCGACGAGCGCGAGCGGATCGGGCGGGATCTCCACGATGGCATCATCCAGTCGCTGTACGCGGTCGGGCTGTCGCTCGAGGACGTCCCGGACCTGATGTCCGAGTCATCGGAGGAGGCCGCGACCCGGGTCGATGCCGCGATCGAGTCGATCAACCTCACGATCCGCGACATCCGCAACTTCATCTACGGGCTGCGGCCGGAGGCCGTCGACGGCACCGAGGTCGCGGCCGGAATCGCGGCGCTCGCCGAAGAGCTGCGTCATGGCGGCCTGCTCGAGGTGCAGGTCGAGCTCGACCCGTTCGCCGATCCCCGCCTTACTCCCGAGCTCGGCACCGAGCTCCTCTACCTGGTTCGCGAGGCGCTCAGCAATGCGGTCCGCCATGGCCGGCCCCAGCTGGTCTCGATCTCGCTCGTCGCCCGGGGCGAGGATGTCATCCTCGAGATCGCCGACGACGGGGCGGGATTCGACCCAGCCGGAATCGCCGCGACAGGGCACCATGGAGTCGCCAACATGCACGCTCGGGCCGCGGTCATCGGGGGACGCCTCGAGATCCGGAGCGCACCGGGGTCGGGAACGCAACTCACGCTCACGATGAGGCCCGCAGCGGGAGCCGCCAGATGACCGACAACCGAACCGACGAAGCACCGTCCGGGGCCGCCGCCGCGGGCGCTCGGCCGCTGCGCCTGCTCGTCGTGGACGACCACGAGGTCGTCCGCCAGGGTCTCGTCGCGCTGCTCGATCGCCGGCCCAACTTCCAGGTCGTCGCCGAGGCCGGGACCGTCGAGGAATCGATCGCCCAGGCGCGCCGCCACCAGCCGGACATCGTGATCATGGACGTTCGTCTCCCCGATGGATCGGGCGTGGAGGCGTGTCGCGAGATCCGGGCGGAGCTGCCGGCGACCCGCGTCGTGATGCTGACCTCGTTCCCGGACGACGAGGCAGTCCTGTCCGCGATCGTGGCGGGCGCGGCCGGGTATCTGCTGAAGCAGATCCGGGCGCGCGACCTGGTCGCCGCGCTGGAGGCCGTCGGGCGGGGTGAGTCGCTGCTCGATCCGGCGGTGACGGAACGGGTCCTGGCCCGCGTCCGCCAGATCGCGAGCGGCGAGGTCCACGACGAGCTGGCCGGCCTCACGCCCCAGGAGCGGAAGATCCTGCTCCTCGTCGCGGAGGGGAAGACGAACAAGGCGATCGCGGCCGAAATCTTCCTGTCCGACAAGACGGTCAAGAACTACGTCAGCTCGATCCTGGCCAAGCTCAACCTCGAGCGGCGTGCCCAGGCGGCGGCGTTCGTCGCCCGCCACCGGCTCGACGGGGGCGGCGGCGGCTGATCCGGCCTGATCCCGGCGCCATCAGGGTCACGCGACGCGACGGCCGTGGGCGGGGGGTGCCCGCGCGGCGCACGGTGGTGTACCGTCCGCGCAGGCCTCGCGTCACCGAGCAGGAGCATGCCGTGACCTCTGTCGCCGAGTCGACCGACTCCGATCCCACCGGGCCCACGCCCGGCACGTCCGGCGGCTCCGCCACGGACCGCGATGGCCGGCCGGCCGAGCCGACGATCAGCGTCCGCCATCTCTGGAAGGTCTTCGGGCCGGCGGAGTCCCGCCTGGCGGAGACGTCGACCGGCATCCCGAGCGCCGAGTCGATCACGAGCAGCGTGAAGAGCCTTGGCGGCACCGTCGCGGTGAGCGACGTCTCGTTCGAGGTCCGGCCCGGCGAGGTCTTCGTCGTGATGGGCCTGTCCGGAAGCGGCAAGTCGACGCTGGTGCGGTGCCTGACCCGGCTGATCGAACCGACGTTCGGCGAGATCGCCCTCGACGGCGAGGACATCCGCAGGGCCAGCCCCCAGCGGCTTCGCGAGCTCCGCCGGCGACGGTTCTCGATGGTCTTCCAGAACTTCGGGCTGCTGCCCCATCGGCGCGTCCTCGACAACATCGCCTTCGGGCTGGAGCTCCGGGGCGAGCCGAAGGCGTCCCGGCTCGAGCGGGCGCGCGAGATGCTCGGGCTCGTCGGGCTCGACGGGATGGCCGAGCGCTACCCGGACCAGCTCTCGGGTGGCCAGCAGCAACGGGTCGGACTGGCTCGCGCGCTCGCCGGGGATCCCGAGGTGATGCTCCTCGACGAGCCCTTCAGCGCCCTCGATCCGCTGATCCGGCGCGACATGCAGAACGAGGTCATCCGGCTCCATCGCGACCTGCGCAAGACGATGGTCTTCATCACCCATGACCTCGCCGAGGCGCTCAAGCTCGGCGACCACGTGATGATCATGCGCGACGGCCGCACGGTCCAGATCGGACGGCCCGACGAGCTGGTCGCGCGGCCGGCCGACGACTACGTCCGCGACTTCGTGCGCGACATCCCCAAGTCGCACGTCCTGACCCTCCGCTGGGTCATGCGGAAGCCGACGCCGGACGACCCGGTCGACGGCCCGGTGTTCCCCTCGTCCGCGGTGATCCGGAGCGTGATCCATGCCGCGGCGGGCACCGAGAAGCCGATCCGCTGCGTCGATGAGGGACGGCTCGTCGGGGTCGTGGACCGAGCGGCGATCCTGGAATCGATCGCCGGCGTCGAGGCGGCGACAGGCTGATGACGGCCGTCGGCGCGGCGTCGGCTGCCCGCCTGGACGAGCGGACCGCGCGGCGCCTGCTCCTCGCGGCGCTGCTCGCGGCGGCCGCCGTCGCCTGGTTCCTGTTCCAGGGCCAGGGAACGCTGCCCCACGACGACGACTTCCCGCTGTTCCGCTCGCTCAACGGCGTGCGCGACGTCGTGGACGAGAACCGGACCGTCCTCGCCCCGATCCGGGGCGCCGTGGGGGCGCTCGTCGAACTCTTCGACCTCGTGATCGCGTCGCTCGGCTGGCCCGGCATCCTCGGTGTCGCGGGGGCCCTCGGGCTCGTGTTCGGTGGCGTCCGGCTGGCCCTGCTCGGGATCACCGGCTTCGCCTCGCTCGGTGTGCTCGGGCTGTGGGACGAGAGCATGGCGACCCTCGGCCTGATGCTGGCCGCGGTCCTGATCGCGATCGCGATCGGAGTCCCGCTTGGAATCCTGGCCGGTCGCAGCCGGCGGGTGTCCGCGGTCCTCGCTCCGGTCCTCGACGTGATGCAGATCATGCCCACGTTCGCCTACCTGACGCCGATGACCCTGCTGTTCCTGATCGGGGCGCCGTCGTCGACCGTCGCGACCTTGATCTACGCCATCCCGCCGGCCATCCGGATCACGGCCCTCGGCATCCGCGACGTGCCGCCCGCGACCGTCGAGGCGGCCGTCTCGCTCGGGGCCACCGGCCGCCAGGTCCTCGGCAAGGTCCAGCTGCCGCTGGCGCGCCGGGCGATCGGGCTCGGGATCAACCAGTCGATCATGATGGCCCTCTCGATGGTCGTGATCACGGGGCTGATCGGCGCCCCGGGCCTCGGCCGGAACATCCTGCAGGCCGTCCAGAAGACCGACGTCGGAGCCGCCTTCGACGCCGGCATCGCGATCGTCATCCTGGCGATCATCCTGGACCGCCTGACCTACGCCGCGGGCGACTGGCTCGATCCGCGGACCGGCCTCCGGCGGAGCCGCTCGGTCCGGGAGCGCCTCCGCGACGGGACCGCACCGGCCGCCCTCCTGGCGGCCGGGCTGCTGGCGCCGTTCGTCGTGGACGCGACCCGCTTCCCGAGCGAGGTGACGTTCTCCTTCCGCGAGCCGATCAACAGCTTCGTGGACTGGCTGACCGGCTCGATCTCGGGCGCGACGGTCGGGCTGAAGAACGTGATCACGACGATCGTCATCAACCCGATCGAGACGGTCCTGACCAGCGCGCCGTGGCTCCTCGTCGTCGCCGTCCTGATGGTGATCGCCTGGTTCGTGTCGGGCCGCCGGGCGGCGATCACGACCGGGATCTGCCTCGGGGCGATCGTCGCGGTCGGCCTGTGGGAGCACTCGATGATCACGCTCGCCAACGTCCTCGTGGCGACGGCGCTCACGCTGGTCATCGGCATCGTGTTCGGGATCCTGACCGCCCGCAGCGACCGTCTCCGGGCGTTCCTGCGACCGTTCCTCGACGCAGCCCAGACGATGCCCGCCTTCGTCTACCTGATCCCCGCTCTCGCCCTGTTCGAGCCCAACCGCTTCACCGCCATCGTGGCCGCCGTGATCTACGCCGTGCCGCCGGTCATCCGCCTCGTCGAAGTCGGCCTGCGCGCCGTGCCCGCGACCGTGGTCGAGGCGGCGACCGCGTCGGGCGCCACGGAGCGCCAGCTCCTCTGGAAGGTGCGCCTGCCGCTCGCCCAGCGGGCGCTCCTGCTGGCGGCGAACCAGGGGATCATCCTCGTCCTGGCCATGGTCGTGATCGGTGCGCTCGTGGGCGCCGGCGCGCTAGGCTACGACGTCATCACCGGCTTTGCGCAGGGCAAGGACTTCGGCAAGGGACTGGCCGCCGGCGTCGCGATCGTCCTGCTCGGGATCATGCTCGATCGGATCACCCAGGGCGCGGGAGGCCGTCGCCGAACCACCGTCGCGAAGGCCGGCTGAGCCCGGCACCAGAGGAGGAGCGAAGCGTGATGCAGGGCAATCGATGGAGCCGCTCGTTGGCGGCCGTGGCCGTCGTCAGCCTCGTGCTGGTGGGTTGCGCCCGCGGCTCGGGCACCACGCCGACACCGGCCGGGCCGAGCGCCCCGGCCAGCGTCGCTCCCGGAGCGAGCGCGCCGGCCAGCTCCGGACCGGTCGCGGCAACGTGCACCGGGGCGGGCGACAAGGGCACCGTCCAGATGATGGTCAACCAGTGGGTCGGTGCCGCGGCCAACGTCGCCGTCGCCCAGTGCCTGCTCCAGCAGATGGGCTATGCGGTCAAGACGAGCACCCTCGCCGAGGAGGTCGCCTGGCAGGGCTTCGAGACCGGTGAGGTCGACGTCATCCTCGAGAACTGGGGCCATCCCGACCTCGAGAAGAAGTACATCACCGACACGAAGCTCGCGACGGACCTGGGCCCGATGGGCGTGAAGGGGATCATCGGCTGGTACGTCCCGAAGTGGATGGTCGACAAGTACCCCGACATCACCGACTGGAACAACCTCAACAAGTACGCCGACCTCTTCAAGACGTCCGAGTCGGGCGACAAGGGCCAGTTCCTCGGCGCCGACCCGACGTTCGTCCAGTACGACGAGGCGCTGATCACCAACCTCAAGCTGAACTACAAGGTCGTCTTCTCGGGCAGCGAGGCCGCGACGATCACGGCCTTCCAGCAGGCGACCAAGAACCAGACCCCGCTGCTCGGGTACTTCTACGATCCGCAGTGGCTCCTCAACGAGATCGAGCTGGTCAAGATCGACCTGCCGGCCTGGACCGAGGGCTGCGACGCCGATCTCAAGAAGGTCGCGTGCGACTACCCGGCCTACACGCTCAACAAGATCGCCCGGACGAAGTGGCTCGACACCGCCGGCGACGCCGGGACGTTCATCAAGAACTTCTCCTGGACCAACGCCGACCAGAACTCGGTCGCGGACTCGATCACGAACAAGAACCTCAAGGAGCTCGACGCCGCCAAGGTCTGGATCGACGCGAACGCGGCGACCTGGCAGCAGTGGATGCCCTGACGGGCTGACATCCGGGCCGTCGCGGCACGCAGCGGCTCACCGGCACGCGAGGACGGCGGGCGCGCTTCACGCCCGCCGTCGCGATTCGAGACGGGGAACGACAGATGGCGACGCCGCGGGTCGTGATCATCGGGGCCGGGATCGTCGGCACCGGGCTGGCCGACGAGCTGACCGAGCGCGGCTGGACCGACGTGACCGTCGTCGACCAGGGCCGGCTCTGGCTGCCCGGCGGCTCGACGTCGCACGCGCCGGGCCTGGTATTCCAGACGAACGCGTCGAAGACGATGACCGAGTACGCGACGCGGACCGTCGAGAAGGCGATGAGCCTCGAGCTCGACGGCCAGTGGTGCTTCCGCCAGGTGGGCAGCATCGAGGTTGCGACGACGCCCGCCCGCCTGGCCGATCTCCACCGGCGCCTCGGCTGGGCGACGGCCTGGGGCGTCGAGGGCCGGATCCTCGATCCCGACGAGTGCGTCCGGCTGTCGCCGCTGCTCGACCGCGACCGGATCCTCGGCGGCTTCCACGTCCCGACCGACGGGCTGACGAAGGCGCCCCGGTTCACCGAGGCGATGGGCCGCCGGGCGATCGAGCGCGGAGCCCGATTCCTGGATGGGCGAACCGTGACCGGGATCCGCACCGACGACGGCCGGGTCCGCGCCGTGCTCACCGATGACCGCGAGATCCCGGCTGACATCGTCGTCTCATGCGCCGGGATCTGGGGTCCGCGGATCGGGGCGATGGTCGGGATGGCGACACCGCTCCAGCCGCTGGCCCACCTCTACACCCGGACCACGCCGGTCCCTGCCCTGGCCGGCATCGCGGCCCCGGAGGAGCTCGAGAACCTGCGCCCGATCCTCCGCCACCAGGACCGCGACCTGTATCTCCGCGAGCACGGCGTCCGGCTCGGCGTCGGCGGCTACGGCCACGAGCCGATCCCCGTCGATCCGGCGACCCTCCTCGCACCCGGCGAGGCGGAGGTGATGCCCTCGGTCCTCACGTTCACGCCGGAGGCGTTCACGGACACCTGGGAAGCGGCGCGCGAACTGGTCCCGGCCCTCCGCGACGTCGAGATCGAGAGCGGCTTCAATGGCGTGTTCTCGTTCACCCCGGACGGGTTCCCGCTGATGGGCGAGTCGCGCGACGTGGCCGGCTTCTGGGTGGCCGAGGCGGTCTGGGTGACCCACGCCGGCGGTGTGGCGCGGGCGATGGCGGAGTGGCTTGTCGACGGCGCCCCGAAGGCGGACGTCCACGAGTCGGACGTCAACCGGTTCGAGCCCCACCAGGAAGGGCCCGAGTACATCCGGGTGCGGGGCATCCAGAACTACATCGAGGTCTACGACATCATCCATCCGCTCGAATCGATGGACGCGCCGCGCCCGATCCGGGTCGCGCCGTTCCACCGCCGCCAGGAGGAGCTCGGGGCGGTGTTCCTCGAGGCCTCCGGCTGGGAGCGACCGCAGTGGTACGAGGCCAATGCCCACCTCGTCGAGCGCTATGCGGACCGGATCCCGGCCCGGAGCGACTGGGCGGCGCGCTTCTGGTCGCCGATCGCGGGCGCCGAGGCGCTCGCCCTGCGCGACGGCGTCGCCCTCGTCGACATGACCGCGCTCAAGCGGATCGTCGTGACCGGGCCGGGCGCCTGCGCGTTCCTCGAACGGCTGACGACGAACCGGGTCGATCGCCCGGTCGGGTCGGTCGTGTACAGCCTGATGCTCCAGGACGACGGCGGGATCCGGAGCGACCTGACGATCGCCCGGCTGGGCCCCGAGACGTTCCAGATCGGCGCGAACGGCAATCTCGACCTCGACTGGCTGCGGCGCCATGCGCCCGACGATCGATCGGTCCACATCCAGGCGACGACCGCCGGTACGTGCTGCATCGGGTTGTGGGGGCCGCGGGCACGGGACGTGGCCCAGAGCCTCACCGGGGACGACCTCTCGAACGACGCCTTCCGCTACTTCCAGGCACGCCGGACGTATCTCGGCCAGGTCCCGGCCCGGATGCTCCGCCTCTCGTACGTCGGAGAGCTGGGCTGGGAGATCTACACGGCGGCCGATCTCGGCCTGAAGCTGTGGGACACGCTCTGGGCGGCAGGGCGCGAGCACGGGCTGATCGCGGCCGGCCGGAGCGCCTTCACCAGCCTGCGGCTCGAGAAGGGCTACCGCTCGTGGGGCACGGACATGACGACCGAGCACGACCCGTACGAGGCGGGCCTCGGCTTCGCGGTCCGGATGGACAAGGGCGACTTCGTCGGGCGGCCCGCCCTCGAGGGTCGGAGCACCGAGGCGGTCACGCGGCGGCTGGCCTGCCTCGCGCTCGAGCGGGACGAGGACGTGCTGATGGGCAAGGAGCCGATCCGGGTGGATGGGGCGCCGGTCGGATACGTGACCAGCGCCGGATTCGGGTTCTCCGTCGGCCGATCGATCGCGTACGGCTGGCTGCCGGCCGCCGTTGCGCAGCCCGGGACACGGGTCGAGATCGAATCGTTCGGCGAACGCCTGCCCGCCGCGGTCGTCGCCGAGCCCCTGTTCGACCCGGAGATGGCCCGCCTCCGCAGCTGAGCCCCGGGACCGCGCGAGCGATGGCGCGACAGACCAACGAGCAGGGCCATCGTCGCCGGTGGGTGCGTCAGCCCAAGGCGACCGCGAGGACCGGAGCGAGCGGGCCCACCCTCGGAGGCCCGAGGCGACGCTCCGCGACCCATCGGCCCGACGAACGGCCCTGAGCGAGGACCGCAGAGGGCAACGAAGCGATGGCGTGCCCAGGCGCGACAGCCGAATCTTCCGGCAACGAAACGATCACACTCTTGACGCAGTGTGCCGCCGGAGCGTCAAATGCGAGCGACTGGCACTGGCCCGTCCGGGCGCGTTCGCGCCGGGCCACCGTCAACAGGCACGCGATCGCCACAGGAGGAGACCTGATCGCGCCGGTGTCCGCGCGTCACAGCGCCATCATCCACCCGGACCCGTCACCCACGACCAAGGAGATTCCAGACTTGACCACGAAGCACGCGCTCTTCCGGGTCGTCGCCCCAGTCGCGATCGTCGCGATCCTGGCGTCGGCCTGCACCAGCGGCGCCTCCGCGCCGCCCGCCGCGACCGGCGCAGCGCCGTCGAGCGGCGGCGGGGCATCGGCCGCGGCGCCGTCCGCCGACCCGATGGCCGACCTCATCGCCGCGGCCAAGGCCGAGGGCACGCTCACGACGATCGCCCTGCCCCACGACTGGTGCAACTACGGCGAGACGATCGAGGCGTTCAAGGCCAAGTACGGCCTCGAGGTCAACGAGCTCAATCCCGACGCCGGCTCCGGCGACGAGATCGAGGCGATCAAGGCCAACAAGGACAACAAGGGCCCGCAGGCGCCGGACGTCATCGACGTCGGCCTGTCGTTCGGTCCGTCGGCCAAGAAGGACGGCCTGATCCAGGCCTACAAGGTCTCGACCTGGGAC
>DASSPG010000102.1:0-1649 GCA_035699725.1 Candidatus Limnocylindrales bacterium | reverse complement strand
TACCTCGAGAAGTTCGGCTTCGAGATCGTCGAGGTCCCGGTCGACCGCTACGGCCGGGTCGACCCAGACGACGTCGACGCCGCGATGACCGACAAGACGATCCTCGTCGCGATCATGTACGCCAACAACGAGGTCGGCTCGATCCAGCCGATCGTCGAGATCGGCAAGCGGGTCCACGCCCGGCGTGGCGTCCTGTTCGCGGTCGACGCGGTCCAGGCGGCGCCGTACCTCGAGCTCGACGTGGCCGCCCTCGGGGTCGACCTCCTCGCGATGAGCGCCCACAAGTTCGAGGGTCCGAAGGGCGTCGGCGCGCTCTACCTCAAGCACGGCACCCACATCCTCGTCCAGCAGCAGGGCGGCGCCCAGGAGCGCTACCGCCGGGGCGGGACGGAGAACGTGGCGGGCGCCGTCGGGATGGCGACCGCCTACGAGTTGACGTGCGAGGAGCGGACCGAGACGAACCGCCGCGTCCGGAAGCTGCGCGACCGGCTCCAGAAGGCCGTCCTCGCGGTCGACGGGACCGAGCTGACCGGCCACCCGAAGGACCGCTTGCCGGGACTGCTCTCCCTGATCGTCCGCGACGCGGAAGGAGCCTCGATCACGGTCTCGCTCGATCTGGAAGGGATCGCCGCGTCGGTCGGGTCGGCGTGCACGTCCGGCTCGACCGAGGTCTCGCACGTGCTCTCCGCGATGGGCTACCCCGAGGAGGAGGCGCGTGGCGCGCTCCGGCTGTCGCTCGGCCGGTCGACGACCGAGGCCGAGATCGACGAGGCCTGCGCGATCATCCCGCGCGTCGTCGCTTCGATGCGGACCGGCCAGGTCGCGGTCGCCGCCGATCCGCTGGGGCAGGGGATCGGCGTGTGAGCCGGATCCTCGTCGCGATGTCCGGTGGCGTCGATTCATCGGTCGCCGCCGCGATCCTCCATCGGGCGGGCCACGACGTCGTCGGGGTCTGGATGCGCCTCCACGACGCGGCCGACACCTACTCCGAGTTCAAGAAGAGCTGCTGCTCGCTCGATGCGGCCGACGATGCCCGGCGCGTGGCGGACCAGCTCGGGATCCCGTTCTACGTGATGAACCTGGAGCGCGAGTTCGATGCGGGGGTCCTCCAGCCGTTCCTCGACGCCTACCTCGACGGCCGGACGCCGAGCCCGTGCGTCGACTGCAACACCTACGTGAAGTTCGGGGCGCTGCTCGGGCGGGCTCGCCACCTGTACGAGTGCGACGCGGTCGCGACCGGCCACTACGCCCGACGCGACCGCGGCCCGGACGGGCGGACGCGCCTGCTCCGCGCTCGCGACGCCGAGAAGGACCAGACCTACTTCCTGTACGGCCTCCGCCAGGACCAGCTCGAGCACGCCCGGTTCCCGCTCGGGGACCTCGTGAAGCCGGAGGTCCGCGCGATCGCCCGCGAGCTGGGGCTGGCGACGGCGGAGAAGCCCGAGAGCCAGGAGATTTGCTTCCTCCCGGGCGGGGACTACCGGGATGCGCTCCGCGAGCGGGCCGGCTGGAGCCCGGAGCCGGGGCCGATCCTCGACGCCGACGGGGCCCGGGTCGGCGAGCACGGCGGATCGGCCGGGTTCACGGTCGGCCAGCGGCGCGGGCTGGGCGTGGCGGCCGATGCGCCGCGCTACGTGAGCCGGATCGAT
>DASSPG010000101.1:0-23092 GCA_035699725.1 Candidatus Limnocylindrales bacterium | reverse complement strand
GCCCCGCGCGGTTCCCGCGGTGCGCGCGGGAACCATCGGGACCAAAGGCCCATGGTCCCGCCCGGCGGCGTGCGAGAACGTATGCGGGTCAACCATCGAGGGGAGTCAGATCTGACCACGCACGCTGACGCGCGTCGCCGGACGCCGTCGCTTCCGTCCCGCGCGGTCATCGCCGTCACCGTCATCCCGACGGTCGCTGCCGTGATCGCGTTCGTCGCCGTCGTGCTCGCCTTCCCGATCGATCGGGCCATCGCAACGCCCTTCACCATCGGGTCGATCGACCCGGTCGCCATCGGCGTGGGCCTGTGGATCGTCGTGGGGCTTGCCACCTCCTCTCGCTCGGTCGCGGACGAAGGCCGGGTGACGATCCTGTACGGAGTCGGACCGACGGTCGGGGCGTGGGCGCTCGGCGGGCCGGCCGCGGGCGTCTGGGTGGCCCTGCTCGGGACCTTCGAACTGCGTGAGTTGCGCGGCAGCATTCCGTGGTACGGCGTGGTTGCCAACCACGCCGGCCAGGTCCTGCCGGCGGCGATCGGCGGGGTCCTGACCGTGGTCCTGCGCGACGCCACCGCCGCCCGATCCGGCGAGGCGGCGGACCTCCTCGCCGTCATTGCCGGCGCGTTCGTGTACTGGATCCTCAGCCTCGCGATCGCGATCCTGACGGTGTGGGCCCGCAACCGGCGCCGCCCCGCCGAGGCGGTCGGCGTCCCCTGGCGGACCATTGGGGCGATGATGGTGGCCGAGTCGGCGCTCGCCTGGGTGTTCGCCCTGGCCTATCGCCAGATCGCCTGGTGGAGCCCGATCGTGTTCGTCCTCGCCGACGTCGCCGCGTCCGGATCGCTCGATCGTGGCCGCGCCGCGTGGCTCGCCCGCCACCATCAGGTGACGCAGCTCCCCAACCGGACCGCCCTCGCGGAGCGAGCCCAGGACCTCCGCCGTTCCGGGCGGAGGGGCGCCTACGTCTTCTACCTCGACCTCGATGGGTTCAAGTCCGTCAACGAGGACTACGACCACGACACCGGCGACGAGGTGCTCCGGGTGGTCGCGGCTCGCCTCGCCGAGTCCAAGCGTCGCGACGACTTCCTGGCGCACTTCCACGGCGACGAGTTCGTCCTGCTCGCCTCCGGGGTCGGCACGGACGAGGAGGCGGACGGGGTGGTCGCCCGGCTGACGGCGGCGGTCGAGGCTCCGATCGATCTGGCCGAGGGGACGATCCGCATCTCGGCCTCGGTCGGGTATCGCGTGATCACCGACCTCCGGGCGCTCGATGAGGAGATCCGCCAGGCCGATCGCCGGATGACCGTCGCCAAGCGCGACCGCGCGGCCGCAAGCGGGCGCGTTCGCCGGGTCGGCTAGCCTCCGTCGAACCGCCGCGGGCGCGGGGGCCCGGTCTCCGTCCGCCGCCGCCCCATCGGCGGCCGTGTCGTGGCGCCGCTCCGCATGGTCGCGCCGGCCGGTAGTCTCGCGTCATGTCGCAGCCCTCCGTCCGTCCCTCGCCGCGGCCCGGCATGGGCGCGATCCCGCACCAGGCCGGAACGACCTTCCGGGTCTGGGCGCCGCACGCGACGGCCGTCGCGGTCGTCGGCACGTTCAACGGCTGGGATGCGACGCGACACCCGCTGGCACGGGACGCCGACGGCGCCGCGGAGACCTGGTCAGCCGAGGTGTCCGACGCCGGACCCGGTGACGAGTATCGGTTCGTCCTGGCCACGCCGACCGGCGAGCTGAACCGGATCGACCCGCGCGCCCGACGGCTCACGAACTCCGTCGGCAATGCCGTCGTCTACGACCCGCACGCGTTCGACTGGGGCGATGCCGAGTTCGACCAGCCGTCCTGGAACGACCTCGTGATCTACGAGCTCCACGTCGGCACGTTCAGTAGCGGGATGCACGGCCGACCCGGGACCCTCGACGGCGTCCGCAAGCGCCTGCCGTACCTCCGTAACCTCGGCGTCGGTGCGATCCAGCTGATGCCGCCCTTCGAGTTCGCGGGCGACCGGTCATGGGGCTACAACCCGGCATACCCGTTCGCGGTCGAGAGCACCTACGGCTCGCCGGACGACCTCAAGGCGCTCGTCCGGGACGCGCACGCGGCCGGGATCGCGGTCTTCCTGGACGTCGTCTACAACCACCTCGGGCCGTCCGACCTCGACCTGTGGCAGTTCGACGGCTGGTCGGAACAGGGAAAGGGCGGGATCTACTTCTACGAAGACGACCGCTCGACGACGCCATGGGGCGACACGCGTCCTGACTACGGGCGCTCCGAGGTCCGCGCCTTCCTGCGCGACTCCGCGATCCAGTGGCTCGAGGAGTTCCGGGTGGACGGCCTGCGCTGGGACGCCACGGCCTGGATCTCCAGCGTCCTCGGCGGGGGCAACAGCGCCGAGGATCGGATCGAGGACGGCTGGCGGTTCATGGCCGATGTCAACGCCGAGATCGCCGAACGCTATCCGGGCCGCCTCACGATCGCCGAGGACCTCCGCTCGGACCTCGCGATCACCCGTCCGGCCACGGAGGGCGGGGCCGGGTTCGGGGCCCAGTGGGATGGCCTGTTCGTCCACCTCGTCCGGACCGCGCTGATCGCCAGCGACGACGACGACCGCGACGTCGTGTCGGTCTCCGGCGTCATCGGTGACGCGGCCCAGGAGGGATTCCGGCGGGTGATCTACACCGAGTCGCACGACGAGGATGCCAATGGACAGGCCCGCGTGCCCGAGGAGATCTGGCCCGGCTATGCCGACAGCTGGGCGTCGAAGAAACGGGCCACCCTCGGCAGCGCCATCGTCCTGACCAGTCCCGGCATCCCGATGCTGTTCCAGGGCCAGGAGCTCGTCGAGGGCTCCTGGTTCAACGACGAGGACGGCCTCGACTGGCAGCTCCGCCATCGCCACGCCGGGCTGCTCCGGCTCCATCGCGACCTGATCGCGCTGCGCCGCAACGCGGACGACCTGTCGCGCGGGCTGCGCGGCGAGCATGTCCACGTCCACCACATCAACGTCGCGGCCGGGGTTCTTGGCTGGCGACGATGGCTCGAGGGAGGACCCCGCGACGACGTCGTCGTCCTGGCCAACTTCTCCGCCGACACGTATCCCGACTACCACATCGGCGTGCCCCGCCCAGGGCACTGGCGCGTCCGGTTCAACAGTGACTGGGACGGCTACGACCCGGAGTTCGAGACCGTCGACTCGCTCGACGCGGACAGCGAGGACAACGAGCACGACGGGCTGCCGCAGCGGATCTCGGTGGGCCTCGGACCCTATTCGGTCGTGATCCTGTCGCAAGACGAGTAGCCCCGGCGCCCTCGTCCGCGCGAGCGCCTCGGCGGCGCGCGCCGGCCTTGACGGCCGCTGCCACGCGCGTCGAGCCCGACGCGTCGACCCCGAGTCGTCCGGCGGACCGCCCCGAGTCGCGCGGGGCGCGCTAGGCTGCGAGCCGAGCCGGAGTGGCGGAATTGGCAGACGCGGCGGACTTAAACTCCGCTGCCCGCAAGGGCGTCAGGGTTCGAACCCCTGCTCCGGCACCATCGCGCCTGTCCCAGCCGATATCGACGCCATCGCGATCGGTGGCCCTGGGCGACCGATTGGCGTCGCCACACGCCGCCCGGCAAGCCCGGCCCGTCTCGGTTCGTGCCGGCTCAGGCCCGGCCGGGAGGTTCTGGACGAGGAGTTGCCGCGTCCCAATGGGCTGAGCGGAGGCCAGACCCACGGATCGCGATCCGGTCGATCTGGGCCGTGACTGGGGTGCTGCCGGGCGCGGCACAAGCCTGCGCTGCCGCGTGCGGTTCGGCCCGGTCGGGAGCATGGGCGCGGGCGACGTGACCCTCGCGATCAGCGGCGGCGGAACCCGAACCGGCTGCCGGACTTGCGCTCCTGGGCGGGCGCGGGGACGGGGATCCCTTCGGCGGCGAAGGCGCTCGTCGACAGCCGGGCCAGCCGCTCCGCGGCCGCGGAGCGCGGCGCCCCCTGGACGATCGGCACGCCCTCGTTCACGGCCTTCAGGTAGAGGAACGGGTCGTACGGCAACTCGGCGGTCACCTGGGTCCCGATCGCGTTCTCGACGTCGCGCAGCTTCAGGATCTCGCGCCCGAACGTGTTGTTGAGGATGAATGTCGACTTGGCAGCGACCGCGCCCGACTCGTTGAGGTACTCGAGCATGGCGGTGAGCGACTTGAGCGCGGCGATCTCGGGGTTGACGACGAAGAGGACGCTCTCCGCATGCTCGAAGGCGCGAAGGGTCCGTTCGTCGATCCACGACCCGGCGTCGATCACGACCTGGTCGTACGTCTCGAGCAGCGTCGTCAGGATCCGGTCGACGTGCTCCGCGGTGATCAGGTCGGCGAGCTCGGCGCCGGACGGGCCGGCCAGGAGGTGGAGCCCGCTGTCGTGACGGGTCGCATACGTCCGGAGCAGCTCCGGCTCGCGCATCGCCGCGTCCTCGCGGACCACGTCGGCCAGGGTCTGGCGAGGATCGAGGTTGAGGTGCGTCGCCACCTGGCCGAACTGGAGGTGGAGATCCACGATCACGACCCGGTCCGGTTTGCGCTGGGCGGCCGCCATGGCGATGTTGACCGCCACGGTCGTCGTGCCGACCCCGCCCTTCGGGCTGTGGACCGCGATCGTCCGACGGGCGCGCGTCACGGTCAGGCCGTCGGTCGAGATGACCGCGCTCAGGTCCTTGGACCGCTGGAAGCGGAGGAGGAGCGCCTCGACCCGGGCCTCGAGCTCGCGGGCATCGAACGGGCGGGCCATCACGTCGTCGGCGCCGGCCTCGAGGAAGCGGATGCGCTCCTCGACGTCGTCCGACTGGCTGACGCAGAGGACCGGGATGGCGACCAACGAGGGCGTTGCCCGGATCTCGCGGCACACGTCGGGCCCCGACTTGTCGCCGGACACGACGTCGACGATGACGAGCTGATGGTCGCCGATCAGGGCGAGCGCGGCGGTCGCGTCCTTCTCCGTCGTGACGGTGTAGCCGACGCCGGACAGGACCGTCGAGATCGAGTTCTTGGCGGCCGGATCGGCATCGATGACCAGGATGGTGCTGGCGGGCACGGGTCCTCCGCAGGGCAGGTTGAAGGCGAGGACGAGCTGGGATCGACCGCGCGCGATCGATGGCCGAGAGGATACATCGGGAGGCTGACGTCGTTCCCCGGCAGGGAGGCTGAAGGCGGAACGCGTCGCTGCCGCAGGGCCGTTCGGGGGCCCGTGCTACACTCCGCAGCGTTTCCTTTCTGTTCCGCGCCGGCGTGGCCGTCAGCGGGGCAATTCCCATTGGAAGGAGTGTCCTGGCGCATGCGCCGATACGAACTCATGCTCGTCCTGCGACCCGATGTCGCGGATGACAAGGCCCAGGCGGTCATCGACCGCACGACCCGTCAGCTCGTCGCCGACGGCGGGCAGATCATCAAGGTCGCCCCGTGGGGCCGGCGACGGCTCGCCTATCAGATCGACCGATACCGCGAGGGCTCGTACCACATCGTCCTGTTCGAGGCGCCCGCCGCGGCGCTCGTGGAGCTCGAGCGCACCCTCGAGATCACCGAGGAGGTCCTCCGCCACCTCCTGACCCGCGACGAGCGGCCGGCCCGGCCATCGCGCCGTGATGGGATCGAGGGCGAGGGCGAGGACGTCGATGACGGCGACGACCTGCCGTCGGCCGGGGACGAAGAGGACGACGACGATCGATCCGAGCGGATCGACGAGTCCGAGACCGAGGCGGCCCCGGCCGCCATCGACTGAGGGAGCCGCGACCATGGCCTTCAGCAAGGTGATGTTCATCGGCAATCTCGGGCGCGACCCCGAGATGCGCTACACGCCCAACGGCCGCCAGGTCACGGAGTTCAGCGTCGCGGTGACGCATCGCGGGCGCGACCAGGCCACCGGTGAGTGGGCCGATCTCGGGACCGACTGGTTCCGGGTCACCGTCTGGGGCGATCGCGCCGAGCGCGCCGCCGAGGACTTCCGCAAGGGCAACCGCGTCTTCGTCGAGGGCCGCTTCCGGACCCGCGAGTACGACGCCAAGGACGGCACGAAGCGGACTTCGCTCGAGGTCACGGCCGACAACGTGATCGCGCTCGAGCGCAAGTCGCGCGAGGACGGCGACGGCGAGTTCGGCTCGTCCGGACCTTCGTCCGCCCCGCGTCCGGCCGGTGCTCCGGCCGGCGGCGGCGCTCCCCGTGGCGGTGGCGGCTTCGAAGACGGCGGCGGCGACCTCGACGACCTGCCGTTCTGACCGGACCCCTCACGACGACCTGACTGACCGACTGATCCGATCCGACGCGCGGCCCGCGGGCCGCGCCTCCAGGAGACACCGATGCCGCCGACCCGATCCAAGAAGCGCGATGACTACTACCGCGACCGACGTCGTCGCAAGGTCTGCGCGTTCTGCGCCGACAAGACCGTCTCGATCGACTACAAGGAGGTCAACCGCCTCCGCCGCTACCTCTCGGAGCGGGCCAAGATCGAGCCGCGCCGCAAGACCGGCACGTGCGCCCAGCACCAGCGCGAGCTGGCCGTGGCCCTGAAGCGGGCCCGGATCGTGGCGCTCCTGCCGTACGCGCCGCAGCATCTGCGCCCATAGTCGTCGGTCCCGCGGCACGCGCGGCTCTGCCGTTCGCCGTGGCCCGCGACGTTGACCGCGGCGGGCGCCGCCTCGTGATCCCGTGATCGATTCGCTGCTGCTCGTCGGCGGTGGGATCGCGACGGGCCTGTTCGGCTCGCTGCTCGGGCTGGGCGGCGGGATCCTCATCGTCCCGCTCCTGACGCTCGGGTTCGGGATGCCGCTCCTGGCCGCGGTCGGGGTCAGCCTGATCTGCGTGATCGTGACGAGTGGCGCGTCGGCGGCCGTCTTCCTCGAACGGCGCGTCGCGAACCTGCGGCTCGGGATGACCCTGGAGCTGTTCACGGCCTGCGGGGCCCTGGTCGGTGGGTTGGTCGCGTTCCTCCTGCCCGAGACGGTCCTCGAACTCCTCTTCGCCGCGCTCCTCGTGTACGTGGCGGCGACGATGGCGCGCGGCCTCCGCGGCTCGAGTGACGACTCGCCGACCGACGCCACGGCCGAGTCGGCCGGGACCGGCTCGGACGCGGGCTTCGTCGCCCGCCTGTCGGGTCCGGGCTACCGCGTCCGGAACGTCGGCCTCGGTGCGGTCGGCAGCGTCGGGGCCGGGGTCGCGTCGGCGCTCCTCGGCATCGGCGGCGGGCTCGTCAAGGTCCCGGTCATGCACGTCCTGATGGGCGTCCCACTCCGGGTCGCGACCGCGACGAGCAACCTGATGATCGGGATCACCGCGTCCGCGAGCGCGATCGTGTACCTGCTCCGGGGCGGGATCGACCCATATGCCGCCACGCCGACGGCCATTGGCGTGTTCCTCGGCGCGAGCGTCGGGTCACGGGTCGTCCACCGGATCGACCTCCGCGTGCTGCGCGGGCTGTTTGTCGCGATCCTGCTCTACACTGCGTGGCGAATGCTGCAGCGGGCAATCGCATGACCGCCTCGACCCCGGGCGGTCTGGACCTTTCGGCGACGGGCGCCGGAGCGGCACCGGCAGGCCCACGGGACCCGGAAGCGCATGACCTGGAGCGGTCGATCGGCCGCCTGCTGACCATCGGGACCTACCTCTCGATCGCCCTCCTCGTGGTCGGGCTGGCCCTGATGCTGGCGAGCGGGATCGGGCCGCTCTCGGGCGGACCGGCGTTCGATATCCGACGCCTCGCGGACGATCTCGCAGCCCTCCGCCCGGCCGGGTTCGTCTGGCTCGGCCTCCTCGCGGTCGTCGCCACGCCGGCCGCGCGCGTCGCGGTCTCCCTCGTCGGATTCGCCCGTCGCGGCGAGTCGGCCATGGTCCTCGTCGCTGCCCTCGTCCTTGTCGTCATCGTCGCGAGCGTCGCGCTCGCCAAGGCCCTGGAGGGCTGAATTGGACGTCCTGATCCTGATCGGCGCCTTCATCGTCATCCTCATCGGCGCGGAGCTGTTCACCAACGGGATCGAGTGGTTCGGGCGCAAGCTCGAGCTGGCCGAAGGCGCCGTGGGCTCCGTCCTCGCCGCGGTCGGCACGGCGCTGCCCGAGACGATGATCCCGATCATCGCGATCCTGACCGGGGGCGGCTCGCAGGCCTCGCACGGCATCGGGGTGGGGGCGATCCTGGGCGCGCCGTTCATGCTCTCGACCCTCGCGATGTTCGTGACCGGCGTCGCGGTCCTCGTCGTCGCCCGCAACCGGCCGAGGCGCGACGAGATGCCGGTCGACACGAAGGTCCTCGCCCACGACATGCGCTACTTCGGGATCGCCTACGGCCTCGCGATCGCCGCCGCGTTCCTGCCGCTCGAGCCGGCCTGGCCGAAGTGGGTCGTCGCGCTCGTCCTGATCCTGATCTACGGCTGGTACGTGAAGGGCCACTTCGAGGACGATCCCGAGGTCGATCTCGAAGACCTCGCCCCGCTCCGCTTCAACCGGCTCGACCCGGCCACCCCGAACGATGCGCTGGCGGTCCCGCGGCTGCGCGTCGTGAACCTCCAGGTGCTGGCCGCGCTCGGGCTGATCATCGTGGGCGCCTTCTTCTTCGTCGGCTCGGTCGAGCACCTGGCCACGACGATCGGGATCGACCCCGTGATCCTGGCCCTCGTGATCGCCCCGATCGCGACCGAGCTGCCCGAGAAGTTCAACTCGGTCATCTGGGTCCGCCAGGGCAAGGACACCCTCGCGATGGGCAACATCACCGGCGCGATGGTCTTCCAGTCCACGATCCCGACGGTCGTGGCCCTGCTCTTCGCGGCGGACGCCTGGCACTTCACGGCGGACAGCCGGGTCGCCTTCGGATCGGCGGCGATCGCCTTCATCGCCTCGGCGGTCATCTTCATCCCGATGGCCCGCTCGGGCCGGCTCCTCGGCCGGAACCTGCTGATCGGCGGGGCGTTCTACCTGCTGTACCTGGGGATCGTGGCCGCCTCGCTGATGGGTGTGATCTAGGACCCGATCGCGCAGGCGAGCGAATCGCGTCCGAGCCCGCCCCCAATCCGCTCTCCCGTTGCGGGTTCGGGCGCGCCGGGCGACCGAAACCCGGCCTGAGCCGTGCCCGACCCGCCCTCGTTCGCCGGTTCGGGCGCCGGGCGACCGAACGGGCGGAGGAGCGGCCCGGAGCCCGTTGCTATACTCGGCCGACCGTCCGACGACCCCGCGGCGCTCGCGCCGCCGACTCGCAGGAGCGTCCGCATGCTGACCCACCAGTCGAGCCCGCCCGACGAGGCTGCCTCCGCGTCGGGGTCGGCCTCCGGCGCCCCGCTCGCCGCCGGCGCCTCGCCCGCCTCCGCCGCCTCGCCCGCCTCCGACCCGCGCGCCGCGCCCGCCTCCGACCCGCACGCGGCGCCCGCACCGCGCGACCTCGAGGACGTGATCGCCTACTTCGAGGGCGAGTTCGTCCCGATGCGCGACGCCAAGGTCAGCATCATGACCCACGCGTTCATGTACGGGACCGCCACGTTCGAGGGGATCCGGGCGTACTGGAACGCGGACCAGGGCAAGCTCTACGGGCTGAAGATCCGGGAGCACGTCGAGCGGATCCGCCAGTCGTGCCGGATCCTGCTGATGGAGAACGTGCCCTCGGTCGACGAGCTGACCGGGCTGATCATCGAGACCGTCCGCCGCAACGGGTTCCACGAGGACGTCTACATCCGCCCGTCGTTCTACAAGTCCACCAAGGCGATCGGCGTCCGACTCCATCACCTCGAGAACCAGCTCTACATCGTCGCGATCCCGTTCGGGAGCTACGTCGACACCGAGCGCGGGATCCGGGTGATGACCTCGACCTGGCGGCGGAACGCCGACGAGGCGCTGCCGGCCCGCGGCAAGATCGTCGGCGGCTACGTGAACATGGCGTTCCAGAAGTCCGAGGCCGAGATGAACGGCTACGACGAGGCGATCGTCCTGACGGCCGACGGCCACGTCAACGAGGCGTCGGCCGCGAACGTGTTCGTCGTGCGCGACGGGGTGGCGTTGACGCCGCCGGTCAACGACGACCTCCTCGAGGGTGTCACGCGCAAGGCGATGCTCGAGCTCCTCGAGAACGAGAGGATCCCGATCGAGGTCCGCTCGATCGACCGCTCCGAGCTGTATGTCGCCGACGAGATGTTCCTGTGCGGCACCGGCGTCCAGATCTCGCCGGTCGTCGAGATCGACCACCGCCCGATCGGGTCGGGCGAGGTCGGACCGATCGGCTCGCTGATCCGGGAGCGCTACTTCGACGCGGTACGCGGGCGGCTCCCGCAGTACGCCCACTGGCTGACGGAGATCGAGCCCGGGTAACTGGCCGTCCGTCTTGCACTGGATGAGGCAACCGACCGCTGAACCGCGGTGGGCCACCCTGGACCGGGTCGTCGGGCGTCGTCTCGCGCACTGACCGCGTCAGTCCGTGGCCGGACCGGTCCGGAGCGGTCCGGCCACTGCGCCCGGCGGTCGGTCGACTCAGTGGCTGCACAACGCGCGACCGGGGCTCGGGGTCGGGGCCGCGCCGGGTCAGGCGCTCGGTGGCGGCGTCAGCTCCGGGGTCGTGCGCGTGGTCGTGATCACGATGTCAACCCGGATCGCCGGATCGGTCTTCGTCTCGACCTGGACCTCGAGCGTCGCCTCGAGGAACTTGATCGTCTCGACGAGCCGCGTCTCGGCCCCGTTGTAGACGACGATCTTCGTCGTGCTCGTCGCCGGCGGCCTGGCCGTGGGGGCGCTCGCGATCAGGCCGTAGTACTCGAGATAGCTCGCCAGGGCCGAGGCCTGGCCCTGCTCGGAACTGCCGTTGAGGACCCAGATCGAGGCCGCCTCGGCCGCCAGCGCGGTCCGCGTGTCCTCGAGGCCGGGGTCCACGCTGAATGCGTTCGCCACGGCAGCGCGGATCTTCCCGACGTCCGGGACGTATTGGTAGATCGGCGACAGGACCTGGGTTCCGTAGCGCGGATAGGCGAACACGTACGAGCGGATGTTCTTCGTGTCGATCGTGTCGGCGAGGCCGGCGAGCTTGGCGAGCTCGGCCCGCGGGACGTCGGTCCGGACGGTGTTCTTGACCGCGGCGAGCAACTCCGGGATGCGTGGGATCAGGTTGGCGATGTCGGCCTGCTCGCGGAGCGACGTCAGGACGCGCTGCTGGCGGGAGGCGCGATCGAAGTCGTCCGAGCCATAGCGCGAGCGGGCGTAGACGAGCGCCTGGGTGCCGTTCATGTGCTGGATCCCGGACGGGATGTAGATCCGGGCGTGGCGTCCCGTGTCGGACGGGAAGCGATCGTCGATGACCGGGACCTGGACGTTGATCGTCACCCCGCCGACCGCGTCCACGACCTGGCGGAAGCCCTCGAAGTTGACCTCGACGAAGTACTTGATGTCGAGCCCGTAGAGCTCGCCGAGGATCGCCTTGAGGCCGTTGTACCCGCGAGTCCGGCTCGTGCCGGGGACCAGGTCCGGGCGGCCGCGGACGGCGGTGAAGAACGAGTTGATCTTCGACTGGTAGGTCGACCCGAAGGCGTTCCGGAGCGGACCTGGCGGCAGCGGCACCCCGACCGAATCGCGTGGCAGGCTGAACATCGCCACCTGACCGGTGGTGGGCTCGATCGAGACCACGATCAGCGTGTCGGTGTTGTACGTCCCCTCGCCGGGCCGCTCGTCCGAGCCGATCAGGAGGATGTTCAGCCGCTCGGTCCCGTTCCACGGCGGGATCGTCTGGTTGGGCAGGGCGGAGCCCTGGAGCGGCGGCGGCGTGGCCGTGACCTCGGGGGACTCGAGCGGCTCGTCGGTGGGCTCGACTGAGCCGCCGGGCGACAGGCTGGGCGAGGCGTCGCACTCGACCGACTCCGACGGGTCGTTCGACACGAACACGCACGGGTCGTCGAGGGCACCCATCGCGATCAGGTCGTAGCGGGCGACGACGACGTGCGCCCCGGCCATGACCAGCAGGACCGCGGCGAGGCCCGCCACGGAGATCGGATGGGTCACGACCCGCGGCCGGCCGAGCCGACCGCCGCCGCTGGCCGCGACGCCGTTGAGGTAGTTCGTCACGCGCCAGGCGTCCACGATCGCGACGACCCGGTAGCCGAGGACGAGCAGGTTGAGCAGGAAGATCCCGGGCAGGACCCACGGCGTCAGGATGAACTGGATGATCTGGGTCCCGGACATCCGCAGGAAGACGCCGGCCAGGAGGGCGAGGATCAGGATCGGCGGCGCCGCGAAGCCGAGGGCGCGCTGGTGGGCTCCGGCATACGCGTGCCCGAGGCCCGGGAAGAGGAGGGAGAGGAAGGCGGCGACGAACGGCGAGCCCGCCCGCGGCCGCGTCCCCTGCGCGCGCTGCATCGCAGGGTAGGATACTCGCCAACCCTTCGGTCGTCGCCGTGGCGTGCCCGCTTGCCGGCGCCATCCGTCGGACCGACCGAACCCCGGATCGACCCCAGCCGAGGCCCGATGTTCCGACCCGTCAGCGCGAAACCCGACCTCGTCGCCCAGGAGCACGAGATCCTGGCCGAGTGGCGTGAGCGTCGGACGTTCGAGCGCCTCCGTGCCCGGAACGCGGGCGGGCCGAAGTGGAGCTTCCTCGACGGGCCGATCACCGCCAACAACCCGATGGGCGTCCACCACGCCTGGGGCCGGGCCTACAAGGACGTGTTCCAGCGCTTCCACGCGATGCTCGGCGAGGATCAGCGCTACCAGAACGGGTTTGACTGCCAGGGGCTGTGGGTCGAGGTCAACGTCGAGCGCGACCTCGGCTTCACCAGCAAGCGCGACATCGAGGACTACGGCATCGCCGAGTTCGTCTCGCTGTGCAAGCAGCGCGTCCTGACCTACGCCGCGCGGCAGACCGAGCAGAGCATCCGGCTCGGGATGTGGATGGACTGGAACGACCCCGACGAGCTGCGCCGCCTGCGCGACCTGCTCGCCGCGGACCCCTCCGCGACGGCCACCATCGGGGGACCGCACGGTCCGATCACCGACACGGTCGAGATGCTCGTCGGTCGGCTCGGGATGCCAGAGGTGGGGGGCAGCTACTTCACGTTCAGCAACGAGAACAACGACCTGATCTGGGGCTTCCTGAAGGAGGTTCACCGCCGCGGCTGGCTCTACAAGGGCCACGACACGATGCCGTGGTGCGCCCGCTGCGGGACCGGCATCTCGCAGATGGAGATGAACGAGGGCTACGCCGACCGCGAGGATCCGGGGCTGACGATCCGGCTGCCGCTCCTCGACCGGCCGGGTGAGGACCTCCTCGTCTGGACGACCACGCCGTGGACGCTGACCTCGAACGTCGCGGCGGCGGTCGGGGAGGCGCTCCGCTACGTCAGGGTCCGCCAGGGCGACGCGATCCACTGGCTTGCCCGCGGGACGCTCAAGCAGGCCCTCGCCGGGCCGTTCGAGATCCTCGACGAGCGCCCGGGCTCCGACCTGGTCGGCTGGCGCTACGAGGGCCCGTTCGACGAGCTGCCGGCTGTCCGGAAGGCGTTCGGGGCGGGGGCCTCACCGATCGCGGTCGAGGCACCGTACGAGCACCGCGTCGTCGGCTGGGAGGACGTCGGCGAGGAGGAGGGGACCGGGATCGTCCACATCGCGCCCGGCTGCGGCGCCGAGGACCACGCCCTGGGCAAGAAGCTTGGCCTGCCGATGATCGCGCCGCTCGACGACAGCGGGATCGTGATCGACGGGTTCGGCTCGCTGACCGGACGCGACGTCCGCGACGTGACCGACCCGATCGTCGAGCACCTCAAGCGCGACGACCGCTTCTACCGGCTCGAGACGATCACGCACCGCTATCCGCACTGCTGGCGCTGCCAGACGCCGCTGGTGTTCCGGCTCGTCGACGAGTGGTACATCTCGATGGGCCCGGTGTACGACAAGCCGCGCTCGGAGCTGACCCCCGCCGAGGTGGACGCCAGCCTCCGCTACCAGATCATGGAGGTCGTGGACCAGATCCGCTGGATCCCGGGCTTCGGCTATGACCGTGAGCTCGACTGGCTGATCAACATGCACGACTGGATGATCAGCAAGAAGCGCTACTGGGGGCTGGCGCTGCCGATCTGGGACTGCAAGGCGTGCGGGACCTTCGACGTGATCGGCGGCCGGACCGAGCTCGAGGAGCGCGCGACCGGCGGCCTCGATCGCCTCGCCGGGCACAGCCCGCACCGCCCGTACATCGACGAGGTCACGATCGCGTGCCCCTCGTGCGGCGGTCCGGTGGAGCGGATCCGCGACGTCGGTAACCCGTGGCTGGACGCCGGAATCGTGCCCTTCTCGACGCTCCACTTCCGCGAGGATCCCGAGTACTGGGCGGAATGGTTCCCGGCCGACTTCATCACCGAGAGCTTCCCGGGCCAGTTCCGCAACTGGTTCTACTCGATGCTCGCGATGTCGACCGTGCTCCGGCGCGAGCCGCCGTTCAAGACGATCTTCGGCTACGCCCTCGTGTTCGGCGAGGACGGCCGGCCGATGCACAAGAGCTGGGGCAACGCGATCGATTTCGACGAGGCCGCCGAGCGGATGGGCGTCGACGTCATGCGCTGGCTGTTCGCGAAGGCCCGGCCCGAGGAGAACATCAACTTCGGCTGGCACGCCGCCGACGAGGCGCGGCGCGAGCTGCTCGTGCTCTGGAACGTCTACGCGTTCTTCGTGACCTACGCCCGCCTGGCCGGCTGGTCGCCTGCGGCCGCGGGCGACGGCGCGGGGCCGGGCACCACCGGCACGGTCCTCGATCGCTGGATCCGGTCCCGGGCGGCGGCCACCTCCGCCGTCGTCGGCGATCGCCTCGCCGACACCGATGCGGCGACGGCGGCCCGGGCGATCTCCGCCTACATCGACGACCTCTCGACGTGGTACCTCCGCCTCTCGCGCCGGCGCTTCTCGCGCAACGACGATCCGGCCGACCGCGACGTCGCCTTCGCGACCCTCCACGCCGCGCTGGTGGCGCTGTGCCGGTTCTCCGCCCCGCTCCTGCCGTTCCTGACCGATGCGATGTTCGGCAACCTGGCCGGCGACGCGGCCGCGACCGGCGGCCCCGATTCCGTCCACCTGTCCGGCTGGCCGGCCGACGAGCTCGCGCCGGCCCGCGACGAGGCGCTGGAGGCGGCGATGGCGACCGCCCGATCGGCGGTGGAGCTGGCCCGGACCCTGCGCGGGTCGGCCGGGATCCGGACACGGCAGCCGCTCGCCCGGCTGTGGCTCGCCCTGCCCGGCGGGGAGCTCGCCGATCGCGACGAGCTCGTCGCCCTGATCCGCGACGAGGTCAACGTCCGGGCCGTCGAGCTGATCGGCGACGAGTCCGACCTCGTCGAGCGGCGCGTCAAGCCGCTCCTGCCGAAGATCGGCAGGAAGCACGGCGCCGCGATCCCCGCGATCATGGCCGCCGCGCGGACGAACGACGCCGAGTACCACCCGGACGGCTCCGTCACGCTCGGCGGGGTCACGCTGGCCCGGGACGAGGTGGAGATCCTTGCCAGCCCGCGACCGGGCACCGCCGTTGCCCACGACGAGGGCCTCGTCGTCGTCATCGACACCGAGCTGACCGACGACCTCCGGGCCGAGGGCGACGCCCGCGAGCTCCAGCGCGCGATCCAGGACCTGCGCAAGGACGCTGGGCTGGCGCTCGACGATCGGATCGAGCTGTGGGTTGACGGTCTGCCCGACCCCGTGGCGGCGCACCTTCCGCTCGTCGCCGAGGAGACCCTCGCGGCCACGGTGCACGCCGAGGCAGCGCCCGGCGGCGACGCCGTCACGAGCGGCACGGCGGAGCTGGCCGGCGGCACCGTCCGGATCGGCCTGCGCGGGCTGACAGGTGCGCCACGATGACGGCGCAGGCCGTCCCGACCGCGCGCCGGCGCTGGCCGCTGTTCGTCGCGCTGGCCGGGACGATCGTCGCCGCCGACCAGGCCACGAAGGCGCTCGTGACCGGTTCGCTGGCACCCGGCGAATCGATCGAGGTCGTCGGGGACACGGTCCGGATCGTCTTCGGCCAGAACACCGGGGCCCTGTTCGGCCTGTTCAAGGACAACGCGGCGATGTTCGGGATCGTGTCGCTCGTCGTCGTCGGGTTGATCGTCGCCTACCACGCCCGCGCGGCGGCGAGCTCGTACCTGACGATCACGCTCGGGCTCCTGCTCGGGGGCGCGATCGGCAACCTCATCGATCGGTTCCGGCTCGGCTACGTCGTCGACTTCGTCGATGTCGGGATCGGCGCCCTCCGGTTCTACACGTTCAACGTCGCCGATGCGGCGATCAGCCTTGCGATCCTGCTTCTCCTCGGCGCCGCGATCCGGCCGTCCCTGATCGAGGAGCGCCGGTGACCGGGCCCGGGACCCACGCCCTGCGGGTCCCGGCCGACGCCGCCGCCCAGCGCGTCGATCGCTACGTCGCCGACGTGACGGGGCTGTCGCGGAGCCACGTCCAGAAGCTGATCTCGGCGGGCCACCTCACGGCGCACGGGCTGGCGCTGAAGGCGAACGCGGTGATCGGACCCGGGACCGCGCTCCAGCTCGTCGTCCCCGAGCCCGAGAAGCTCGATCTCGCGCCGGCACCGGAGATCCCGGTCACGGTGGTATACGAGGATGCCGACCTGCTGATCGTCGACAAGCCGGCCGGGCTCGTCGTCCATCCGTCGCCCGGTCACAGCGCCGGCACGCTCGTCAACGCCCTGCTCGCCCACGGCGACGCCGACACGTTCGGCGGGATCGCCGGCGTCCAGCGCCCGGGCATCGTCCATCGCCTCGACCGCGACACGAGCGGGCTGCTGATGGTCGCCCGGACCGACGCCGCCCAGCACTCGCTGATGGCCCAGCTCAAGGCGCGCCGGGTGAAGAAGACCTACCTCGCCCTCGTCCTCGGCGAGGTCGCCGCCGAGGTCGGCCGGATCGAGGCCCCGATCGGGCGCGACCCGCGCCACCGGACGAAGATGGCGGTCGTGAACGACGGGCGGGCGTCGACGACCGGCTACCGGGTCCGCGAGCGTTTCGCGGGCTGGACACTGCTCGAGCTGGACCTCGTCACCGGCCGGACCCACCAGATCCGGGTCCATCTCGAGGCGATTGGCCACCCGATCGCGGGGGATCCGGTCTACGGCACCGGGACCTCGCGCAAGGGACCGCGGGCCGCGGCGGGTCAACCGCCGCTCGGCCGGTTGTTCCTCCACGCGTGGCGACTCCAGCTCACCTCGCCGAGCGGGGGCCAGCTGATCCGGGCCGAGGCGCCGCTGCCGGCCGAGCTGGACGCGGTGCTGGTCGGCTTGCGGGCAGGCGGGCTCGCCGCGCTGGCCGGTCCGGAGGGGCGCCGATGAGCGACGAGCCGGGGCTCACGGACCCGGAGCGGTCACTGGCGGGCGCGGGCACCCTCGCGGCCGCCGGCGGGCCGGTCCCGCAGGTCGACGTCTCGCTGGATCCGGGCCGACCCGACTACACGATCGACGGTGCGCCGGGGGCGATGCTCGTGATCATCTCGGGCCCGTCCGGGGTCGGCAAGGACACGATCATCGACGAGCTTCGCCGCCAGGAGCGAGCGACCGGGCGCGAGCACGAGCGCCACTACGTCGTCACGATGACGACCCGCGCCCGCCGACCCGGTGAGGTGGACGGCGTCGACTACCACTTCGTGAGCCGCGAGGAGTTCCTCCGGATCCGTGACGCCCGGGGGCTGCTCGAGGCGAACGAGGTCCACGGCAACTGGTACGGCTCGCCGCGCGACCAGGTGCGGGCCGCGCTCGCGGTCGGCAAGGACGTGATCCTCAAGATCGACGTCCAGGGCGCTCAGGTCGTCAAGGAGCAGGTCAGCCAGGCGCTCCTTATCTTCGTGATCCCGCCCACGATGGAGGCGCTGTTCCATCGGCTTCGGGCACGGGCGACGGAGTCCGCCGATGAGCTGGAGCTGCGCCAGCGGAACGCCGCCCTCGAGCTCGCGCGCCAGGACGACTACGACCACGTCGTGACCAACGAGACCGGGCAGGTCGAGCAGACCGCGGCCGCCATCGACGCGATCATCGCCGACGAGCACCGTCGCCATCCGCGCCGGCGGGTCCGGGTCTAGGGCCGCGGGCGAGGGCGCGCCGGTGGACGGCGGGGCGGACGCGGTCGCGGGCTCGCCGATCCGTCACGTCGAGGTCGCGATCGACGCGGCCGGCGGTGGAGGCGCCCGGCGCTACACCTACGCGGTTCCCGGTCGGCTGGCCGACATCGTTCCGGGCGAGGCGGTCCTCGTCGAGTTCGGGCGGCGGCAGGCCCTCGGGGTCGTGGTCGGCGAGGCCGGACCGCCCGATGGCATCGTGGCCAAGCCGATCGCCGGCCGGGTCCGGGCAGACGGGCCGCTCCTCCCGCGGCTCGCCCTGGCCCTCGCCACCTGGATCGCGGACCACTACCTCTCGCCGCCGGCGCTGGTCGTGCGGGCGATGCTCCCGCCGGGCCTCCTCGAGCGGCTCGAGCTCGTCGCCGAGCGGACCGCGGCGCAGGCGCCGGCCGGCCTGGCGGCCCCGGACCAGGATCTCCTCGATCAGCTCGACCGCGGCCCGCGCCCGATCCGTGAGCTCGTCACCGCCGAGGGCCGGGCCGCCCTTGTCCGTCGGATCCGCGGCCTCGAGGCGAGCGGCCTCGTCATGCTCGACTGGACGCTCCTCGCCGCCGGCGCCGGCCCCCGCTACGAGCGCTGGGTCCGCCTGACCGACGCGGGGCGCGTGGCGGGGGGCGCGAGCGCAGGCGCGGGCGCAGGCGACGCCGGAGCCGGCCCGACGGCGCGCCCGGGCGGGCGGCCGCTGGGTCCACGGCAGCTCGCCGTTCTCGCGGAGCTCCGAGAAGGGGACGATGCCGGCCTCCCGGGCTCGGCCCTGTCCGAGCATCACGGCACCGGCGCCATCGCCTCGCTGGCGCGGCGCGGGCTCGTCGAGGTCGACGTCCGCGAGCGGCCACGCCGGCCCCTTGCCGAACGGCCGGTCGGCCTGCGCGGCGGGCGGCCGGCCGGAACCGCGCTGACGCCCGCCCAGTTGGAGGCCGTCGACGCGGCCGGCGCCGCCATCGCCACGGGCGACGCGACGCCGCTCCTCCTCGACGGGGTCACCGGCGGCGGCAAGACCGCGATCTACGTGGAGGCGATCGTGGCCTCGCTCGAACGCGGCCGGCCCGCCCTCGTGCTCGTGCCCGAGATCGCCCTCGCCCTGCCGCTCGTGGACCGGCTCCGGGCCGATCTCGCCGCCCGCGTCGCACTCGTCCACTCCGGCCTGTCGGACGGCGAGCGGGCGGACGAGTGGCGGCGCATCCGCTCGGGCGCCGTCGACATCGTGGTGGGGACGCGGCTGGCCGTGCTCGCGCCACTGGCGGATGTCGGGCTCGTCGTGGTCGACGAGGAGCATGACGCGGCCTACAAGAGCGACCGGACGCCCCGGATCCAGGCCCGCGACGTTGCCATCCGCCTGGCCGAGCTGGCCGGGGCGGCTGTCGTCCTCGGCAGCGCCACCCCGGCCGTCGACTCGGTCGGGCGGGCCCGCGAAGGGCGCTATCGGCGGGTCATCCTTCCCAGCCGGCCCACCGGCGCCCGGCCCGAGATCGAGATCGTGGACCTGCGCGAGGAACTCCGCGAGGGCAACCGCGGGCTGCTGTCAGGCCGCCTGGTCGAGGCGATCGCGGGCCTCGACCACGGGGCAGGAGAGCAGGCGATCCTCACGATCAACCGGCGCGGGACCGCGTCCGTCGTCCTGTGCCGGGACTGTGGCCACGTCCAGGCTTGCCCCGACTGCGAGCGGCCACTCGTGTACCACCAGGCGGGCGCGACGCTGCGCTGCCACCACTGTGGCCGGGCAACCCCGATCGCGACCCGCTGCCCGAGCTGCCGGTCGCCCCGGATCCGCTACCTCGGCGGTGGGACCCAGCGCGTCGAGGACGAGGTCCGGCGGCGGTTTCCGACGCTGCGGGTGGCGCGACTGGACCGCGACGTCGTGGAGCGGCGCGGCGCGGCCGAGCGGGTGATCGATGCCTTCGCCGGCGGCCGCCTCGATGTCCTGGTGGGGACGACCCTCGTGACGAAGGGCCTCGACATCCCGAACGTGCTGCTCGTCGGCGTCGTGTCCGCCGACATCGCCCTCAACCTGCCCGACGAGCGCGCCGCCGAGCGGACGTACCAGCTGCTTGCCCAGGCCGCTGGCCGGGCCGGCCGGGGCGATCGGGCGGGCCTGGCGATCATCCAGACCTACCAGCCGGACCATGCCGCGATCCGGGCCGTCGCCGACGACGACGGGGCCGCCTTCTACGACGCCGAGCTCGCGCTTCGCCGGCGGTTCGGCTCGCCGCCCTTCGGTCGGCTCGTGAAGCTGACCGTGGCGATCGCCGACCGTGACACGGCCGAATCCGAGGCCCGCGCGATGGCCGGACGGCTCCGTGATCGCGCCCGGGAGCGCGGCCTCGACGTGACCGTGATCGGTCCGGCCCCCGCCTACATCGCCCGACGGGCCGACCGCTGGCGCTGGAACGTCGTCCTGCGCGGGCCGGACCCGGCGGCGCTGCTCGACGGCGGGCTGGAGCCGCCGTGGAGCGTGGACGTCGACCCGGAGTCCCTCCTCTAGGCGCTGCCGAGCCGGGTCCGATTCCCGGTCCGGAGCCAGGCTGCTTGGCTCGGACGCGGCACAATGGCGTCGGTCACCCGCAGCGGAGGTCTCCGATCCGTCCCTCGATCGTGCGCCTGGCCGTCGGGGTCGCATGCGCCGTCGTCGGCGTCCTCGTCGAGCTCGGCCTCGACCAGGTCGTGGCGGTCGCCCCGTGGCTGATCGTCGCCTTTGGCGCGGGCCTCGTGGCCGCGATCCTCGGCGGGCCGACGGGTGGCGCGGCGGCGGCGATCATCGGCGTCGCGGCCCAGGTCTCGGTCGTCCGGGCCTGGGTGCCGGGCACGGCCCTGCTCGACGGCGCCGGCCCCACCCTCGACACCGCCGTCGCCGCGGCCGGTCTCGGGTTCGGCCTGTGGATCCGCGGACTGCTCCTCCAGCCGGCGCCGCGCCTGCCGTTCAGCGGCGTCCCGGCGCGGGATCGGTCATCGCTCGCCGCCGGCGACGTTCCTCCGCGATCATCCGGCAGCCGACCGGACGCCCCGGTGGCGATCTCCGACGACGCGGCCGCGATCCTGCTTCGGGCCGTTCGCGACGTGGACACGGCCCGGACGCCCGTCCAGGTGGCAGACCTGCTGGCGCGGCACGGCGCAGCCCTCGCCGGTGCGCCGGGCGCCGTCGTGCTCCTCCGTCGTCCCGGGCCGGGTGGCCCGATGACGATCCAGGGCCGGTTCGGCGAACCACTTGCGCCGGCGACGAACGCGCTCGGCACCAGGGGGGATCCGGCGGACGAGGGCGCTCCCACGGTGGACATCCCGCTCAGCTCCGGACCGGAGCCGACCGGCGTCCTCCGCCTCCTCCACGGTCCGGACGGGCGCCGGCCGGAGCTGACCCCGGCGGTGACCCTCCTGGTCCGGATGGCGAGCGACGCGCTCCAGCGGAGCAGCCTCCACGTCGCCCAACAGCGCGCGGAGGCCAGCGCCGCCGACGCAGCGGCCCGGGTCGCGAGCCTCGGTCGCCTGGCGGCCGAGCTCGTGGGAGCGACCACGGTCGACGAGGTGGCCCGCACGCTCGTGGACCTCGCCCTCGACGAACTCCTCGCGGGGTTCGCCGTGCTGCATGTCCCGGACGCATCCGGCGCCTCGTTCGCGCTCGTCCATGCCCGCGGCTATCCGGCCGGGCTGATGGAGCGGGAGCGGCGGATCGGGTCGGATGTCGGCCATCCGGTGACGCGCGCCGCGGCGGAGGGCCGGATCGTCGAGGTCAGCGGTGACGACGGCTGGCGCGAGGCGTTCCCGAAGGCCTCGAACGTCCCGGGGATCGCGGGCGTGCGGGCCATCAGCGCCATCCCGATGCAGGCGGGCGGAACGCTCCAGGGCGTGCTGGTCATCGGCTGGCGGACCGCCGAGGACCGGAGCGCGGTCGATCGCGGACTGCTGGCGACGGCCGCCGACCAGGGCGCGCAGGCGCTCGAGCGAGCTCGGCTCCACGCCCAGGAGGCCGACGCCCGCCGGCTCCAGGAGGCCTTCATCGGGGTGGTCTCGCATGAGCTCCGGACGCCGATCACGACCATCCTCGCCGGCTCGCGGATCCTGCGCCGGCGGCTCGACGGCGACGCGGCCGCCGCCGACCTGAGCGACGACATCGCGGCCGAGGCGGATCGCCTGTCGCGCATCGTGGAGGACCTGCTCGTCCTGAGCCGGCTCGAGCGCCGCCACCTGACCCTCGGCGACGAGCCCGTCCATCTCGATCACCTCCTCGCCCGCGTGGTCCGGTCGGAGGCCGAGCGCTGGCCGACGCACGAGTTCGTCGTCGCGCGGGCGGGGCGGAACGTGGTCCGCGGCGACGAGACGTACATCGAGCAGGTCCTCCGCAACCTGGCTTCGAATGCCGCCAAGTACTCCCCGAGCGGCTCGACCGTCGAGGTGGCCGTGGACGACGCCGCGCCCGACGAGGTCGGGGTCCGCGTCCTCGATCGCGGCTCGGGCATCGCGCCGGCGGAGGTGGACGACCTGTTCTCGCTCTTCTACCGCTCACCGACGACCGCGGCCTCGGCCGCCGGGGCGGGCATCGGCCTGTTCGTGTCGCGGCGCCTGGTGGACGAGATGGGCGGCCGGATGTGGGCTCGCCCACGACCTGACGGCGGGAGCGAGTTCGGGTTCTCGCTGGCCCGCTATCCGGCCGAGGACGAGGACGACGGAGGGCTGGCCGACGAGGGCGCGGTTGCCGGCCCGGACGACCGTCCACCTGCCGCGGCGACGGCTGCGGACTGACACGCGGATCGGCGATCCGGGGGACAATGGACCCTCGAGGCCGCACGGAGGACGCACGATGGATGAGCAACGCGACAGGATCGAGGGATCGGGCAACGGACACACCGGCGATGCCGGAACGGGCAGCCCGGGCGACGAGACCTTCGGCTGGACCCAGGCGCAGGACGAGCCCGCCGCCGGTGGCGGCGACGCCCGCGCCACCGCCGAGCGGATGCTCGGCCAGCTCCAGTCGATGATCGACTCGCTCGCCACGCAGGCCGCGCCGGTCGCCCGCCAGATCGGCGCGAAGGCCGCCGAGCTCGC
>DASSPG010000100.1:0-3165 GCA_035699725.1 Candidatus Limnocylindrales bacterium | reverse complement strand
CTCTGGGATCTCGCACGCTCGCGTGACCCGGAGCGGCCCGCCCCGGAGGCGAGCGTGAGCACGGCGAGATGAGCGGGAGACGAGAAAGGAGGATGGCGGCGACTCGATGGTCGACGACGACGGAGTTCACGAAGTTCCTGTGCATCCAACGAAGGAGGGACGGAAGATGAGACGACCACAGGGGCGGGTACTCCGCCTCTTGGCCTCGGTCGGGTTGCTCGTGGTCGCGATCGCTGCGGTCACGTCGGCCTCCTCGGCGGCGCCGTCGGGCGCTGTCCGCGTGGCGATCATGAGCGACTGCAAGGGCGCGTTCGGGTTCGCGCAAGAGCTCGGGATCGGAGGCGCCCAGACCGCGTTCGCCCAGTTCGCGGGCGGCAAGGTGAAGAACAAGAACAAGCCCTCGGCGGGCATGACGGGCATCAAGGCCGGTGGGAAGACGGTCAACATCGTCGGCTACGGCTGCGGTGACGACACCCCGGCGACGGCGCTCCGGGAGACCCGGCGCCTGATGCAGCAACTCCGGGCCGACGTCCTCGTCGGGCCGCTCTCGGGCGACGAGGCCGTCGCGATCGCCAACTGGGCGAAGCCGCGGCCCTCGAAGACGGTGATCATCGGCACGGCCGGGTCGCAGGACCCGACCCTGCAGATCGCACCGAAGAACGTATTCCGCTACCACGGCGACGGCGCCCAGTGGAACGCCGGAATCGGCGAGATCGTCTACAAGAAGCTCGGCTGGCGGAAGGCCGCGATCATCATGGACGACTACAGCTTCGGCTGGACGTCCGCGGCCGGCATCATCGCCGACTTCTGCGCTATCGGCGGCCAGATCACGAAGCGGGTGTTCCCGCCGCTCAACACGACCGACTACTCGTCGTACGTCCGCCAGCTGCCGCAGCCGAGCCAGGTGGACGGGTACTTCTGGGTCGTCGGGGGTACCGGCACCGGGCCGGCGCTGAAGGCGTTCGAGCAGGCCTACGGCCCGATCGACGCGAAGAAGCACTCCGGCAACCTGTTCCTCTGGTTCCTGACCGGGAAGGACGACGTCGCCCCGCGCATGATCGGCGCGTACGTCGGCGGCTTCGGCACGGCTCCCGGCCTGAAGGGCGTCACCGCCCTGAACCAGTACCACGCGTTCGTGGCGAAGACGTACCCGAAGATGCCCGCCGACGACGGGTTCTTCTACAACTACTACCAGGGCACCCGGGCGCTGATCGAGGGCCTGAAGAAGTCGGGCGGTGCGGTCGGCGCCAGGTTGCAGGCGGCGCTGCCGCGGTCGATCTTCGCGCCGATGGAGCTCTCGGACGGCGGGAGGGTCAAGCTCGACGCGAACCGCCAGGCGATCCAGGACCAGTGGCCGGTCCAGATCGTCAGGGGCCCCGACGGCGGCCCGGCCGTGACGCTGACGGGCTACGTCCCGAACGTGAACCAGACGTTCGGCGGCCTCTTCACGAAGAGCAGCCCACCGCCCGGCCGCACGCAGCCTCCGTGCGTGAAGAAGAAGCTGCCGTGGCAGGGCAAGATCCGCGAGGTGAAGAACGGCGTCGTCACGAAGACGGTCATCAAGTGAGGCAGTGAGCGACCAGGGGAACAGCGTGGGGGACAGGCGCGAGCCTGTCCCCCACACGGCTTCTCCCGTCGACGACGGCGCGCCGACCCTCCGCTTGCGGGGGGTCGGCCGCCGCTTCGGCGGGCTGCTCGCCGTGCGGGACGTCGACCTCGACGTCGCGCAGGGCGAGCGTCGCGCCGTCCTCGGGCCGAACGGGGCCGGCAAGACGACCCTCTTCAACCTGATCTGCGGCGACATGCCCCCTTCGGCGGGCACGATCGAGCTCTACGGCGAGGACGTCACCGGGAGGCCGGCCCGGGCGCGGGTGCGGCTCGGGCTCGCCCGCACGTACCAGCAGTCGCGGCACCTCCTCGGGCTGACGGTCGAGGACAGCATCTACCTGTCGATCGTCGGCGTCCAAGGGGGTCACCTCCGGCCGCTCGTCCTGCCGCGACGCGACCGGGCGGTGCGAGAGCGGGCCCGGGAGGCCGCCCGCCGCGTGGCGATCGACCACCGGCTGCGGGAGCGCGTCGGCGACCTCTCGCACGGCGAGCACCGCCAGGTCGCGATCGCGATGGCGCTCGCCGCCGAGCCGCGCGTGTTGATGCTCGACGAGCCCGCGTCCGGGCTGTCCCGGGGCGAGCGCGTCCTCCTCACCGAGCTGCTGCTCGGGCTGGACCCGACCATCACCCTGATCCTCATCGAGCACGACATGGACATCGCGCTCGGCGTCGCGAACCGGGTGACCATGATGCACGACGGCCGCGTGATCGTGGAGGGAACCCCCGACGAGATCCGCGCCAACGAGCTCGTGCACGACCTCTATCTCGGCCGGGGCCATCGCGATGAGTGAGCCGGTTCCGGCCCCCTCCCCCGCCGTCGAGGCGAGCGGCCCGCTGCTCGAGGTCGAGGGCCTCAGCGCCTTCTACGGGAAGGCACGTGCACTCGACGACGTCAGCTTCCGCGTCGAGCACGAGTCCGTCGCGATCGTGGGTCGCAACGGAATGGGCAAGACGACGCTCTGCAACGCCATCATGGGCATCACGCCCCCGGTGGCCACGGGGTCGATCCGGTTCGCCGGCAACGAGCTCGTCGGCGGTCAGTCGTACCGGATCGCACGACACGGGATCGGCTACGTCCCGCAGGGGCGGCGCCTCTTCCCGTCGCTCACCGTCGACGAGCACCTCCGCATCGCCGCCCGCGGCGCGAGTGCGGACGACGGGCGGGACGGGTGGAGCCGCGACCGTGTGTACGAGCTCTTTCCCCGGCTGGCCGAGCGGCGGAAGAACGGCGGCGCGCAGCTCTCGGGCGGTGAGCAGCAGATGCTCGCGATCGGCCGCGCGCTCGTCACGAACCCGCGCCTCGTCGTGATGGACGAGCCGTCCGAGGGGCTCGCCCCCGCGATCATCGAGAACCTGATCACGACCTTCCAGCAGCTCGAGCGCGAGGGGCTCGCGATCCTGCTGATCGAGCAGAACCTCGGCGTCGCGACGGCGCTCGCCGAGCGTCAGCTGATCATGGTCGCGGGCACCATCGCGGCCGAGACCACCGCGGCGGCGCTCGCCGGCGACTCCGAGCTGCAGCGGCGCTACCTCGGCGTGGAGCCGCTCGCCCACTAG
>DASSPG010000099.1:0-6808 GCA_035699725.1 Candidatus Limnocylindrales bacterium | reverse complement strand
CGGCGACATCCTGCGCGTCGTCGCGGACGAGAAGGCCGCCCGGACCATGGTCGAGTCGCGCCAGGCCGAGGCCGCCGCGAAGAGCGGCGACGGCAGCGGCCGGGCCACCCTCGAGGACCTCTACCGCCAGATCCAGGCCGGCCAGGCCAAGGAGCTCCGGATCATCCTCAAGGCCGACGTGTCGGGCTCGCTCGGCGCGATCACCCATGCGCTCGACCAGCTCAACCAGGACGAGATCCGGATCAACGTCCTCCACGAGGGCGCCGGCGACATCACCGACAACGACATCATGCTCGCGTCCGCCTCGGACGCGATCATCGTCGGCTTCAGCACGAAGATCACCGAGACCGCCCGGCGCGCCGCCGACGCGGAAGGGGTCGACGTCCGGATGTACGACATCATCTACAAGCTGACCGACGACATCACGGCCGCCCTCCAGGGCCTGCTCGAGCCCGAGATCGTTGAGGTCGTCGAGGGCCGCGCCGAGGTCCGCCAGATCTTCCGGGTCGGCAAGAGCACGGTCATCGCCGGCTGCTTCGTCACCGACGGGCGGATCGTCCGCGGCGGCGCCCGGGTGTGGCGCAACGGCAAGATCGTGGTCACCGACCGGATCGAATCGCTCCGCCGGTTCCGCGACGACGTCCGCGAGGTCGAGCGCAACTACGAGTGCGGCATCGGCCTGGCCGGGTACAACGACCTGGAAGAGGGAGACATCATTGAGTGTTTCACCTCGCAGTCGGTGTCGCGAGTCCTGCCGAGCTAGCTCGGGGCAGGTGACGACGTGACCGCCAGGACCGACCGGATCGACGAGCTCTTCCGGCAGGAGATCAACGCGATCCTGACGAAGGATGTCGACGACGCGCGGATCGGGTTCGCCACGATCACCGGGGTCGAGACGCAGCCGGACCTGCGCCATGCGAAGGTCATGGTCAGCGTCATCGGGCCCGTGGAGACGCGGCGCGCCACGATCGTCGCGATGGGCCGCCACATGCCGTTCGTTCGCCACGAACTGGGCAAGCGGCTCCGCATGAAGCGGATCCCGGAGTTCCACCTCGAGCTCGACGAGACGCTGGAGCGCGGGACGCGCGTCCTGCACCTGCTCGACGAGCTCAGCTCGGGCCACGTCCCCGACGACGACGCGCCCGATGGCGAGACGCTCCCGACGCCGAAGCCGCTCCTGCCGGCCGAGCGCACGCTGACCGAGGGCCTGGGTGGGGCCGCCGCCGATCTCGCAAGCGCGGCCGCCCGGGAGGACGCGGAGCGCAACCGCGCCCAGCCGCGCCGCACGTTCCGGCCAGGATCGCGGACGAACCGGACCGTGCCCGGCAAGCGGCGTCGATGATCGACCTCACGCCCTGGCTCGACGCCGTGCCGGAGCGCCTCGTCGAGCGGCTCACGGCGGCCCGGCAGGTCCTCGCGGTGGGCCACGAGAACCCCGATGCCGACACGCTCGGCGCCACGCTCGCGATCTGCCGGCTCGTGGAGCGCGGCGGCGCCGGGGCGACCGCCGTGTTCGCCGATCCCGTGCCCCCGTTGTACGACTTCCTGCCCGACGTCGCCCGCGCCCGGACCGATCCCGATCCCGCCATCGACTACGACCTGCTCGTCGTGTCGGACTGCGGCTCGCTCGATCGGATCGGCGCCGTTCGCGGGCGTCACCCCGAGCTCTTCGAGCGACTCCCCCGGATCGTCATCGATCACCACGCGTCCAACGACGCCGCCGGCGAGTTCGACTGGATCGAGCCCGGCAGCGCGGCCACGTGCGAGATGGTGACGCTGCTGGCCGCGCGACTCGGCGCGCCGCTCGACGACGGCGCGGGCGCGCTGGCGGCCGACCTCATGGCCGGGATCGTCATGGACACCGCGACCTTCGCCCACCCCAACGCCACGCCTCGGACCCTCGCCGTGTCGGCCGCGCTCGTCGGAGCCGGCGCGCCGCTGTCGGACATCTCGCGCCGGCTCTACCGGACCAAGCCTGACGCCCAGCTGAAGCTCTTCGGGCGCGTGCTGGACCGGCTCGAGACGACCGCTGGTGGCCGGGTCGTCCACGCGACGCTGCTCGACGCCGATCTCGCCGCGACCGGCGCGATCGCTCCACACTCGGAGGGGATCATCGACCTGCTCGCCCAGTCCGAGACCGCCGAGGTCGCCATCGTCTTCAAGGAAGCGGGGGAGGGGACCCGGATCAGCGTCCGGACCAAGCCCGGCGGCGTGGATGCCACGGTGCTGACGGGCCGGTTCGGCGGCGGCGGTCATGCCCGGGCGGCGGGAGCCACGGTCGCGGCGCCCGTCGCGGACGCCCGCCCGGTCGTCCTCGCGGAGGCGGAGGCGCTCGCCGCCGCGGTCGCGCGCTGAGCCGGCGCACGTGAGCCTCGACGGGGTCCTCGTCGTGGCGAAACCGGTCGGGCCCACCTCGCATGACGTCGTGGGCCTCGTCCGGCGGCTGGCGGCGACCAGGCGGGTCGGGCACGGCGGCACCCTCGATCCGTTCGCGAGCGGCGTCCTGCCGGTGTTCCTGGGCAGGGCCACGCGCCTGGTCGAGTACCACCTCGGCGACCGGAAGCGCTACCGGGCGACGGTGTGCTTCGGCGCCTCGTCCACCACGGACGACCTCGAGGGCGCGCTCACGCCGGCGACGGGTCCGGCGCCGACGCGCGACGCGGTCGAGCTGGCCCTGGCCGAGTTCCGCGGCGAGATCGACCAGCGGCCACCGGCGTACAGCGCGATCAAGGTGGCGGGTCGGCGGGCGTACGCCCTGGCGCGGGCAGGCCAGGCAGTCGAGCTGGCGCCACGGGCGGTCACGATCCACGCGATCGAGATCGTGACGTGGGATGACGAGACGTCCGGCGAGCCGGTGGCGGTCGTGGACGTGGAGTGCTCGGCGGGGACGTACGTCCGGTCACTCGCCCGGGACCTCGGCGCCGCGGTGGGGAGCGCCGCCTATCTCGGGGCGCTGACGCGGACCGCGAGCGGGCCGTTCGAGCTGGCGCAGTCGACCGACCTCGACGACCTTCGGGCGGCCGCCGCCCAGGGACCGGCCGCGATCGCCGCCCGGCTGCTGCCGATCGACGCCGGACTCGAGCTGCCGTCGGTCATCGTTCCGGACGCCGCGCTCACCGCGATCTCGCGTGGCCAGGCGATCGGGGTGCCGGCAGGCACCCCGGCGCTCGACCCGGACACGCCGCTGCGCCTCGTCGATGGCGCGGGCCGGCTCCTCGCGATCGCCCGTCTCGTCGGGACGAAGCTCGCACCGGACAAGGTGCTGGTCGAGACCCCGGCATGAGGCAGGTCGTCGGCCGCGCCCAGCTCGAGGGCTCCGACGGCCCACTGTTGGTCGTCGTCGGCGTCTTCGACGGGCTCCATCGCGGCCACGCCTGGCTGCTCGAGCACCTCGTCCGCGAAGCCGCCGCCCGGGCGGCGCGGCCGGCCGTGATCACGTTCGATGCCCACCCCGACGCCGTCCTCGTCGGTCATGCTCCGCCGCTCCTGATGGACCCGGCCGAACGCCTGGATCGGCTGGCCGCGGCCGGCGTCGAGGTCGTCGTGGTCGAGCACTTCGACGATGCCCTCCGCCGGACGCCGTACGACGCGTTCATCCGCGGCATCGCCGATCGCTGCCCGCTGGCCGGGTTCGTGATGACCCCCGACGCCGGGTTCGGCCACGAGCGGGCGGGCACCCCGGAGACGGTGGCCGCGCTCGGCGCTCGGGACGGGTTCGAGGTGGTCGTCGTGCCGCCCTTCGCGCTCGACGGCCGCGAGGTGCGCTCGTCCGAGATTCGCGCGGCGATCGCGTCCGGTGACCTCACCACGGCCGAGCGGCTCCTGGGGCGCCCGTACTCGGTCGTCGGCGACGTGGACCCATCCGGACGCATGACCTTCGCGATGCCGGTCGCGCTGCCACCCGCTGCCACGTATCGGGCTACGATCCAGGTGGCTGATGGTGCCGGCCCCGGCGTTCCTGTCGATGTCGACGTTCAGGACTCTGGGCTGATCGTCGCCTCTGGTGCCGCGATGGGGCGCTCGATCGTCTGGTTCGAGCGGAACTGAGGGTTCGTGGCCGCCACCCGGCCGATGTTCATTCAGTGAACCAACGAAACCACTTGAACCCGCGCGACGCCCGAATCTCGTCGGATTCGCTCATCGGACGAACGAATCTGACCGATGCGACCCCGATCGGGCCGATCTGGGTGCCGATCCGGGCGGATCGGGTCGCGTTGGTTCATCTGATGAACGCCCCGGCGGTGCGCCGCTTCGTTGGGAGGGCCGGCACGGTACCCGGGGCGTTTGCCCTGCGAAACGGACTCGTGCTACCGTTCGCCGGTCACAGAAAGAACAGTAACGACAGAAGTTCGTGTTCGGAGGAACCGAGTGCCGCTCGCGCGGGAACAGAAGCAGGAGATCATGACCGGGTTTGCCACCAAGGAAGGTGACACCGGTTCGCCGGAGGTCCAGATCGCGCTCATCACCGAGCGGATCCGGAGCCTGACCGACCATCTCCGCAGCTTCCCCAAGGACAACCATTCGCGTCGCGGCCTCCTCAAGCTCGTCGGCCAGCGTCGCCGCCTTCTTGCCTATCTGATCAAGAAGGACAACACGCGTTACCGCGCCGTCATCGGACGGCTCGGGCTCCGCCGCTAGCGTCACCGCACGGGACCCCGGGACATCCGGGGTCCGTTGGCATCCGACGCTCAGCCAGGCGAAGCACGGCTGACCTGCCCGTAGGTCGCTTCCTTCCTCCACGACAAGGAGGAACATTCCCTTGTCTCAGACATTCGAGACGCAGATCGGTGGTCGCACGCTGACCATCGAGACGGGCAAGCTCGCCCGACTCGCCGGCGGGGCCGTCACGGTCCGCTACGGCGACACCTTCATCCTCGGGACGGCCAACCGGTCCGATCCCCGCCCCGGCCTCGACTTCTTCCCGCTGACCGTCGAGTTCGAGGAGCGGATGTACGCCGCGGGCAAGATCCCGGGCGGCTTCATCAAGCGTGAGGCGCGTGCCTCGGAGGCAGCCACCCTCGCGGCCCGCCTGACCGACCGCCCGATCCGACCGCTCTTCCCCGAGGGCTACAAGGACGACATCCAGCTCGTCATCACGGTCCTCTCGACCGACCAGGAGAACGAGCCCGACGTGCTCGGCACGGTCGCGGCGTCGGCTGCCCTCACGATCAGCGAGATTCCGTTCGCCGGTCCCGTCGGGGCCGTCCGGATCGGCCGGATCGGCGGCGAGTTCGTCGTCAACCCGACGTTCAGCGAGCTCGCCGACTCGGAGCTTGACCTGATCGTCTCCGGCACACGCGACGCGATCATGATGGTCGAGGCCGGGGCCAAGCTCCTGCCCGAGGACGTCATGGCCGAGGCGATCCTGTTCGGCCACCGCGCCCTCCAGCCGCTCATCGACATCCAGGAGCAGCTCCGCGAGGCCGTCGGCAAGCCGAAGCGCTCGCCGTATCTCGAGCCCGGCACCGGCTCGGTCCTCGACTTCGTCGCCGCGGTCGACGCCAAGCGTGAGTTCGCCGTCATCGACGTCGAGACCACGGGCACCGACCCGAAGATGGCCGACCTCCTCGAGATCGCGGTCGTCAAGGTCAAGGGCGGCAAGATCAGCGACCGCTGGTCCACGTTCGTGAAGCCGAGCCAGCCGATCCTCGGCAACCAGATGCACGGCATCACGGACAAGGACGTCGCCAAGGCGCCGTCGCCGGCCGATGCCGCGAAGCAGGCAGTCGACTTCATCGGTGACGCGGTCGTCGTCGGTCACAACGTGATCTTCGATCTCGGCTTCCTCGAGGAGGCCGGCGCGGCCCGCTTCGACCAGGGCCGCTACCTCGACACCCTGTCGATCGCCCGCGAGGGCTACCCCGACCTCCAGAACTACAAGCTGGACACGCTCTCGAGCTTCTTCGGGGTGGACCTGACCCAGGGCCACCGGGCCCTGCCGGACGCCGAGGCGACCGCCAACCTGCTCCTCCGCTTCGCCGCCGACCTGCCGGGCCGGATCGCGACCGCGAAGAGCGAGATCTCGGACGCGGTCCGGGCGAACCGGTCCTCGAAGGACGAGGCCAAGACCAAGCTCGAGGATGCCCGCCGCAAGGCCCGCCTCAGCAAGAACCTGTGGAGCCTCGTCTACAAGAAGACGTGCCGCACCCTGGCCCTCGACGAGGGCATCCGGATGGACGGCCGCGGGACGACCGAGCTGCGCCAGATCTCCGTGGAGGCCGGTCTTCTGCCGCGCGCCCACGGCTCGGGGCTCTTCACCCGCGGCGAGACGCAGGTCCTGACGATCGCCACCCTCGGCGCGTCGTCCGACGTCCAGCGGATCGACACGATCAGCCCGAGGACCGAGAAGAAGTACATCCACCACTACAACTTCCCGCCCTACAGCACCGGCGAGAACAAGCCGATGCGCGGCCCCAGCCGGCGCGACATCGGGCACGGCAACCTGGCCGAGCGGGCGCTCCTCCCGGTCCTGCCGGCGCATGACGACTTCCCGTACGTCATCCGGCTCGTGTCCGAGTGCATGAGCTCGAACGGCTCGACGTCGATGGCCTCGACCTGCGGCTCGACCCTCGCCCTCATGGACGCGGGCGTGCCGATCAGCGCGCCGGTCGCCGGCGCGGCGATGGGCCTGATCAGTGAGCCCGACGGCCGGTTCGTCGTCCTGACGGACATCCTCGGCAAGGAGGACTCGGTCGGTGACATGGACTTCAAGGTCACCGGCACCCGCGACGGGATCACCGCCCTCCAGATGGACATCAAGGTCCAGGGGATCAACGAGGCGATCATCCGCGACGGCCTGAAGCAGGCC
>DASSPG010000098.1:0-53806 GCA_035699725.1 Candidatus Limnocylindrales bacterium | reverse complement strand
CCAGGTCCAGCGACCCGGGTTCCGCACGGTCCAGGGCGAACTCGAGACCGCACTGGCAGCTCTCAGCGATGGGATCCGCCGGCCGGTCGACGGGGCCGGCCGCACCGACGCCGGGGTGCATGCGCTGGGGCAGGTGATCGGGTTCACCTACGCCGGACGCCTGACTCCCGAATCGCTCGAGGCGGCAATCAACGGCCTGCTCCCGCCGGACATCGCGATCCGCGAGGTCCGACGGACGCGACCCGGGTTCCAGCCCCGCCGCGCGGCGCGGTACCGGGAATACCGCTACACCGTCTGGAACGGGCCGCGCAGTCCGCTCCGCGAACGCCTCGCGTTCGGGGTCCGGAACCCGCTCGACATCGTCGCGATGGAGCGAGCCGGGCAGGCCCTCGTGGGCCGGCACGACTTCAGCGCCTTCGGGGCGGTGGCCGGCAACCGCTCGCCGATCCGGACCGTTCACGCGATCCGGGTCCGCAGGCAGGGATCGACCGTGACGATCGACGTCCGGGCCGACGCCTTCCTGCGGGGCATGGTCCGCCGCATCGTGGCCGTCCTCATCGAGGTCGGGCACGGCAAGATGAATACTGAACAGGTCCGAGCGGCGCTCGCCGCCCGGACACCGGCTCGCAACGGGGTCTCGGCCCCGGCCCGCGGGCTCTGCCTCCGGCGCGTCGTCCTCGGACGGCGGCAGGAGACGGACATGACGACAGACGGAGACGACTGAGGAACGATGAGCACGAAGACCTTCACGGTCCGCGAAAGCGAGATCGAGCGGCGCTGGTACGTCGTCGACGCGGCGGACGAGACGCTCGGCCGCCTTGCGTCGCGCATCGCGCGCGTGCTCGAGGGCAAGCACAAGCCGACGTGGACGCCGAACCTCGATTCAGGCGACCACGTGATCGTCCTGAACGCGTCGCGCATCGCCGTGACCAGCGACAAGCGCGAGTCGAAGCTGTACATCCGCCACAGCGGACATCCCCAGGGCTACAAGGAGGAGACCCTCGGCCACCTCCTCGAGCGCCGGCCGGAGGAGGTCATCCGCCGGGCCGTGAAGGGGATGCTCCCGCGTAACCGCCTCGGCGTCCAGCAGCTCCGCAAGCTGAAGATCTACGCCGGAACCGATCACCCGCATCAGGCCCAGCGGCCTGAGCCGCTCGCCTGACGAGGAGCACGATGACCACCCCTGCCTTCTTCTCCGGGACCGGCCGTCGCAAGACAGCCATCGCCCGTGTCCGCCTCCTGCCCGGCGAGGGCGAGATCGTCGTCAACGGGCGCTCGCTCGAGGAGCACTTCGGCAACGCGTTCAACGAGAACGACGTCCGGATGCCATTCCGCGTCACCGGCACCGAGGGCCACTTCAACGCGATGATCAAGGTCGAGGGCGGCGGCGTCACCGGCCAGGCCGGGGCGATCCGCCACGGCATCGCCCGGGCGCTGCTCGAGGTCGACGCCGACACGAACCGGCTGCCGCTCCGCCAGGCCGGGCTCCTGACCCGCGACCCGCGGATGAAGGAGCGCAAGAAGTACGGTCTGAAGCGAGCCCGCAAGGCACCCCAGTACACCAAGCGGTAGCCGGGCACCGCATGGGCGGCCGATGCGTGCGTTGGCCGCTGCGCTCGTCGCTCACGGCCGGTTGAAGGCCGCTCGCTCCGGTGCTCCCGACCGCCTTCGCCTCGACCACCCCTGCGGCGCCCTCCGATCGGCGCCGCCACCGTGGCCGGCCGATGCGTGCGTTGGCCGATGCGTGCGTTGGCCGCTGCGCTCCTCGTGGCCGCGGACCGTGCCGCGGCGCTAGCATGGCGGGATGAACGCGGTCGCTGATTCCGGCACGTCCCTGCGTGGGCGCGACCTGCTGTCGGTCGCGGACCTTTCGGCGGACGAGGTTCGGCGGATCTTCGATCGGGCTGCCGCCCTGAAGGCGGAGGATCGGGCGCGGCGCGACGGCGGTGCCCCCGTCGCGACCCCGCTCGCCGGCCAGACCCTCGCGATGCTGTTCCAGAAGCCGAGCCTCCGGACGCGGGTCACCTTCGAGGCCGGGATGAACCAGCTCGGTGGCCACGCGATCTATCTCACCGAGGAGGTCGTCATGGGCGCCCGCGAGAGCGTCCGCGACGTGGCGCGCAACCTGGAGCGGTTCGTGGACGCGATCGTCGCCCGGACGGGGCCGCACGAGGTCGTGGTGGAGCTCGCTGCCCAGTCGTCGATCCCGGTGATCAACGGCCTCACGCTGCGCGAGCATCCGTGCCAGGCGCTGGCCGACATGTTCACGATCCAGGAGCGGCTCGGGTCCCTGGAGCGCCGGGTGCTGACGTTCGTCGGCGACGGGAACAACGTCTACCACTCGCTGGCGTTGCTCGGCGCGCTCCTCGGCATGGAGGTCCGCCTCGCCCATCCGGGCGACTACGGGCCGAACCCGCGGATCGTCGAGCGGGCGCGGGCAACCGCCGAGGCCACCGGCGGCCGGATCGTCCTCGGCGAGGAGCCCATCGAGCTCGTGCGGGGCGCGGACGTGGTCTACACGGATGCCTGGACCTCGATGGGCCAGGAGGCCGAGGCGGAAGCCCGGCGCGACGCCTTCGCGGGCTATCGAGTCGACGATGCGCTCCTCGACGCGGCCGGCCCGACCGCTGTTGCCATGCACTGCCTCCCGGCCCACCGCGGTGAAGAGATCACGTCGGCGGTCATGGACGGCCCCCGGTCGATCATCTGGGACCAGTCGGAGAACCGGCTCCATGTCCAGAAGGCGCTCCTCGTGGAGATCCTCGGCCGGTGAGCGGCCCGAAGGACCGCCGCCCCGGCAGCGGGCGGGAGAGCCAGCCCGCTGCCGATGCCGGCCCCGCGCACGGCCTGCCGGCCGGATCATCCGGACCGACGCCGGCGGCGGCAGGGTCCTCGCTCTACGAGCGCTACAAGGACGCCCTCCGCCGAGGACACGTCGCCGCGCTGCGCGGCCGCCACGACGCGGCCATCGACGCCTACGGCGAGGCCGCCTCCATCGCCCCGGATCGAGCCCTGCCGCACGTGAGCCTCGGCGGCATCCTGCTCAAGATGGACCGGCTCGTCGAGGCCGCGGCCGCGTACCAGCGCGCCAGCGACCTCGCGCCGCGCGACGAGAACGCGATCCGGGGCCTGGCCGACGTCCACGTCCGAGCTGGACGGCGCACGGCCGCGGCGTCGGCGCTGGATCGGCTCGCCGACATCCTCGACGCCGACGGTCGGCTCGCCGATGCGACCGATGCCGCCCGCCGGGCCCTCGAGCTCGCCGAGTCGCGCGACCGCCGCAGCCAGGTCGAGTCGTTCGCGAGCCGCCTGCGCGCCGCGTCCGGCGGCGATGATGCGGCGCAGCGGGCGCTCGACCAGGTCCTCCGCCTGCTCGAGCCCGGATCGGAGGGAGAGCCTGCCGCGGCGCCCGCCGAGGCGGTCGCGGACGGCTCCCTCGTCGGGCCCGATGACCGCCGGACCGAGCCGGGGGAGGCGACCGCGGCGGCGGCCGACGGCCCGGACACGGAGTCCGACGAAGCGTCACCGCCGGGCGCGCCGGCGATGGCGGAGACGACCGTGGAGCCAGTCGGCCTCGGGATCGCGCTCGGTGCGGCGGCCGAGGCGGCGCTCCATGCCGGCGATCTCGTCTCGGCCCGCGAGGGCCTGCTCGCCGCAGCCCGGGCCCACCGCCGGGCCGGTCGGACGGGCGCCGCGATCGACGCCTGCTACCTCGCGATCGGCCTCGTTGCGGTCGACGCCGACCTGCACCTCCTGCTCGCCGAGCTCTATCTCGACCGCGGGTGGCGGACCCAGGCGACCGAGAAGCTGCTGCTGCTCGGCCGGCTGGCGGAGCTCCGCGGCGACGCCTCGGTCCGGGAGCGGTTGTGCGCGCTCGTCACCGAGCGGCTCCCGGACGAGCCGCGCGTGGTCGCGCTCTGTGCCTGAGCGTCGCGGCACGGCGTAGACTGGTCCGACGATGCCGCAGCTTCTCGGGTCGATCATCGACCAGATCGATCTGACCTCGCTGATCGACATCGGGATCACCGCCCTCCTGATCTACTGGCTGTTCAGCCTGATCCGGGGCACGCGCGCCGTCAGCCTGGTGATCGGGGTCAGCGTCCTGTTCGCGGTCTACGCCGCGGCCCGCGCGCTCGACCTCCGCCTCCTGACCCAGATCCTCCAGACCCTGGCGGTCGTGGGGCTGTTCGCGCTTGTCGTCGTGTTCCAGCCGGAGCTCCGCCGGGCCCTCGAGCGGATCGGCCGGGTCGGGTCGTTCAACTGGCTCTTCTCGCCGTCCGAGCAGCGGACCGTGGAGCGCGTCGCGGACGAGGTAGCCCGGGCCGCGGCCCTGCTCTCGGCGGACGGCCACGGCGCGCTCATCGTGCTCGAGCGCGACACCGGCCTCGAGGAGGTGGCCGAGACCGGGGTGATGCTCCACGCCGACATCGGGTCGGACCTGCTCCGGACGATCTTCGCGCCGCGGACGCCGCTCCACGATGGGGCGGTGATCATCCGCGACGAGCAGATCCTGGCCGCCGGAGCCCTCCTGCCGCTCGCCGAGATGACGGTCCACACCGAGCGCTTCGGAACCCGCCACCGGGCGGCGCTCGGGATCACCGAGCAGACCGATTGCGTCGTGATCGTCGTGTCCGAGGAGAACCAGCAGGTCAGCCTGGTGGAGCGCGCCCGGATCGTCCGGAACCTGAGCGAGCCGCAGCTGGCCAAGGCGATCCGGGCGCTCCTTGCGCCGGCCGACGGCCGCGGTCGACTCGGTCGGCGGACGCTCGACGACGTGACGACCGCCGGCCGGGCGCCCCGCCTCTCGGACCTGGGGCGGCTCGTCGGTCGCGGCCGGGCCGGTCGCGCGGCCCGACCGCTCACTCCGCCGCGATCCGCCGACGACGAGGCTGTGCAGGCAAGGCCGCCCCGATGAGCCGCCTGGTTCGCGCGATCACCTGGAACTGGCCGCTGAAGCTGATGGCGATCGCCCTCGCGACGCTCCTCTACGCGGGACTCGTCCTCTCGCAGAACGCCCAGAGTCGCGACGTCAGCGTCCCGATCGAAGCCGCCAACCAGCAGGCGAACACGATCCTCGTCGGGTCGCTCGGGGAGGTGACCGAGATCCGCTACTTCGTCACCGACCAGGCCACCGTCACCGTGACGTCGTCCAACTTCACCGCCCGGGTCGACCTCGCCCAGGTCGAGCCGGGCCCGGGGCCGCAGTCCGTCCGGGTGGTCGTCGAATCCGCCGACCCCCGGATCCAGGTGATCTCCGTCACGCCCGCCTTCGTGTCGGTGAAGCTGGAGCAGGTGGTCACGAACGTGGTTCCGGTGGTCGTCCTGCCCGGGACCGTGCCCGAGGGCCTCGACGTCCAGCCTCCCCAGCCGGCGTTCACCGAGGCCACGGTCCGCGGCGCCCAGACAGACGTCGCGCGCGTCGCCGCGGTCCGCGCGGTCGTCCCGATCGACGCGTCGGGGATCGACATCGACCGCGACTTCACCCTCTCGCCGGTGGACGAGCTCGGCGAGCCCGTCCGCGGCGTGGAGGTGGAGCCGGCATCGGTCCACGTCGCGATGGTGATCATCAAGGACCTTCGGACGACCAGCGTTCCGATCGCGCCCTCGATCACGGGCAACCTGGCACCCGGGTTCGAGGTGGTCCGGGTCGCGACGTCCACCCCGTTCGTGACGATCCGCGGGGATGCCGGTGACCTGGCCGGGATCGCGACGGCACGCACGGTCCCGATCTCGATCGAGGGCCGCACGACGAACCTCGAGACGACGGTGGCGTTCGACCTGCCCCAGGGGGTGGCGGCCGTCACGCCCGTCGAGGTCACGGTCCGGGTCGTGGTCCGGCCCGTCGCGGAGAGCCGGACGTTCAACGCCGGCATCGTCCTGTCCGGTGCGCGGGCCGATCGGACGTACGGCCTCTCGACCCCGCAGGCGCTCCTCACGATCGGCGGCTCGCCGGCGGACCTCGATCGCCTCGACGGCGCCCAGCTGGCCGTGACCGCGAACGTCGCGAGCCTCGACGTCGGCGTGCACGAGGTGACGCTCGAGCTCACGGTCCAGGCGGGGCTCACGGTCATCGCGATCACGCCGACCGTCGTCACGGTGACGGTCGGCGCCGCCGCCGAGCCCGCGCCGTCGGCGCCGGCGGGAGGCTGACGATGCCCCGCCTGTTCGGCACCGACGGGATCCGCGGCGTGGCCAACGTCGAGCTCAAGCCGACCCTGGCCTACGCCCTCGGGCGGGCGACCGCCCATCACCTCGTCGGCAAGGGCGGCCTGCTCGTGGTGGGCCAGGACACGCGCCGCTCCGGCGACATGTTCGTGGCCGCGATCGCGGCCGGCGCGACGAGCCTCGGCGCGGAGGTCCGGATCGCGGGCTGCGTCCCCACGCCGGCCCTCGCCTACCTCGCCGGCACGGGCGACTTCGCCGCGGGGATCATGGTGTCGGCCTCGCACAATCCGGCCGACGACAACGGGCTCAAGGTCCTCGACGGCAGCGGGCTCAAGCTCGACGACGCCGTCGAGGAGGAGATCGAGCACCTGATCTGGCGAACGGAGGAGCTGGGCTCGGTGGGCAACGCCGAGATCGGACGGTCCGTCGTCGACCCGAGCCTGCTCGAGCGGTACCGCGAGCATCGCCTCGGTCTGGCGCGCTCGATCGACGCGGCCGGGCTGCGCGTGGTCCTGGACTGCGCCAACGGGTCGGGCGGGGTCGTCGGGCCCGAGATCCTCGCCGCGACCGGGGCGGCGGTCGAGGTGATCCACAATGCCCCGAACGGGATCAACATCAACGTCGCATCAGGTGCCACGTCGCCGGGGTCGCTCGCGGTTGCCGTCCGCGAGCGCGGCGCGGACGTCGGGTTCGCGCTCGACGGCGACGCCGACCGGCTGATCGCGGTGGACGCCGCGGGGACGATCGTCGACGGCGACCAGGTGCTCGGGATCCTCGCCCTCGATCGGCTCGAGCGGGGCGTCCTCGCCGAAGGGGCGCTCGTCGTGTCGGTCCTGTCCAACGGCGGGCTCCAGGAGGCAATCGAGGCGGCCGGCGGCCAGATCATCCGGACGCCGGTCGGCGACAAGTACATCCTCGAGGGGATGCAGGTCTCGGGGGCCGGCCTCGGCGGCGAGAAGAGCGGCCACGTCATCGTGCTGGAGCACACGACGTCGGGCGACGGGATCGTGACCGCCCTCGAGGTGCTCCGGGTGATGACCCGCGCGCGGGCTCCTCTGGCCGAGCTGGCCGCCCGGATCCCGATGCTGCCCCAGCAGCAGCGCGCCGTGAAAGCCCGCCACAAGGACCAGTGGGAGGGCGATCGCGAGATCCTCCGGGCGATCCGCGAGGCCGAGACACGCCTCGGCGGGCACGGCCGGGTGCTCGTCCGGCCGAGCGGAACGGAGCCGGCCCTGCGGGTCATGGTCGAGGGTCCGGATGCCGATCTGGTGAGCGAGCTGGCCGACGCGATCGCGGCGCTGGCGGGTCAGCGACTAAACTGAGCACCGGCGTCGCGGCGGGATCAGGCGGCGCCGGAAAGCGGATCGAGCCCGGCGGTCGCTGCCGCGGGACGCGGAGGAGACCAGCGACATGTGCGGAATCGTCGGCTACACGGGGCCCCGCGAGGCGGGCCCGATCCTGATCGAGGGCCTCCAGCGGCTCGAGTACCGTGGCTACGACTCGGCCGGGATCGCCCTCGTGGACGAGGCCGGCGACCTGTTCGTCGAGAAGAAGGCCGGCAAGCTCGCCAACCTCCAGACCGCGATCGCCGACCGGACGCCGCATGCGGCCCTCGGCCTCGCCCACACGCGCTGGGCGACCCACGGCCGCCCGAACGACCTCAACGCCCATCCCCACCAGGACTGCACCGGTGAGATCACGGTCATCCACAACGGGATCATCGAGAACTTCAGCGAGCTCCGGGACGGGCTCGAGGCGCGCGGCCACACGCTCACCTCCGAGACCGACACCGAGGCGATCGCCCACCTGATCGAGGAGCATTACGAGGGCGACCTCGCCGACGCGGTCCGGGCGACGCTCCGCCAGCTCGAGGGGGCCTACGCCCTCGTCGTCATGCACAAGGGCGAGATCAGCCGGCTCGTCGGCGCCCGCCAGGACGTGCCGCTCGTCGTCGGCCGCCATGGGGAGGAGAGCTTCATCGCGAGCGACGTCGCGGCGATCCTCGCCCACACCGACCGGATCATCTTCCTCGAGGAGGGCGACGTCGCCGACCTCCGGCCGACCTCCGTGATCATCACCGGGGTCGACGGGGTCGTCCGCGAGCGGGCCGAGACGATCATCGACTGGACCCCCGAGGCGGCCGAGAAGAGCGGCTACGACCACTTCATGCTCAAGGAGATCCACGAGCAGCCCGAGGCCCTCCGCCAGTGCGTCGCCGGCCGGGTCACCCGCGACGGCCACATCCGCCTGGCCGATATCGACGGCCTTGCCGACCAGCTCCGGACGGTCACCCGGGTGGAGCTCGTGGCCTGCGGCAGCGCCTACTACGCGGCCCTCGTCGGCGCCGCCGCGATCGAGGAGTGGACCGGGCTCCCGGCCCGCGCGACCGTGGGCTCGGAGTTCCGCTACAGCCCGCCGCCCCTCGACGGCAACACGCTCGTGATCGCGGTCACCCAGTCGGGCGAGACCGCCGACACGATCGCCCCGACCCGCCATGCGAAGGAGCAGGGCTGCCCGATCGTCGCAGTCACAAACACCGTGGGCTCGGCGATCACCCGCGAGGCGGCCGCGGTCGTGTTCCTCCAGGCCGGCCCCGAGATCGCGGTCGCGGCCAGCAAGACGTTCACGACGCAGGTCACGACGCTCGTGATCCTGGCCGCGGCGATCGCCCGGATCCGCGGCACGCTCGACGACGCGGCCGAGCGCGAGCTGGGTGACGCGCTCCACGCCCTGCCGGCCGCCGCCCAGCGGGCGATCGACGAGACCGCACCGGGCGCGCCGGCCATCGCCCGGCGCTACGTGAACTCGCGCGGCTTCATGTTCGTCGGGCGGGGCTACGCGATGCCGACGGCTCTGGAGGGCGCCCTGAAGCTCAAGGAGGTCAGCTACGTCCACGCCGAGGGCTACGCGGCCGGCGAGCTCAAGCACGGCCCGATCTCGCTCCTCGACGCGGAGTACCCGCTCGTCGCGGTGGCGACCCGCTCGAAGGTCTACGACAAGCTGATCAGCAACGTGATGGAGGGCCGGGCCCGCGACGCCCGGGTGATCGCGGTCGCGACCGAGGGAGACGAGCAGATCAGCCGCTATGCCGACGACGTCTGGTTCGTGCCGGACACCCACGAGGTGCTGAGCCCGGTCATCGGGATCATCCCGCTCCAGTTGTTCGCCTACCACGTGGCGGTCGCGCGGGGTACGGACGTCGACCAGCCGCGCAACCTGGCGAAGTCGGTCACGGTCGAGTAGGCGGCGTCGCGGTGCCAATCGAGTCTGCTGCCGGTTCCGGGGCCGTGGCCGGGATCGTCCCCGCCGGCACCACGGAGCTGGGCATCGACATCATCAAGGTCGACAGGATCCGGGCGTCGATCGAGCGGTTCGGGGCGCGGTTCGAGAAGCGGGTCCTGACCGAGCGCGAAGCACGCTACGTCCGGCTGCGGCCGGAGACGTTCGCGGGGCGATGGGCGGCAAAGGAGGCGGTCAGCAAGGTCCTCGGGCTCGGCGTCCGCGGGATCGGCTGGCGCGACATCGAGATCGAGCGCCTCCCGACCGGCCAACCTGCGGTGCGCCTCCATGGGCGGGCGGCGGCCCGAGCCGAGCAGCTCGGGATGGAGCGGATCGCGGTCTCGATCACCCACGAGTCCGACTACGCGGTGGCGATCGCGTTCGGGATCCGGACGGCGGGCGGGCGCTACGTCTTCCCGCCCGACATCGAGGACCGCCTCGACGACCGCGAACGGCGCCTGCTGGCCCGGATGGAGCGCCTCCGCCAGCTCCACGAGGCCAACGCCGCGCTGGACGCGGCCTCCGCGACGACCAGTGGCTCGCCGGCGGAGAGCGGCCGATGACCGAACGCAGCCGGGTCGGCTTCGTCCGGCTCGGCGCCTCCGACGCCGCGACGGCGGACGCCCCGCCGATCGAAGGTGCCGAGATCCTCGACGACGCGATCGCCTCGAGCCTCCTCCCGAGCCGCGACAAGCGCGGGCACAAGGGTTCGTTCGGCAAGCTCCTCGTCCTCGCGGGCTCGCTCGACTATGCCGGCGCGGCCCTCCTCGTCTGCCGCGCCGCCGGCCGGACCGGGGCGGGTCTCGTCACGCTGGCGGTCCCCGAGTCGCTGCAGCCGCTGTTCGCCGCCAAGGTCGTCGAGGCGACCACGCTGGGCTTGCCCGAGGACGACGTCGAGGAGGTCGACCCCGAGCCCGCCCTGGCCCGGATCCTCGACCACGACCACGATGCGATCGTGATCGGGCCCGGCCTCCGGCCGGGCCTCGCGACCGCCGAGCTGGTCCGGATGCTGCTCGCGTCCGGCGAGGACGGCAGCGCGGCTCCGATCGTGCTCGACGCCGAGGCGCTCCGCTCGCTCGCCACGCTCGAGGGCTGGTGGACCGGCGATCGCCGGCCGAGCGTCCTGACCCCCCACGCCGGCGAGTTCGCCCGCCTGCGGGCCGGGAGCGGCGACGATCCCGAGGCCGATGGCGACCTCGCCGCCGACGATGTCGCGCGGGCCACCGCCGCCCGAGACGCCGCGACGACATGGGGACAGGTCGTGGTCCTGAAGGGCGCTCGCACGGTGATCGCCGCGCCCGACGGACGGGTTGCGGTCGCGCCGTTCGAGAACCCGGCCCTTGCGAGCGGCGGCACCGGTGACGTCCTGACCGGCGCGATCGGCGCCCTCCTCGCGCAGCACCTTGCGCCCTACGATGCCGCCCGTCTCGGCGTCTACCTCCACGGGCTCGCGGGCGACGCCGTCCGCGAACGACTCGGCGACGCCGGCCTGCTCGCGTCCGACCTGCCCGACCCCATCGCCCTGGCCCGCAAGCGCCTCAGCGGGGTCGCCGAGCGGCGGGCGGCCGGCAGCCGGCTCGGGTTCGGGGTCCGCTCAGCCGGTCCGGGAACGTCACCTGGCCGCGCTCGGCCCGACGACGAGCCCTCGACCGTCGGCGACGGCTGATCGTGGCGCACGCCGAGACGGCGGAGCCGATCGAGACGCGACTCGCCCGGGCGGGGCTCCCACCGCTCCGCCGGACCGCCTGGATCGAGATCGACGGCGACGCCCTCGCCGCGAACCTCGCGATCCTGCGCGAGCTGGGCGGTGGCGGCCTCGTCATGCCGGTGGTCAAGGCGGACGCGTACGGCCACGGAATGGTCCCGGTCGCCCGGATCCTCGCCGCGGCCGGCGCCGACCTGCTGTGCGTGGCGACCCTCGACGAGGCCATCGCGCTCCATGACGCGGGGATCCGGACACCGCTGCTCGTCCTCTACCCGGTGGCGCCGGACTCGGTCGGCGAAGCGGCCCGGCGCGGGATCGGGATCGCCGCCGGCGCGGCGACGATGCTGGACGCCGTCCTCGAGGTCGCGACCCGGCAGGGCGTGGCCGCGGACCTCACGATCGAGCTCGAGGTCGAGACCGGCCTGGGCCGGGGAGGGGTCGCGCCCCCCGAGGTGGTCACGGCGGCCCGCCGGATCCTCGCGGCCGGCGCCCGGATCGGCGGCGTCTGGACGCACCTCCAGGAGGCCGAGATCGACGGGATCACGACGGCCCAGGTCGCCGCGTACGAGGACGCCCTGGGCCGCCTCGCCGCAGCCCGGATCGACGTCCCGCGCCGCCACCTCGCCGCGAGCGCCGCGATCCTCCTCGGCAACGTGCCGCGCTACGACGCGGTCCGGCCGGGCCTCGCCACCTTCGGCCTGATCCCCGACGAGCTGGCCGCGGCCGGCATCGGGCTGACGGAGCTGGCGCCGGCAGCGGCCGCCCTGCGGCCGGTCCTCGCCCTCCGCGCCCGTCCCGTCCGGGTCACCGACCTCGCCACGGGACATGGCGTCTCCTACGGCCCGACGTGGCGTGCCCCGCGTCCGAGCCGGATTGCCACCCTCCCGATCGGGTACGGCGATGGATGGCCGCGCTCCCTGTCGAACCGGGCCGAGGTCCTCGTCCGCGGCCGGCGCGTGCCGGTCGTCGGCAACGTCGCGATGGACGCCACGATGATCGACGTCACGGACGTTCCCGGACCGCCGGTCGACGTCGCCGACGAGGTGGTCCTGATCGGTCGCCAGGGAGATGCGGAGATCACCGCCGGCGAGGTGGCGCGATGGCGCACCACGAACTCGTGGGAGGTGGTGACCGCGCTGTCCGCCCGCCTGACCCGGGTGTACGATGCGGCGGCCGGTCTGACCGACTCGCGACCCCTTGCCCAGGAGACTTCGTGACCCGGATCGAGCTCTGGAACGGCGACATCTGCGAACTCGAGGTCGACGCGATCGTCAACGCCGCCAACCTTTCGCTCTGGATGTCGACCGGCGTGGCCGGTGAGATCAAGCGCGCCGGCGGAGACGCGATCGAGTTCGCCGCCGTCCGCCAGGCGCCGGTTCCCCTCGGCGAGGCGATCGTGACCCCCGCCGGACGGCTCGCGGCGCGCGCGGTGATCCACGCCGTGTCGCTCGATCGCGACCGGCGGACCAGCGCCGAGATCATCGACCGGGCGGTCCGGAGCGCGATGGCCCGGGCCCGCGAGCTGCGCGTGTCGAGCATCGCGTTCCCCGCGATGGGCACCGGCGTCGGCGGCTTCCCGCTCGACGAGGCGGCCCGCGTCACCGTCCGGGCGGTCCGCGACGAGCTGCCGCGGTCGCCCACCATCGACTTCGTCACCTTCGCGATGCGCGGCGCCGCGGCCTACCAGGCATTCGAAGCCGCGTTGGCCGAGACGAGCGCTGCCGCACCCGCGTCCGGGTCGCCATCGGACGGGGCGGTTCACGCGTGAGCCTGCCGTACGAGCGGACCGAGGAGCAGCGCGACGAGCTCGTCGAACGGGTGGCGCGCGAGATCCAGCTCCGTGGCCTGACCGCGCCGGCGGTCCACTTCCTCGAGGCGAGCCGCCCGTACCGGCCTCTCGGCGCGAATGCGATGCTCTTCTTCGACCCGGTCCTGCGCGGGCTGTTCGGCGGCGAGGACGCGTCGGCGTCCGAGATCCTGGCCGACGAGACGGGAATCGAGCTGCTGATCGCGCGGCTCGAGGAGATCGACGAAGAGATCACCTGGGACGCCTGACGGCCGTCGCCGGGCGAACCCTCGGGGCCGATGGCGTCGCGGAGCTCCGCCTCGGGCCTCGGTGAGGTACGCGCTCCTCGCTCCCAGGCCGTCACGCCTCCCCGCTCCGGTGCTCGTGGGCGCCTTCGCCTCGACCACCCTGCGGCGACCGTGGCAGCGTGGCGATCGCGGGTAGCATGACAGGGTGACCAGCGACCCCCGCGCCTTCCTCGCGCTCGACCTCGGTGCCGCCACCACGTCCGTCGCCCTGATCGGGCGGCTCGGCCAGCGCTGGCGGCTCGTCGGCTCCCTCGCCCTGCCGGCAACCGCCGATGCCGACGCGATCGCGGCCGAGCTCGTGCGGCGCGTGCTGGCCGCCCAGCCCGACGTCGGTGCGGCGATCGGGCTCGCGGACGACGACGCGCGGGACGCCGCCGCAGTCGCGGCCGACCTGCCTCGGCTGGTCGCCCGAAGCGCGCCGCCCCGATCGATCCTTGCCTGTGCCGTCTCCGAGCGCGCCGTCGAGCCGTTGGCCGCCGCCGCGGCGGCGACCGGCTGGCGGACGCAGACCGCCACCCTCGACGGCGACGACCCGCTCCACCTGACCACCACGTTCATGGACGCGGCCATCGACGTCCTGCTCGTCGGGGCGGGCGACCCGCCCGGGGCCGATGAGCGCCGCCAGCTCGGCGAGCTCGCCGCGATCGTGGCCGGGGCGGCGGCGCGCCGCCCGGACCTCACCGTGGTCCTGGCCGGCGCGATGGCGGAGCACCTCGAGGCCCTGGAGTCGGCCGCCGGCGATCGAGCCGGCGAGATCCTCCTGGCACCGGCGGCGACGGCCGGCGAACCAGCCGGCTCCGCGCTGCGCGAGCTGCTCGACGAGATCCGTGGCGGTCCGGACGATCCGCGGCGGGCCGCGGGACGCGCCGTGGGCGCGCTGGCCGACGTCCTCGACCGGAGGATCGAGCTGATCGAGATCGGATTTGACGGCGGCATGCGGGCGACGGCATCGCCCGGCATCGGTGGCTCGGAGGCGGTTGCCCGGGTGTCGATCGTGGCCGACGCCGGACTCGTCCCACCCACGCCGGATGACGCGACCCTCGATCGCGTCCTGGCCTGGTCCACGATGTCGATCGACCGCCATCGGCTCCGTGATCGTCTCCGCGAGCTGCGCCTGTGGCCGTGGTCCGGCCTGGCCGGCGACGGCGCCCGGCTCCGGCTCGCGGCCGCGCGGGCCGCCCTCGGGATCCTGGTCGAGGCGACCCCGGAGCAGTCGGCGCTGCCGGCGCCGGATCTCGTGATCGTCAGCGGCGGCGCCTTCGCCGCGGCGCCGGGTCCGGCCATCGCCCTCGCGGTCGCCGACGTGATCCGCCGGCCGGCGGCCGTCGCGATCGCCCAGGACCACGCCCGTCTCCTCGGCACGATCGGGATCATCCCGGACGGCGTCGAACGTCGCCAGGCCCTGCTCGACCTCGTCGACGACCTGCTCGTGCCACTCGGCAGCGTCGTCATCCCGGGTGGCATCCGGGCAGGCGCCTCGGCGGGCCGGCTCGTCATCCATGCCGGCACGGGGGCCAGCGACACCGACCTGATTCCCGGCGGTCTCGAGCTCGTCGACCTTGCGCCCGGCCAGGTCGCCACGGCGGAGTTCCAGTTCCGGGACGCGGTCCGGCTCGGGGCGCGCGGCCGGCGGTTCGCGATCGATGTCTCGGGCGGCCTCGGCGGCCTCCTCGTCGACCTGCGCGACGTGCCGCTCCGCCTGCCGGACCGCCAGGATCGCCGGCGTGACCTGCTCGCGGCGTGGCAGGAGTCGCTGTGGCTGACGCGCGACCGATGAGTGCCTCGAAGGTGGAACCCCGCATCCCGGCCGACGCCGCGCGCGGCCTGGGCCTCGTCGCCCGGCGGACCCTGCTCGGCGGGCCGGTCGAGGTCACGTTCCCGCTCCGTCCCGGCGATCGGGCGCTGGTCGAGCACGGCGACGCGATCCCGCCCGGGACGACGGTCGTCGAGCGGCTCCGCGACCCCAGGATCGTGGAGCTGCCGGCCGCCGCCACGGGCGAGGGCCGCCGGCCCGGCGAGCGCTGGAGCACGAGCGGTCACGCCCACTCCCGGCTGCGCCGCGGCGAGGGCGCCGAGAGCGGCGAGCTGCTGTACGAGCACGCCGGTCACTGGGCGCTGGCAGCGGGCGAGCACCCCGAGCCGGTCGACTGTCCCGTGGCGGGCGTCGTCCGCGACATCCGGCCCGGGATCGGCGTACGGGTCCGGGCCCAGGGCCGGGCGATGCTGGGAGCCGAGGCCCTCGGTGATCCCGCGAGCGGCCGGCTCTCGCTCGGCTCGGACGGGCACGATCACCGCCACGGCCGGCTGCGCTCCACCACGCTCGACGTCGGGCTGGCCGGGACGATCCTCGTCATCGGCTCGCGGGTGGACGCCGAGGCGCTCACCCGCGCCCGCGCGATGGGCGTCCGGGGCGTGGTCGTGAGTGGCCTCGCCGGCAAGGAACGGCGCGACTTCCTCGCGTCGGAGGCGCGCCAGCGGGCGGCCCTTCACAAGTTGCCGCCGTTTGCCGTGCTCGTCCTCGACGGCGCGCTCCGCCGCCCGATCGCCGGCCCTGTCGCCGCGCTGCTCGAGGCCCTCGCCGGCTCAACGGTCGCGATCACGATCGATCCGCCGGCACTGGTCTTCGACCAGCCCGAGCTCGAGGTCCCGACGCCCGCCCCGGATCACGTCCGGGTCCGCTCCGGCGAGCACGCCGGAGAGGAGGGCCGGTGGGCGGGGCCCGCCGGGATCCGGCGCTTCGCCGGCGGCACGTTCCTCGAGGCCGGTTGGGTCGTGTTCGGCGAGGCCGCGCCGGTCCCGATCCCGATCGCCGACCTCGAGCGGTTCGCCTGACGATGGCGATGCCGGTTCGCCGGCGGGACGCGCGCGATCAGCCCCCCGTCGAGCACCAGGTTCACGTTCGATCGGCCTCCGCCGCCGAGACGATCGCCCTCGGAGAGCGGCTCGGGCGGATCGCTGCGCCCGGCGACCTCCTGTGCCTCTGGGGCGACCTCGGGGCCGGCAAGACCCAGCTCGCCAAGGGGATCGCGCGCGGCCTCGGGGTCGCGGACACCGTGACGTCGCCGACGTTCATCCTGATGAACGAGTACGCCGGGCGCCTGCCGCTGTTCCACGTCGACCTGTACCGGCTGGCCGACGCCGGCGACGCGCTTGCGGGCGGCGTCGTCGACGACCGCCAGGCCGATGGGCTCACCGTCGTGGAGTGGCCGGAACGGATGGGCGACGTGCTCCCGGCCGGCCGGCTCGACGTCCGGATCGCGGGCAGCGGCGAGGAGGTCCGCGTCATCGAGATCAGCGCCGGCGACGCGGCCCACCGGCGGTACGTGGCCGCGGCCCGGTGAACGGCGCGCGCGACGGGCGGCGTCCCTGGCTCCTGGTCATCGACACCGCCACGAGCCAGGTGGTCGTCGCCGCGGCGGCACCGGACGGGACGCTCCTCGCGCTGATCACCTGGGCGGCCGGACGGACCCATGGCGAGCAGCTCCTGCCGTCGATCGGTCGCCTGACGGGCGAGGCGAACCTGCGCCGATCACGGATGCGGGGCGTGATCGTCGGCACCGGACCCGGCGCCTTCACGGGACTGCGCGTCGGGATCGCGACGGCCAAGGCCCTCGCCCACGAGCTGGGCGTGCCGATCGTGGGCGTGTCGAGCGCGGCCGCGCTCATCGCCGCCAGCGGGGCGGGAGAGCGGGCGGTCCTGCTCCTGCCGGCCGGGCCCAACGACCGTCACGCGATCCGGACCGGACAGGCGCCACTCCTCCTGCCCGGCGGCTCCGAGCCCGAGCTGGGCCCGGACGACGTCCTCGTCGCCCTCGATCTGGCGGGGCGGGCGCCGGACGACGCACTCGCCCGCGGCGACGCGGCCCGCTCCGGGTTCGGCGCGGCCCTCGCCCGGCTCGGCGCGGGGCGCGTGGCCGCGGGCGACGTCGACGACCTCGCCCGGCTCGTGCCCGAATACGTCAGCCTGCCCCGCGGCGTGCGGTCCGAGAGCGGGGAGGTGGCATGGTCGCGCGACCGCCCGTGAGGGTCGTCATCGAGGCGATGCGGCTCGAGGACCTCGACGAGATCCAGCGGATCGAGCAGGCCAGCTTCACGACGCCCTGGCCACCCAACGCCTACCGCAGCGAGCTCACGACGAACCGGCTCGCCTCCTACCTGGTCGCCCGGGCCGATGGGCGGATCGTGGCGTACGGCGGGATGTGGCTGATGGTCGACGAGGCCCACATCACGACGTTCGCCGTCCACCCCGCCTGGCGCCGCCAACGGATCGGCGAGCGGCTGCTGATCGCGTTCCTCGACCTGGCCCGCGACCGTCATGCCCGCGAGGCGACGCTCGAGGTCCGCCTCTCCAACCTCGCGGCGCGGCGACTGTACGAGAAGTACGGGTTCCGGCCGGTCGGGCTCCGGCCGCGCTACTACAGCGACAACCACGAGGACGCGCTGATCATGACGACCGAGCCGCTTGACGCGCCGACGCTCGTCGCCCGGATCGAGCGCCTCCGGACCGCGCTCGACGACGCGCCGGCACCCAGCGGCCCGTTCGAGCCGGACGAGCCCGAAGGCCCGAACGAGCCACCGGGCGCCGGTCCGGCCGGGGGGACCGAGCCCCCCGGGAGCGCCCGATGACGGCCGCCCGCGCCGGCGACGGGTCCCTGGTCCTCGCGATCGAGTCGTCGTGCGACGAGACCGGGATCGCGGTGATCGCCGACGGTCGCCGGATCCTGTCGAACGTCGTGGCCAGCCAGACTGCGCTCCACGCCGGGACCGGCGGGATCGTGCCCGAGGTCGCCGCACGCGCTCACCTGCGCTGGATCGTGCCGGTCCTCGACCAGGCCCTCGCCGACGCCGGGGTCACCATCCCGGAGGTCGATGCGGTCGCGGTGACCCATGGTCCGGGCCTCGCCGGCTCGCTCCTGGTCGGGATCAACTTCGCGAAGACCCTCGCCTGGGTCCACGACCGGCCGCTCGTCGGCGTCAACCATCTCGAGGGCCACCTGTACGCGGCCTGGTTGACCGACCCGGGCGACGACGATCGCGAGCAGCCGATCTTCCCGCTCGTGGCCCTGATCGTGTCGGGCGGCCACACGTTCCTCGTCGAGATGCGTGATCACCTGCAGTACCGGCTGCTCGGCCAGACCGTGGACGACGCCGCGGGCGAGGCGTTCGACAAGGTCGGGCGGCTGCTCGGGCTGCCGTACCCGGGCGGACCGGCGGTGTCGCGCGCGGCGGACGCGGCCGTTCGCCACGACGCCGCGTTCCCGCGGGCGTGGCTCGGCGACTCCTACGACTTCAGCTTCAGCGGCCTGAAGACGGCCGCCCGCCGGACGATCGACGAGGCTCGCGCGGACGAGGGACTGCCGACCGGCCGGGCGGCCGAGGAGGAGCCGGACGCGCGACTGTCCGATGCAGCCGTCGCCGAGCTGGCGTGGGGGTTCCAGGACGCGGTCGTCGACGTGCTCGTGGCCAAGACGATCCGGGCGGCCGAGGAGGCCGGGGCACGCTCGATCGTCCTCGGTGGTGGGGTCGCGGCGAACAGCGCGCTGCGGACGAGGCTGGCCGGCGACGCGGAGGCGCGTGGCCTGCCGCTGATCGTGCCGCGACCGGCCCTGTGCACCGACAACGGGGCGATGATCGGCGCCGCGGGAGCGCGACGGTTCGCCGCCGGCGAGCGGTCCCATCTCGCCCTCGATGCCAGCCCGTCGCTCCCGCTGGCCCGACGATGACCGTCCGGGTCGATCCGGCCGCCGTCCGGCGCACGCTCAAGGATGCCGGGCTGCGCGCGCGCCACGCGCTCAGCCAGAACTTCCTCGCCGATCCGGAGGTCCTCGAGGCGATCCTCGCCGAGGCGGCTCCGGCGCCCGGTCGGCGGATCCTCGAGATCGGACCGGGGCTCGGCTTCCTGACCGCCGGCCTGCTCGAGGCCGGCGCCGAGGTCACCGCCGTGGAGCTCGATCGCGGCCTGGCCGCCTTCCTCCGGGACCGGTTCGCGACCGAGCTCGACGGTGGGGCGCTCCGCCTGATCGACGGCGACGCGCTCGACCTCGACCTGACCACGGTCGTCCCGGCGCCGTACGACGTGGTCGCCAACCTGCCGTACCACATCACCAGCCCGATCCTGCACCGGCTCCTCGGTGAGACCCCCCGCCCGGAGCGGCTGGTCCTGATGGTCCAGCGCGAAGTCGCAGAGCGGATCGCGGCGCCGCCCGGCGGGATGAGCTATCTCTCGGTCTTCGTCCAGTACCACGCCCGGGTCCGGATCGCGTTCGAGGTCCCGCCCGAGGCATTCGAGCCGGAGCCCGCCGTGCGCTCGGCGGTGATCGTCGTCGAGCCGTACCCGGCCGACGACCGGCTGGCGAGCCCGGAGGCCGAGGACGCGCTGTGGCGCCTGGTCCAGGCGTCGTTCCGGGAGCGCCGGAAGATGCTCCACAACGTGCTGGCGCGGCAGCTCCCCGTGGAGCCGGCCCGGGTCGCGGCCGCGCTCGATGCCGCCGGGATCGCCCCGGATCGTCGACCGCAGACGGTCGCGGTGGGGGAGTGGCTGGCCCTGCTCGAGGCCTTCGGCGAGATCGGACCGGATCGTCGCGGCCGGCGGATGGGCGACGACTTGGAGCCCGGGCCCGAGCCTGCCGCTGCGCCCGAGTCCGGCGATCCACCCCAGCCGGAGCCGGCGCCGTGACGCCCGACGCCGGCCGCCGCGTGACCCCGGTCGTCCGTCTCGCTCCGGCCAAGCTGAACCTCACCCTGGCGATCGTCGGCCACCGACCGGACGGCTTCCACGCCCTCCACTCGGTCATGGTCCCGCTCGCCCTCGCCGATCGCCTCAGCCTCGCCCCGGACCCGACCCCCGGCGCACCGGACTCCCTCCGCGTCGAGGGCTTCGACGCCGGTCCGGACGCCGACAACCTCGTCCTGCGTGCCCTCGCGGCCACTCGCCGGGCGATCCGCGGCCATCTCGCTAGCCCGCCCTCGGGGCTCGCGGTCCGCCTCGAGAAGCGCATCCCGGTCGCCGCCGGCCTGGCCGGTGGGAGCAGCGACGCCGCCGCCGCGATCGACGGCGCGCTCGAGGCATGGTCCGTGCATGACCTGCTCGGCGCCGACGAGATGGTGGCGCTGGCGGCCTCGATCGGCAGCGACGTCCCGTTCTTCCTGTCCGGCGGGACCGCCCTCGTGGAGGGGCGCGGCGAGCGCGTGACGCCGCTCCGGGGCCTGCGCCTGGCACCGGGCGAGTCCGAGCCCGGGATCCTCCTCGTCACGCCGGCCGTCGCAACTCACACCGCGGCGGTGTTCGCCGCGTGGGCCGGCGGCGCGATGAGCCAGCCCGGCGTGGCGGCGCGCAGCTCGGAGCACTTCGCGGCGGAGGTCGGGTCCGGGATCGGGGCGCGCCAGCTCCTCGAGCGGGCCGGCGTCCTCGCGGCTGCCAACGACCTCCTCCCGGCGGCCGCCAGCGTCGTCGACGGGCTCGTCGGGTTCCGCCGGGCGTTGATGCGCCTCCTCGCCCGCCCGATCGGCCTGTCCGGCTCCGGCCCGACCCTGTGGGCGCTCTATCCTTCGCTCGACGACGCGGATCTCGCAGCGGCCTCGGTCCGGGCGGCCGTCGGGACCGGGTTCATCGCCGCCCCCGGCGACGGGCCGCCGTTCGTCGCCGCGACCACGATGCTCACCACCCCCGCCGCCAGCGACGACGACAGGAGGGATCCATGACCCGCCAGGCCATCCAGACGAACGGCGCCCCCGCCGCCATCGGCCCGTACAGCCAGGGCATCCGGAGCGGTGAGCTCGTGTTCTGCTCGGGCCAGCTCGGGCTCGACCCGACGACCGGCGAGCTGGCCGACGGCGTCGAGGCCCAGGCCGAGCGTGCCCTGCGCAACCTCCAGTCGGTCCTCGATGCCGCGGGCCTCAGCTTCGACGACGTGGTGAAGACGACGATCTTCCTGGCCGACGTCGCCGACTTCGCCGCGGTCAACGCCGTCTACGCGAAGTTCATGCCCGAGCCGCCACCGGCCCGCTCGACGATCGGGGTCGGCGGTCTGCCGAAGGACGGACGGGTTGAGATCGAGGCGATCGCCCGCCGCGCCTGACCGCTGCGTCCGCGCCTGATCGCGTCCGCGCCTGACCGCGTCCGCGCCTGACCGCGCCCACGCCCGAGCCCGCTCTCGGTTCGGTCGCCCGCCCGGGCCGGTTCGGTCGCCCGACGACCGAACGGGTGAAGGAATGCCGGCTCGACCCCTGATTCGGTCGCCCCCAGCCCGGAACGAGCCCGGAGCGCCACCGCAGTCGGGCTCGTTCACTCGTTCGGTCGCCCCGCGACCGATGGCGGCCCCGATGGCGGCCCCGATGGCGGCCCGGATGGCGGCCCCGATGGCGGCCCGGATGGCGGGCGCGCTCGGACGCGTCTGCGATCGGCGCTTGGACGTGGTCGAGCGCAATGCGGCATCGAGGGCCGGACCGAGCGGGCCCATCCCGGGAGCGAGGCGAAGCCCCCTGGGCCACGGTCCGATGGCACGTCCGGAGCGACGACCACAGGGGCCAACGCAGCGATCGGCGGCGGATGCGCGACAGCCGCTCGGTTGACGACGCGACGGGCCGCCCATACCATCGCGCCACCCTTCGATGACATCCACACTTCGACACGCGCCGGGCCCTGACCGCGTCGGGAATCCGCCCTCCCCGACCCTCGCTCGCTCGCGTCGCCCTTCGTGAACCCTCCAAGTCCCGGCGCCGCTCCGCGGGTCGCGGCTGTCGTCATGGCGGCCGGCCTCGGGACGCGCATGAAGTCGCAGACCCCGAAGCTCCTCCACGAGCTGGCCGGCCGGCCGATGGTCGCCTACGTCGTCGACGCCGGCCGCGAGGCGACCGGACGGCGCCCGCTCGTGGTCACGAGCCCGGCCACCGCCGCGGTGCGCGGGGCCCTCGGCGACAGCGTCGACTACGCCCTCCAGGCCGAGCCGCGTGGCACCGGCGACGCGATCGCGGCCGCCCTCGCGGCCCTCCCCGACGAGGTCGACGAGATCCTCGTCCTCACCGGCGACGCGCCCCTCCTCGAAGCCGCCCTCCTGACCGAGCTCCTCGAGGAGCGCCGGCTCGACGAGGCGGCGATCGCGCTCGTGGCGGTCGACGCGATCGATCCGGCCCACCTGGGCCGGGTGATCCGCGACGAGGCGGGCACGGTCGAGCGAATCGTCGAGCGCAAGGACGCGACCGACGAGGAGCTCGCGGTCAACGAGGTCAACTCCGGGCTGTACGTGTTCGAGGCCGCCTGGCTGCGCGGCCGGATCGGGTCGCTCAACCCCTCGCCCAGGACCGGCGAGCTGTACCTGACCGAGCTCGTCGAGCTCGCCCGGGCCGACGGCCGCCTGGTCGTCGCCCTGACCGTCGAGGACGACGGGCGCCTGACCGGGATCAACGACCGGGCCGAGCTCGCCCAGGCCGAGTGGGACCTCCGGACCCGGATCAACGGCGCCCACATGCGGGCCGGCGTGACGATGCGCGACCCGTCCACGGTCTACCTCGACGCCTCGGTGACCCTCGCCGAGGACGTCACTCTCGAGCCGAACGTCATCCTCAAGGGCGCCACCGCCGTCGGAACCGGCACCACGATCGGCGCCGGCTCCCAGATCGTCGACAGCACGATCGGTGCCGGCTGCCTCGTCTGGGCCTCGATCGTGGAGCGCTCCGTCGTCGAGGACGGCGCCCGGATCGGCCCGATGAGCCATCTCCGGCCGGGATCGCACGTCGGACCGGATGCCGAGGTCGGCAACTTCGCCGAGCTGAAGAACACCCGGCTCGGGCGGGGCGTGAAGCAGCACCACATGAGCTATCTCGGCGACGCGGAGCTGGGTGATGGCACCAACGTCGGCGCGGGTACGATCACCGCCAACTTCGACGGGACGAAGAAGCACCGGACGACGATCGGTGAGCGCGTCTTCCTGGGCGTCGACACGATGCTCCGCGCGCCGATCACGATCGGCGACGACGCGAAGACGGGCGCGGGCGCGGTCGTGACCCGCGATGTCCCGGCCGGCAAGCTCGCGGTCGGGATGCCGGCCCGGATGCGTGACCCGAAGGGCTCCCGCGTGGACCGCGAGACCGACTCCGCCGGCACCTCCGGCGCCGACGGCGGCAGCGCGGACGGAAGCGCCTGATGGACGTCGGCGAACTCCTCGTCATCGTCATCCTGATCCTGCTCAACGCGGTCTTCGTCGCGGCCGAGATCGCGCTCGTGACCGTCCGCCGGACGCGGATCGACCAGCTCGCCGAGGAAGGCAAGCGGGGCGCCGTGCGGGTCCGCCAGCTGATCGCCCAGCCGGGACGATTCCTCGCGGTCATCCAGCTCGGGATCACGTTCGTCGGGTTCCTCGCCGCGGCCTTCGCCGGCGTCAGCCTCACGGTCCAGCTCGAGGGCGCGCTCAGGGAGATCCCGGCGATCGCCTCGTATGCCGGTGCGATCGCGCTGCTCGTCGTGACCGCCCTCCTGAGCTTCGTGACGATCGTCTTCGGCGAGCTCGTTCCCAAGACGCTCGCCCTCGCCCATCCCGAGCGATACGCCCTCCTCCTGTCCGGCCTGGTCGACGTCATGGGCCGCGTGCTGCGCCCGATCGTGTGGGCCCTGACCCAGGTCACGAACGGCGTGAACCGCCTCCTCGGGGTCCGCGACGTCGACCAGAACCAGATCAGCACGGAGGAGCTCAAGCTCCTCGTCGAGCGCGGTGGGGAGCAGGGGATCCTCGAGGCCGAGGAGGAGCAGATGATCAACTCGATCATCGAGCTCGGTTCTCGCCGCGCCCACGAGGTCATGGTCCCGCGAATCGCGATCGTCGCCCTGGCCGCCTCGGCCACGCTCGAGGAGGCGATCGACAAGGTGGTCGAGGAGGGCCACAGCCGCATTCCGGTCTACGAGGAGTCGATCGACGAGGTCGTCGGGATCCTCTACGCCAAGGACCTCCTGCCGATCCTGAAGGCGTCGTCCGGACCGCGGCCGGCGCTCCGCGCGCTCCTCCGGACCCCGGTCTTCGTGCCCGAGTCGATGACGATCGACGATCTCCTCCACGAGTTCCAGCGCCGCAAGGTCCACATCGCGATCATCCTCGACGAGTACGGCGGCACGGCCGGCCTGGTCACGATCGAGGACCTTCTCGAGGAGATCGTCGGCGAGATCCAGGACGAGTACGACACCGAGGAGCCGATGGTCGTCCGGCTGTCCGAGGACGAGGCGCGGGTCGACGGCCGGGCCGACGTGGACGACCTCGCCGAGCTGTTCGACACCGAGCTGGGGCTCGACGACGAGGACGAGTACGACACGGTCGGCGGGCTGATCTACCACCGGATCGGCGGCGTTCCGTCGCCGGGCGACGTCGTCGAGGTCGACGGGCTCCAGCTGACGGTCGAGACGACGGACGGCCGCCGCGTCGGCAAGGTCCTGGTCGTCCGGCGCCGGGTCGACGATGACGGCGAGCCGCGCCCCGACGAGGACGGCGACCGGTAGACGAGTGTAGTATGCGCAAACTTCGGTCAGATTTGATGAGGTTTGCGTGGCTCCCGCACGACGACCCCACGATGACGCCGCCGATTGGCTGAGCCTCGGCGAGGCGAGCGAGCTGCTCGGGATCGCGCCCGGGACGCTCCGACGCTGGGCCGACGACGGCCGGGTCACGGTCTTCACGACTCCCGGCGGCCACCGCCGCTTCTCTCGCTCCGCCCTGCGCGGGATGCTCCCGTCGGGCGCGTTGCGCCGGCCGACGCTCGGCCGGGCCGGCGCCACGCCGGAGCGGCTCGCCCGGGCGTACCGACCCCGCCGGTCGCGGGTCGCGCCGGCCGCCGAGGAGCGCTGGCTCGCCGCGCTGTCGGAGGACGAGCGACTTGCGTTCCGGGAGCGGGGTCGCGCCCTCGTGACGACGCTTCTCGAGCACCTCGACGCGACCGAGACCCGCCTCCGCGCCCTCAAGCTCCAGGAGGCCTCGCGCCTGGCGGCCGACTACGGGCGGGCGGCGGCGGCGCGCGGGGCCACCCTCAACCAGGCCGTGTCCGGCTTCCTCCAGTTCCGCGGCCCGTTCGTGGCCGAGCTGGGCCGGGTGTCGCGCCAGCGCGGGTTCGACACGCGCCAGGCGACCGCCCTCCTGGGCGATGCCGACGCCGCGCTCGACAGCCTCCTGATCGCGACGATGACCGGGCACACGCTGGGCGGCGGGCCGGACGGCCGGGCTCGCCGCCGGCGCGGCGGATCGTGACGCTCCTCGAGGAGGCAGCGGCTGGGACGACGTTCGGGGCGACCGGGCTCGAGGCCCCGCCCGCGACCCCGTGGGTGCTCGTCGCCCGCGCCGGGGTGCTCGACGAGGACGCGCGCGGCGCCGTTCTCGCGGCGCTGCCGGATCGCACCGCGACGCGGTTCCTGATCTCGACCTGCCAGCGGGTCGAGTGGTACGGCTGCGGACCGGCGCCCGAGCTCACGGGGCTCCGAGCGCGCTGGCCGGAGCTCGACGTGTTCGATGGGCGAGCCGCGATCGAGCACCTCCTGCGACTCGCGGCCGGGCTCGAGAGTGCGATCGTCGGGGAGGGGCAGGTCCTCCACCAGATCCGCGTGGCCCTCGTGGCTGCTCGGACCGAGGGCCCGCTGGCGCCGGAGCTGGGACGCCTTGTCGAGACCGCGATCCGGGTCGGGCGGCGCAGCCGGGCGGGTGGCGCCACGCGGCGCACGATCGCGACGCTCGCCCTGGATCGGCTGGCGCTCGTGCCGGACGCGCGGCTGCTCGTCGTGGGGGCCGGGGCCATGGGCGGCCTCGTGGCGCGCGAGGCGGTGACCCGCGGGCTGACCGTGGAGGTCGCGAGCCGGCGCTCGGACGTCGCGGGGCGGCCGGTCCTGTCGCTCGAGGACGCGGCACGCTCGGCCGGCGACTTCGATGCGATCGTCATCGCGCTCGCCGGCGCCTGGGACGTCGACGCCTCGAGCACCACGTTGCATCCACCCGTCGTCGACCTCTCCGCGCCGCCGGCCCTGTCCGACGCGGTCCGTCGGACGCTCGGCCGGCGCCACGTCGGGATCGACGAGCTCCTCGCGACGGAACGGGTCGGGCCGGCCGACGGCGCCTACCGGCTCCGCGCCGAGCGCGTCGTCGGCGCCGCGGTTGACGGTTACGAGCGCTGGCTCGCCGCCCGCGACTCCGTGCCCGTCCTGCGCCGGCTCCTGGATGACGCGGAGCGGCGCCGGGCGGCCGACACGGCGACCCTGCTCCGCCGGCTCGACCTCGATCCGCGCCGGCGGGCCGTGGTCGAGCAGTTCTCGAGCCAGCTCGTGGCGCGCCTGCTCCACGAGCCGGTCGCGCGACTGGGCGCCGATCCCGACGGGTCCGCCGCGGCCGCCGCCCGGCGGCTGTTCGACCGATGAGGTCGATCGGCCGGCTCCGGCTCGGGACGCGTGGCTCGCTCCTCGCCCGGACGCAGTCCGGGCTGGTCGCGGAGGCGCTGGCCGCGCTCGGCGTCGAGGTCGAGCTCGTCGAGATCGTGACCACGGGCGACCGCCGGCCCGCCGACACGACCTGGGGTGAGGGCTGGTTCGTGACATCCCTGCGCGACGCCCTGCTCGGCGGGGAGATCGATCTCGCGGTCCACAGTGCCAAGGACGTTCCGATCGAGGAGGTCGCCGGGCTGGTGATCGCCGCCATGCCCGAGCGCGCCGACCCGCGCGACGCGCTCGTCCTGCATCCCGGCGCAGCCGCGGCGGGCGAGTCCGGGGATCCGCTGGCCGCCCTCGCGCGAGGCGCGACCGTCGGCACCGACAGCCCGCGCCGGGCCGGGTTCCTGCGCGCCGCCCGGCCGGACCTCCGGGTCATCCCGCTCCACGGCAACGTCGACACGCGCCTGGCCCGCCTGGATCGCCGCGAGGCCGACGCCCTCGTGCTCGCGGTCGCGGGACTCGCCCGGCTCGGCCGCGCCGACCGGATCTCGGCCGTCCTGTCGCCGGACCTCGTCCCGCCGGCGCCGGGCCAGGGGGCGCTCGCCGTCGAGGTCCGTCGCGATGACGACGGGGTCGCCGCGCTGGTCGCCGGACTGGATCACGCCCCGACCCACGTTGCGGTCCGGACGGAGCGGCGGGTCCTCGAGACGACCGGTGGCGGCTGCCGTGCCCCGGTCGGGGCGCTCGCGACCGTGCGCGGCGGGACGATCGACCTCCGTGCGGGAGCGGTCGACCCGGATGGCGCCCACCTCCGACGAGTGCGCCGATCGGCATCGGCGCCTGACTGGGCGCGGCTCGCCACGGACACCGGTCGCGCGCTCGGCCGCGTCGCGGTGCCGGCGTGACCGTGTTGCTGACGCGTCCGTCCGGCCGGTCGGACGGGCTCGCAGCCCGGCTGCGCGCCGCCGGGATCGGGGTCCACGTCGTGCCGACGGTCGAGACCGAAGCGGACGCGGGCGCGATCGAATTCCTGGCGGAGCGCCTCGATGGCGCCGACTGGCTCGTCGTGACGAGTCCAGTGGGTGCGCGGATCGTCGCCGAGGTCCTGGCGCAACGGACCCCGCCGGCCCCACGGCTGGCCGCCGTCGGCGAGGCCACCGCCGCCGTTCTCGAGCAAGCCGGCCAGCGCGTGGACCTCGTCCCGGCCGAGTCGACCGGAACGGCGCTCGCCGTCGCCCTCGCGGGCACGACCGAGCTGGCGGGGAGCCGCGTGGTCCTCGCCCGCGCCGACGCCGCAGGGCGCGACCTGCCGGACACCCTCGGCGACGCCGGCGCCACGGTCGAGGAGGTCGCGATCTATCGGACCGTCGAGGCGCCGACGGCATCGGGCGAGCCGCTCGCGCGCGCGCTCGCCGATCCGGAGCTGGCCGGAGTCGTCGTCGCCTCGGGCTCGGCTGTCCGGGGTCTCGTCCGGCTGGCCGGCGACACGTCCCTGCGCGCGACCCCGGTCGTCTCGATCGGGCCGACCACCTCGGACGCCGTCCGGGCGGCCGGCCTGCGACTCGCCGCCGAGGCCGCCCGGCCCGACGACGACGCGCTCTTCGATGCCATCCAGTCCCTTCCGCCATTCGCCGATCGGAGGCCCATCCCGTGACCCTGCTCGTTCCCCGCCCGGACGTGGCACGCGACGTCGCCACCGGCGCCGCGACCGCCCAGCAGCCCCTGCCCGCGTTCGGGCGGACCCGCCGCCTGCGCCGCACGCCCGCCCTGCGCGCCCTCGTCCGCGAGACCCGTCTCCATCCGGCGATGCTCGTCGCGCCGCTGTTCGTCGTGCCCGGACGCGACCGGCGCGAGCCGATCGCCTCGATGCCCGGCCAGGCCCGGGTCAGCCCGGACGTCGCGGTCGGGATCGGGCGGGATCTTGCCGAACTCGGCGTGGGCGGGGTGATCCTGTTCGGCATCCCCGACGGGAAGGACGCGCTCGGCGCGGCGGCAGCCGATCCGGACGGCCCGGTCCCGTCCGCGTTGCGCGCCCTGCGTGAGGCCGACCTGCCGCTCGCCCTCCTCGCCGACGTCTGCCTGTGCGAGTACACGAGTCACGGCCACTGCGGCGTCCTCGAGGGCCAGCGCATCGCGAACGATCCGTCGCTGGACCGACTCACCGAGGCTGCCGTGGCCTATGCGGCTGCGGGCGCCGACGTCGTCGCCCCCTCGGCGATGCTCGACGGGCAGGTGGCCGCCATCCGGTCCGGCCTCGACACGAGCGGGTTCGTGGACATCGCGATCCTCGCCTATGCCGCCAAGCACGCCTCGGGCCTGTACGGACCATTCCGCGACGCCGCCGACTCCACGCCCGCCTTCGGGGACCGACGGAGCTACCAGATGGACCCCGCAAACGGTCGCGAGGCGCTCCGGGAGCTGGCCCTGGACGAGGCCGAGGGTGCCGACGCCCTGATGGTCAAGCCCGCGATCACCTCGCTCGACATCCTCGCCCGTGTCCGCGCCCGGACCGACCTGCCGCTCGCCGCGTACCAGGTCTCGGGCGAGCTGGCGATGATCGAGGCCGCCGCCGAGAAGGGCTGGATCGACCGGCGCCGGGTCGCCCTCGAGCAGCTGACCGCGATCGCGCGGGCCGGGGCCGACGTGATCCTGACCTACCTCGCCGCCGATGCCGCGCGCTGGCTGGCCGAGCCGGAGGCGAACCGATGACGGACCACTCCGCGGCCCCGGCCGCCCCGGCGGCCCCGGCCGCCCGGCCCTACGTCCAGGCCCTCGCCCTCGGCCTCGATCCCGCCTGGCGCCGCCTGCCCGACGCCGAGCGCCGCGCCGACGCCGACGCCTATGCCTGCTCGGTCGAGGCCGGCCGGCCCGGCCTCCGGACGTTCGTCTACTCGATGGTCGGGCTCGAGCCCGGCGTCGATCTCCTCGTCTGGCGTCTCGGCGACACGCTCGACGTCCTCGAGGAGGCGGCCGCCGCCGATCTCCGGACCGGCCTCGGGCGCTGGCTGACGGTCCGGCGGAGCTTCCTCGGCCTCGTCAACGCCTCGCAGTACGTGGCGAAGGCCTCGAGCCAGGAGCAGTCCGCGTTCGACGGCGAGCGCGGCCGCTACCTCGTCGTCTACCCGTTCACGAAGTCGACCGACTGGTACCTCCTCGGGCGCGAGGCGCGCCAGGGGATCATGAACGAGCACATGCGGATCGGGCGGGGGTACCCGCAGGTCCGCCAGCTTCTCGCGTACTCCTTCGGGCTCGACGACCAGGACTTCGTCGTCGCCTACGAGATGGACGACCTGCCCGCGTTCGGCGACCTGGTTCGCGAGCTGCGCGGCAGCGACAGCCGCCGCTCCACGGTCAACGACACCCCGATCCTGACCGGGATCCAGCGCCCGATCCGCGAGATCCTGGCGCTGCTCGGCGCGGGTCCGGACGGCGGCGAGGCAGCGCCATGACGGTCGAGGAGCTGGTGCCCGTCTGGCTGGACGGACTCGCCCCCGGCGAGGTCGGCGCGCGAGCCGCGGACCTCTTCCCGGGCGGCGTGAACAGCCCCGTCCGGGCGTACCGGGCGGTCGGTGACGAGCCGCCCGAGATCGTGGCGGGGGAGGGGCCGCTCGTCCGGGACGCCGACGGCCGGACGTACGTGGATCTCGTCGGGGCGTACGGACCGCTGATCCTCGGCCATGCGGACCGGCGCGTCGCCACCGCGATCGCGACCGCGGCGCTCGACGGCGGCCCGTTCGGTGTCACGACCGCGGCCGAGGTCCGCCTCGGCGAGGCGATTCGGGCCGCGATGCCGTCGATCGAGCGGCTTCGCTTCACGACGTCCGGGACCGAGGCGGCGATGAGCGCCCTGCGCGTCGCCCGGGCGGCGACCGGGCGCGATCTCGTGCTCAAGTTCGACGGCGGCTACCACGGCCACAGCGACGGCCTGCTCGCCGAGGCCGGCTCCGGGCTGGCGACCCTCAGCCTGCCGGGCTCGGCCGGGGTGACCCGCGCGGTGGCGGGCGAGACCCTCGTCGCGCCGTACAACGACCTCGGCGCGGTGCGCGCCATCGTCGCGGAGCACCGCGAGCGGATCGCGGCGATCATCGTGGAGCCGGTCGCGGCGAACATGGGGGTCGTGGCGCCGGCCCGTGGCTTCCTCGAGGGCCTCCGGGCGCTGACCGCGCGCGAGGGGATCGTCCTCGTGTTCGACGAGGTGATCACCGGCTTCCGGGTCGCCCATGGCGGGGCCCAGGCGCGCTCGGGCGTCCGGCCGGACCTGACGGTCCTCGGCAAGATCATCGGGGGCGGCCTGCCGATCGGGGCGTATGGCGGGCGGGCCGACCTGATGGACCTCGTCGCGCCGTCCGGCCCGGTGTACCAGGCCGGGACGCTGGCCGGCCACCCGATCGCGATGGCCGCCGGCGCGGCGACCCTCGAGGCGCTCGACGACGACCTGTACGCCGAGCTCGAGCGGCTCGGCGGCTCGCTCGAGGCCGCCCTGACGGGGGCCGCCGACGAAGCTGGCGTGCCGGTCGCGATCGGCCGCGTGGGGTCGTTGCTGACGGTGTTCTTCCGCGACGACCTGCCCGTCGACCACGCGACGGCGCGCGCGTCGGACACGGCCGCGTTCGCGCGGTTCCACGGTGCATCGCGCCTGGCCGGGATCCACGCGCCGCCGTCGCAGTTCGAGGCGTGGTTCCTGTCGGCGGCGCACACGGACGGGGAGCTGGCACGGATCGTGGAGGCGGCACGGATCGGTTTCGCCGCCGCGGCGGCGCCATGACCGAAGTCCTCCGCGCCGAGCGGTTCCTGCGCGCCTGCCGTCGCGAGCCCACCGACGTGACGCCCGTGTGGTTCATGCGCCAGGCCGGTCGGTCGCTGCCCGAGTACCGCGAGATCCGCAAGCGGGCGAGCCTCGTGCAGATCACCCGCGACGCGGCGCTGTGCGCCGAGGTGACGCTCCAGCCGGTCGAGCGGCTCGGGGTGGATGCCGCGATCCTGTTCGCCGATATCACGACCCCGCTGCCGGGCGCGGGCGTCGCGGTCGAGATCGTGGACGGAGTGGGCCCGGTGATCGCCGACCCGATCCGGACGGCCGCCGGTGCGGCGCGGATCGGCCCGTTCGACCGCGACGCGGTCGCCGGCCTGCTCGACGCGATCCGCATGATCCGGGCGACCTCGCCGGTGCCCCTGATCGGCTTCGCGGGAGCGCCCTTCACGCTCGCGTCGTACCTCGTCGAGGGCCGGGCCGCGCGCGACGCGCCGACGCTCCGCGGGCTGCTCCACGCGGAGCCGGCGCTGGCCGACGACCTCCTCCGCCGTCTCACCGACCTCGCGATCGACTACCTCACCGCCCAGGTGGAGGCGGGCGTCCAGGCGGTCCAGCTGTTCGACTCGTGGGTCGGGCTGCTCAGCCCGGCCGACTATCGCCGGTTCGTCGCGCCCCAGATGCGCCGCCTCTTCCGCGCCGTCGCCGGGCTGGGCGTGCCGGCGATCCACTTCGGGACGGACACCGCGGGCCTGCTGCCGGACCAGGCCGCCGCCGGCGGGGACGTCATCGGGCTGGACTGGCGGATCGGCCTGGCCGATGGCTGGAGCCGGGCCGGGGAGGATCGCGCGGTCCAGGGCAACCTCGATCCGTGGCTCCTGCTCGGGCCGTGGGACGGCGTCGTGAGGGCCGCTCGAGGGATCCTCGCCGAGGCCGCCGGGCGGCCGGGCCACGTCTTCAACCTCGGCCACGGCGTCCTGCCGGCGACCGACCCGGATCACCTCCGCCGGCTCGTCGACCTCGTCCACGACGAGACCGATCGCCGGACGCGGCTCGATCGAGCCGTCGCGGCCGGTGCGCCCGCCCGATGACCGGCCGCGAGCGCTTCCTGGCCGCCTGCCGGCGCGAGCCCGTCGACGCCACCCCGGTCTGGTTCATGCGCCAGGCCGGCGGCGCGATCCCGCGCTACCTCGAGATCCGGCGCGCCCACGAGATCGCGGTCATCGCCCGGACGCCGGAGCTCAACGCCGAGGTCTCGCTCCTGCCGGTCGACGCGTACGGCGTCGACGCGGCGGTGATGTTCGCCGACATCCTCCTGCCGGCGGCGGCGATGGGGGTGGAGATGCGCCTCGACCCGGAGATCGGGCCGATCATCGAGCGGCCGATCCGGACGCCGGCCGACGTCGACCGGCTCCACCCGATCGACGCGGGGACGGACCTGCGGTTCATCCTCGAGGCGATCGGGATCGTGGATCGGACCCTCGGCGGGCGCGCGGCGGTCATCGGGATCGTCGGCGCGCCGTTCACCCTCGCGTGCTACCTGATCGAGGGCCGTCCGTCGCGCGACTTCCATCTCGCCCGCGGCTTCATGTTCGCCGAGCCCGCGGCGTTCGAGCGGCTGCTGGCGCGGCTCGCCGAGGCCGTCGCCGAGTTCGCCGTGGCCCAGGTCGCGGCCGGCGCCGGCGCGATCCAGATGTTCGACTCATGGGTCGGTGGGCTGGCTCCGTCCGATTACGACGGCCGGGTCGCCCGGCACTCGGCGCGCGTCCTCGGTGCGGTCCAGGATGCCCCGACGATCCACTTCGGGACGGGGACGGGGGCGCTCCTCGAGCGGCTGGCCACGGCCGGTGGCGACGTCATCGGCCTCGACCACCGGATCTCCCTCGCGGACGCATGGGCTCGCCTCGGGCCGGACCGGGCGGTCCAGGGCAACCTCGATCCGGCCCGCCTGCTCGGCGGCCGCCGGGCCGTCCTCGACGGCGCCGACGAGGTCCTCGCGGAGGCCGCGGGCCGGCCGGGCCACGTGTTCAACCTCGGCCACGCGGCGCCGCCCGGCACGGACCCGGCACTCCTGGCGGAGCTGGCCCGCCACGTTCATGACGCGACGCGACGCCCGCTGCCGGCCGCGCCGCCTGGCGATGCCGGAGTCGCCCTCGTCGGAGGACCTCGATGACCACCCCGCGCTTCGGCGCCCTGCTGATGACCTACGGCTCGCCGACCTCGCTCGACGACGTGCCGCGCTACCTCGCCGCGGTCCGCGGCGGACGACCGGCCGACGAGGAGACGACCGCGGAGTTCGTCCGTCGCTACCGGGTGATCGGGGGCTCGCCGCTCGTCGCGATCACCTCGGCCCAGGCGGCCGCCGTCGAGGCGGCCCTCGGCGGCCGGGTGCTGGCTCGGCCGGCCATGCGCTTCTCGGCCCCGACGATCGAGGACGCCCTGCGCGAGCTGGCCGGCGCCGGCGCCGAGCGGGTCGCCACGATCGTGCTCTCGCCGCAGTACTCGCCGCTGATCATGGGCGGCTACGGGCGGGCGGTGGACGCGGCGCTCACGACGCTCGCTGAGGACGGCCTCGCGGCCCCGGAGATCGTGCCGGTCGGCGCCTGGCACGAGGAGCCGGGGTTCGTGGAGGCGCTCGCGACGCGCATCCGAGAGGCGCTCGACCGTCTTCCGGACGGCGAGGCGGCGGCCCCGGTCCTCCTGACCGCCCACAGCCTGCCCCGCCATGTCGCCGACCGCGAGCCCGACTACCTCGACCAGCTGACCGCGACCGCGACCGCCGTCGCCACGGCCGCCGGCCTGGACGAGACGCGGTGGCGGTTCTGCTGGCAGAGCGCCGGCCACGAGCCGGGCGAGTGGATGACCCCGGACTTCGCGGACCTCATGCCGATCCTCGCCCGCGAGGGCCACGGCTCGGTTGTCGTCGCACCCGTCCAGTTCCTCGCGGACCACCTCGAGATCCTGTACGACATCGACATCGGCGCTCGCGAGCAGGCCGAGGCGGCCGGCCTGCGATTCGCGCGGATCGAGTCGCTCAACACGATGCCCCGGTTCATCGAGGCGCTGGCCTCGATCGTGGAGCGGGCGTTGGCCGCCCAGCCGACCGGTGCCACCGGCCGGGCCTGATCAGGCGGCGATCACCGAGACGATGATCTCCTCGAGGCGAGCCCGGGCGTCGGGGTCGACGACGCCCGCCGCGTCGAGCTCGGCGAGGGCCTCGTCGCGGCGGCGGCGGGCCTCGGCCCGGGTGAAGTCGTGGGCGCCCGTCCGTTCGAGGATCGCGATGATCTCGGCGACGTCGTCGGCCGTCGGGCCGCCGTTGCCGTACAGCGTCATCAGGCGCTCGCGGTCCTCGGGCCCGGCGTGCTCGAAGGCGTAGATCACCGGCAGCGTCTTCTTGCGCCGCGCGATGTCGCTGGGCTTCTTGCCCGTCGCCTGCTCGGCGCCCCAGATGCCCAGCAGGTCGTCGTTGAGCTGGAAGGCGAGCCCGAGCGCCCAGCCGAAGCCGCGGTAGCGGGCGATCACCTCGTCGTCGTCGGTCGCGAGCAGCGCCCCCGCCTCGATCGAGGCGGCGATCAGCGCGGCGGTCTTGCGCCCGATCATGTCGAAGTACAGCTCGACCGACATCACATCGTCCGCCTCGGAGGTCGCGATGTCGATGTACTGGCCCTCGCACAGCGCGACGCACGTCTCGTCGTAGAGGCGCATCAGGCGGAGGACCTTGGCGTCCGAGAAGCCGAGGTCCGTCAGCCGATGGAGCGCCATCCGGCTCAGGCTGAACAGCATGTCGCCGGTGTTGATCGCCTGGGCGACGCCGTGGAGCGCCCAGACCGTCGGCCGGTGGCGGCGCTCGCGGTCGCCGTCCTCGATGTCGTCGTGGACGAGGCTGAAGTTGTGGCCGAGCTCGACCGCCGCGGCGCCCGGCAGGGCCGGCCGGTAGTCGCCGGCGATCGAAGCGTAGGCGAGGAGCCCGAGCAGCGGCCGCATCCGCTTGCCGGCCGAGGCACCGCTTCCATCCAGGCCGAGGTGGTAGCGGACCATCTCGTAGACCCCGACCGTGGAGGGGTCGCGATCGCGCACGATCCGCAGGATCTCCGCCTCGGTGTCGGCGATCAGGGCGGCGGCGTCGAGGACGGGCTGCACGGTGGACATCACGGCCATGGTAGCGAAGTCCCGACAATCATGCTAGCCCGAAGTAGCCTGTTGCGGGGCAACGAGAGGCGCCGGTTCGGGGGACGCGACCGCACCGGCGCCTGTCGGGGGATACGCGGGCCGGCCTCGTCCGGATGAATCGGGATTCCGGGGCGAACAGTGCTACCGTCCGAGGGTGCCGATCCCGCGCCGATACTCGACCGATGCGATCGTCCTGTCGCGCTTCGACTACGGCGAGGCGGACCGGATCCTGACCCTGATCACGCCGTCGGGCGGCAAGCTCAAGGCGATCGCCAAGGGCATCCGCCGGCCCACGTCGCGTCTCGGCGGGAGCCTCGAGCCGTTCGCCGAGCTGAACGTGGTCCTCGCCCGCGGCCGGACGTTCGAGGTCGTGACCCAGGTGAGCGTCGGCCACGCCTGGCTGAACCTGCGCGACTCGCTCGAGAGCGCCGCGACCGCCTGGTACCTGGCCGAGCTCGCGGACCGCTCGCTCGAGGAGCGCCATGGAGCGGACCAGGTCTACGCCCTGCTCCGCCGCGCCTACGAGCTGCTCGACGCCGGGATGGCGCCCGGGCGCGTCGCCCGCTGGTACGAGATGCACCTGGCCGACGAGCTCGGCGTGCGGCCCGAGGTCGACCGCTGCGTCGAGTGCGACCGCGTCCTCGAGGCCGACGGCCGGTTCCGGTGGGTCCCGCCGCTCGGTGGCGTGCTGTGCGACCGCTGTCCGGGTCCGCCGCACGATCGCACGGGCCTGAGCCTGGACGCGTTGAAGCTGCTCAAGGCCTACCAGCGCCAGGACGTCGAGGCGATCTCGGGGCTGCGCCTGGCGATCGCGACGGAGCGCGAGGTCGAGAGTGCCCTGCGCGACTTCCTCCGGATCGCCCTGGAGCGCGACGCCCGCTCGCTCGCCTTCCTCGACGAGATCCGGACGCCCGAGGCGGCCGAGCGCCACGCCCGCCACGAGGCGACGCTCGCCGCCCGAGAGGCGGCGATGGCCGACGACGTCCGCGAGGCCAGGAGCGACAACCGGACACCGGCGTCGGCGAACGGGGGCCGGGCCTGAACCACCCGCCGATCATCCCGCGGGGCAGTCGCCTCCGGCGCGAGCTCCGTCCCGGCGTCGAGGGCCGCTCGAGCGGCCTGTCGGGCAACCCGGACATCCCCGATCCGCCGGGCGACGGCCCGACCGACCTGCGCGGCCGCCTGGCCCGCGCGCGGGAGGCCGTCCGCGCCCTGGCCGGCACGTTGCCGCGCGTCCTCCGCCTCGTCTGGTCGGCCAGCCGCTGGCTGACCATCGGGCTCGCCGTCGCGACCGTCCTCGCCGGGATCGTGCCCGCGATCACCGCCTACATCGCCAAGCTCCTGATCGATGCGGTCGTCCGCGCGATCGCCGTCAATGCCAATCCCGCCCTGCCTGCCACGATCACGTTCGGTCCGCTCACGCTCGACGCCGTGGGGACCGTCGTCCTCCTCGCCGGTGCCCAGTTCGCGATCTATGCCCTGTCCTCGTTCCTCAGCACGCTCCGCAATGTCTGCCAGCAGCTCCTCCAGGAGCGGGTCACGAACACGATCCAGCTCCAGGTCATGGACCACGCCGCGAAGCTCGACCTCGCGTTCTTCGAGGACTCGACGTCCTACGACCTCCTCCGGCGCGCCCAGCAGGGGGCGGCGAGCCGGCCGCTGTTCATGGTCAGCGGGGTGTTCGGGCTGATCCAGACGTTCATCGCGTTCGTGTCGATGATCGCCCTGCTGATCGCGCTCAGCCCGCTCCTCGCCCTCGTGGCCCTGGTGGCGCCCATCCCCGCCTTCATCGCCGACACGCGCTACGGCTGGCGCGGCTACTCGTTCGCCCGGTGGGCCTCGCCGCTCCGGCGCCGGATGGACTACCTGACGACCCTCGTCACGACCGACACGTACGCCAAGGAGGTCAAGCTCTTCGGTCTCGGGCCGTACTTCATCGACCGCTTCCGGCAGCTCTCGGGCGTCTACCAGGACCGCCAGCGCGGGCTCGTCGTCACGCGCTACTTCGCGGGCTTCATCTGGTCGACGATCACGACCCTCGCGGGCTCGCTGACCTACCTGTACGTTGCGCTCCAGGCGATCGCCGGCCGCCTCACGCTGGGCGACCTGACCCTGTTCACGGCCGCCGCGTCGTCCGTCCAGGGCTCGGTCCAGGGCCTGCTCGGCGGGGCGGGCTCGATGTACGAGAACAACCTGTACCTCAACGACCTGTTCGAGCTGCTCGCGACGCCGGTCGGGATCGAGGGCGAGCGCGCCACGAGCGCCGGCACCCCCGCCGCCGCGCCGACCGACCTGGCCGCAACCCCGGGTGAGCTCGTCTTCGACCGGGTCACCTTCCGCTACCCGGGGCGCGACGAGGACGCCCTGGCCGACGTGTCGTTCCGGATCGCCCCCGGCGAGACCGTGGCGGTCGTCGGGCGCAATGGGGCGGGGAAGTCGACCCTGATCAAGCTCGTGACCCGCCTCTACGACCCCACCTCGGGGGTCATCCGCCTCGACGGGATCGACCTCCGCGACCTGAAGCCCGAGGCGGTCCGGCGCCTGATCGGCGGGATGTTCCAGGACTACGTCACCTACCAGGCGAGCGCGGCCGAGAACATCGGCCTCGGCGAGCTCGGGTCGCTGGAGGATCGTGCGGCGATCGAGGAGGCGGCCCGCAAGGGCGGCGCGGACTCGCTCCTCGACCGGCTTCCGGACGGGTGGGACACGCCGCTCGGGAAGTGGTTCGACGGCGGCGTCGAGCTGTCGGGCGGGGAGTGGCAGAAGATCGCGCTCGGGCGGGCGTTCATGCGCGACGCCCGGATCCTGCTCCTCGACGAGCCGACGTCGGCCCTCGACGCCCAGGCGGAGTTCGAGCTGTTCGCCCGGCTGCGGTCGCTCGCCCGCGGCCGGACCGCGATCTACATCTCGCACCGTTTCTCGACCGTCCGCCAGGCCGACCGGATCCTCTTCCTCGAGCACGGCCGGCTGGTCGAGCAGGGGACGCACGAGGAGCTGATGGCGCTCGATGGGCGCTACGCCCACCTCTTCACGCTCCAGGCGGCGGCGTACACGGGCGAGTCGGTCGAGCTGCCCGACGAGGTCGTGGCCGAGGTCTCCGCCGAGGCCGGCGCCTGATGGGGCTCCGGCGGTCCCTGCCGGTGGCCGCCGTCGCCGCCACGGGCCTCGCGCTCGGTGGGCCGATCCTGCGACGCGCGGTCGGGGAACGATTGGTCGCCCGAACGGAACGGCGGCTGTGCGCGGTGGCGGATCCCGGGCCGTACGTCGTGCCGGCCCCAGCGGCCGCCGTCCACGAGCGCCTGACGGTCGTCGACCTCCACGGGGACTCCCTCCTGTTCGGGCGGGACCTGCTGACGCGCGGGACGCGCGGCCACGTCGACGTCCCGCGGATGGTCGAGGGCAACGCCGCGCTCCAGGTCTTCGCGGTGGCGACGAAGGTGCCGCGCAATCTGAACATCGAGCGTAACGACGACCGGACCGACGACATCACGCTCGTCGCCCTGGCGCTGGGCTGGCCCCGCGCGACGTGGCGCAGCCGGCTCGCCCGGGCCGAGCATCATGCCGCGCGGCTCGCCGGGTTCGCGGCGGCGTCGGGCGGCCAGCTGACGCTGGTCCGGACGGCCGCCGATCTCGACGCCTTCCTGGAGCGGCGCGCCGCGGATCCCACGTTGGTCGCCGGTCTCCTCGCGATCGAGGGGGCGCATGCCCTCGACGGCGACCTTGCCAACGTCGAGCGGCTCGACGCCGCCGGGTTCCGGATGGTCGGCCTGACGCACTTCTTCGACAACGTCTTCGCGGGCTCCGCGCACGGGCTCGCGAAGGGCGGGCTGACCGGTGCCGGCCGCGAGCTTGTCGCCGAGCTGGAGCGGCGGCGGATCCTGGTGGATGTCGCCCACGCATCGGCCGCGACGATCGACGATGTCCTCGCCACGGCCAGCCGGCCCGTCGTCGCCTCGCACACGGGCGTCCGGGCGGTCGCCGACAACCAACGCAACCTGACCGACGACCAGCTGCGCGGGCTCGCGGCAACCGGCGGCATGGTCGGGATCGGGTTCTGGCCGACCGCGTCGGGCGGCGACGACGCCGCCTCGATCGCGCGCTCGATCGCCCACGCGGTCTCGGTCGTCGGCGCCGACCACGTCGGGCTCGGCTCCGACTTCGACGGCGCGGTCCCGACGCCGTTCGACATCTCGGGGATGGGCCTGCTGACGGCCGCGCTCCTCGACGAAGGTCTCGACGACGCGACGATCGCCGCGGTCATGGGCGGCTCCGCGATCCGCATGCTGCTCGAGGCGCTGCCGCCGAGCTGACCGGGCCCTCTGCTAGGATCGCCCGACTCACCCACCCCGCGGCCGTCCATGCCAGGCCGGTCGCCCAGGAGACCCCCGTGACCGACACCCCGACCGTGACCAGCCGCGATGACGTCGCGCCCGCCGTCGCCAGCCTCGAGACGATCGTGTCGCTCTCGAAGCGCCGCGGGTTCGTCTTCCCCAGCTCCGAGATCTACGGCGGGATCAACGCCGTCTGGGACTACGGTCCGCTCGGGGTCGAGCTGAAGAACAACGTCAAGCGCGCCTGGTGGCGGGCGATGGTCCAGGAGCGGACCGACATCGTCGGGCTCGACGCCGGGATCCTCATGCACCCCCAGGTGTGGGTGACGTCCGGCCACGTCGGATCGTTCTCCGACCCGCTGGTCGAGTGCGCCACGTGCCGCCGCCGCTACCGGCTCGACGAGCTGCCCGGCGCCGAGGGCCTCAGCGCGACCGACCTCCTCGACCCGACGGTCGTCCAACGCCTCGGCCTGACGTGCCCCAACGACGCCGGCCCGCTGTCGGCCCCGCGTCGGTTCAACCTGATGTTCCAGACGTACATGGGCCCGGTCCAGGACGACGCCTCGATCGTCTACTTCCGGCCCGAGACCGCCCAGGGCTCGTACGTCAACTTCAAGAACGTCCAGCAGAGCTCGCGCAAGAAGGTCCCGTTCGGGATCGCCCAGATCGGGAAGTCGTTCCGGAACGAGATCAGCCCGGGCAACTTCGTGTTCCGGATGCGCGAGTTCGAGCAGATGGAGATGCAGTACTTCGTCCGGCCCGGCGAGCCCGCCGCCGCCGCGTTCGAGGAATGGCTGCCCCAGCGCAAGGCTTGGTACGAGCGCTACGGGGTGAACCCGGCCCGGCTTCGCTTTCGCGAACACGCCGCCGACGAGCTGGCCCACTACGCGAAGAAGGCGATCGACGTCGAGTACCGGTTCCCGTTCGGATGGAAGGAGCTCGAGGGCGTCCACAACCGGGGCGACTTCGACCTCGGGTCGCACGCCAAGGCGTCGGGCGAGAACCTCGAGTACTTCGACCAGGCGGCCGACGAGCACTTCGTGCCCTGGGTCGTCGAGACCGCCGCCGGCGCGGACCGAGCGGCGTTCACCTTCCTGATCGACGCCTATCGCGAGGAGGAGGTCCGCGGCGAGACGCGGGTGGTCCTCGGCTTCCACCCGGAGATCGCGCCGTACAAGGTCGCCGTCCTGCCGCTCCTCAAGAAGCGGCCGGAGATCGTGGAGATGTGCCACCGGCTCCGGGCGGACCTCGCGACCGACATGATGGCCGTCTACGACGACACCGCCGCGATCGGGAAGCTCTACCGGCGCCAGGACGAGATCGGGACGCCGTGGTGCATCACCGTCGACGTGGACTCGCTCGAGGATGGCGCCGTCACGATCCGCGAGCGCGACGCGATGACGCAGGAGCGGGTGCCGCTCGAGGGCGTGAAGCGCCTGATCGTCGACCGGCTCGCGGCGGCCCGAGCCCAGCCCGCGGGCTGAGGAACAGCGTGGCGCGCGACCGGTCGGCGGACGCGATCGTCGTCGGGTTGGGGGCGCACGGGTCCGCGACGGCCGCGGCGCTCGCCCGGCGCGGGCTGCGGGTGCTCGGGCTGGAGCGGTTCGGGCGCGGCGAGGCCCGGGGGTCGTCCGGCGGGCGGTCGCGGATCATCCGGATCGCCCACTACGAGCGGCCCTCGTATGCGCCCCTGGCGCATGGATCCTGGGACCGCTGGCTGGCGCTGGAGGCCGAGACCGGGGCCTCGATCCTGACCCGGACCGGTGGGCTGTACGCGGGGCCTGCCGCCAGCTCCGTGGTCGCCGGCGCGAGCGCGGCCGCCCGGGCGCACGCGCTCGGCCACGAGGTGGTCGACGCCGACGAGATCCGACGGCGCTGGCCGGCGTTCAGCCCGGCGGACGGTACGGTCGGCGTGGTCGAGGAGCAGGCCGGCGTGCTCCGGGCCGACGTCGCCAATGCCGCGCACCTCGCGGTCGCCGAGCGGGCCGGGGCGGAGCTCCGGTTCGGAACGCAGGTGATCGAGTGGCGTCCGGTCGCAGGCGGCGGGGTGGAGGTGGTGCTCGCGGACGGCGCGGTGCTGGGCGCCGAGCGGATGATCCTCACGACCGGGCCGTGGCTCGGGGATCTCGTGGCCGACCTCGACCTGCCCCTGGCGGTCGAGCGCCAGCCCGTCTGCTGGTTCGCGCCCGCCGTTCCGGACGCCGACGTTGCCGTCGGCCGCCTTCCGATCTGGCTGTACGACACCGAGGACGACGGCACGTTCTACGGCTTCCCCCACGACCCGGAGCTCGGGCTGAAGGTGTCGCACCACCACTCGGGCGAGGTCGTCGGGGCGGAGACCGTGGATCGCGAGGTGCGGCTCGCGGACGTGGAGCGGATCCGGCGGTTCATCCGGGCCCGGATGCCGGCTGCGGATGGGCCGTTGACCAGCTCGACGGTCTGCCTCTACACGAACACGCCCGACGATGAGTTCGTGGTGGATCGCCATCCCGAGGTGTCCGGCGTCGCGTTCGCCTCGGCCTGCTCGGGCCACGGGTTCAAGTTCGCGCCGCTGATCGGCGAGATGCTCGCCGACCTCGCCGTCAACGGGGCAACGGACCTCCCGATCGAGCCCTTCCGCAGCGCGCGGTTCGACTGAGCGGCGGGCAGCGGAACGGTCAGTCGGCCGCGACCGCTGCCGCGCGACGCGCTTCGCCGGCGCCGGCGAGCTCAGCCGCGACGGGCGGGTACGCGCCCTTCAGCCAGGCGTCGATCGACCGCGCGGCACGCTTGCCGTCGCCCATGGCGAGGATGACCGTGGCAGCACCGCGGACGATGTCACCCCCGGCGAACACGCCCGGCATGCTCGTCATCCCGAACTCGTCGGTGATGATGTAGCCCCACTCGTTGATCGTCAGCTCCGGCGCCGTCGCGGTCAGCAGCGGGTTGGAGCGCGTCCCGATCGCGACGACGACGATGTCCGCCGGGATCTCGAACTCCGAACCCGGGATCGCCGTGGGTCGCCGCCGGCCGGACGCATCCGGCTCGCCGAGCTCCATCCGCTCGCAGCGGATCGCGCGGACCCAGCGGTCCTCCGTTCCGAGGACCTCGACCGGCGCCGCGAGGAACTCGAAGACCACGCCCTCATCGTGGGCGTGGTGGACCTCCTCGGCCCGGGCCGGCAGCTCCTCGGCGCCGCGGCGGTAGACGATCGTCGCCTCCGCGGCTCCGAGCCGGCGCGCCGTCCGGACGCTGTCCATCGCGACGTTGCCGCCGCCGACCACGACGACCCGCTGGCCGTGCAGGACGGGGGTGTCCGTGTCCTGCTTCCAGGCGCCCATCAGGTTGACGCGGGTGAGGTACTCGTTGGCGGAGTACACGCCCTTGAGGTTCTCGCCCGGCACATCCATGAAGACCGGGAGGCCGGCCCCGACTGCGACGAAGATCGCGTCGAATCGCTCGCGCAGCTCGGCGAGGGTGAACGTCTTGCCGATGATCGCGTTGGGCTCGATCTGGACGCCGGCGTCGCGCAGCCGGTCCACCTCCGCCTGGACGATGTCCTTGGGCAGGCGGAACTCGGGAATCCCGTAGATGAGCACCCCGCCCGGGGCGTGGAACGCCTCGAAGATCGTCACCTCGTATCCGACCTTCGCCAGCTCGCCGGCCGCGGTCAGCCCGGCCGGCCCCGAGCCGACGATCGCGACGGACCTGCCGTTGCGGGCCGGCCGGACATGGGCCTGGCTCTCGGGATGGTTCATGGCCCAGTCGGCGACGAACCGTTCGAGGCTGCCGATCGCGACCGACTTGCCCTTCTTTCCGCGGAGGCAGACACCTTCGCACTGGGTCTCCTGGGGGCAGACCCGGCCGGTCACGCAGGGCAGGGCGTTGTCGTCGAGGAGGGACTCAGCCGCGCCCGGCAGATCGCCTTCGCGAAGCAGCCTGATGAAGCGCGGGATGTTGACCCGGACCGGGCAGCCGTCGACGCAGTACGGCTTGGGGCACTGCAGGCAGCGCTCGGCCTCGAGCATCGCGAGCTGCTGCGTGAGGCCGAGGTTCACCTCGCGGAAGTTGCCGGCCCGCGCGGTCGCGTCCTGCTCGGGCATCACCACCCGATCGATCGCCATCCGCTCCTTCGGGGTGAGCGGGGCGCGCTCCGCGGCGGCGCCGGACGGGGTGTCGAGGGGCTCGCTCATCGGACGGCTCCACTCGGCAGGGGAGTCGCCGTTGCCGGTCGGGGCCGGCGCAGGCCGATCTGGCAGGCCTCCCGCTCGAACTCGCGGTAGGTCGTCAGGCGGTCGGCGAGCTCGCCGAAGTCCACGAGATCGGCGTCGAACTCCGGGCCGTCGACGCAGGCGTAGCGGGTGACGCCGGCGATGGTCACGCGGCAGCCGCCGCACATCCCGGTGCCGTCGACCATGATCGGGTTGAGCGAGACGATCGTCGGGATCCCGAGCGGCCCGGTCACGGCGGCGACGGCGCGCATCATCGGGACGGGCCCGACGGCGTAGACGGCGGCGACGCCGCCGCCGGCGAGGACGTCCCGCAGCGCGTCGGTGACGAAGCCCGGGCGCCCGTAGCTGCCGTCATCGGTGCAGGGGATGACCTCCCCCGCCGCGGCGAGCTCAGGTTCGAGGATGACCCACTCTCGGGATCGCCCGCCGATGATGCTCGTCACCGCCAGCCCGCGGCGGGCGAGCTCCTGGGCGATCGGGAGGATCACCGCGGTCCCGACGCCGCCACCCACGCAGACCGCCCTGCCCGACTCGATGAGATCGGTCGGACGGCCGAGCGGACCCGCGATGTCGCTGATCGCGTCGCCCGGTTGGAGGTCGGTGAGGTCGGTCGTGCTCTTGCCGATCGACTGGATCACGAGGCTGATCGTGCCGCGCTCCGGATCCGCGTCGGCGATCGTCAGCGGGATCCGCTCGGCGCCGGGGCCAAGGCGCACGATCACGAACTGGCCGGGCTGCCGGATCTGGGCGATCCGCGGCGCCTCGAGGATGAGACGCGTGACGTTCGGGGAGAGCTGGTCGCGGGCGACGACGGGATGCATCTGACACTCGGTGCGGACTTTTCCTGATCGTGCAGGAGTCCGTGAAGCCGTCCCACCGACCAGAGTGCCCCTTCACACGGGGCCGAATGTCACTTCGTGGCGGGCCCACCGGGTCCGCCCGGGCCCGCCGCCGAGGGCCCTACCGCTGGCTGGCGGCGGACGCGCTGGCCGCGAGGACGTCCGCGTCCTTGCCCTTCGGCCAGTAGAGCTCCTTCTTGACGTGGAACTCGGGGAAGTCGCGGGCCATGAGCTCGCGCTCGACGTTGATGATCATGTCCGGGTTGCCGCAGATGTAGACGACCGTCTGCTCGGGATCGAGCCCCAGATCGTCGCAGACGCTCCCGATGACATGCTCCACGCGACCGGTGCGACCGTCCCAGCCCGCGTTGCGCGGATCCGCCGGGCGCGAGATCGTCGGGACGTAGGTCAGCGGATACGTGCCCTCTCGCTCCCAGGCCTCGAGCTCGGGGCGGTAGCCGAGCTCATCCTGGTACGAGCAGCCGTGGAGCACGACCGTCCTGCGCGGGGCGCCGGCAGCCTGCGTCTCGCGAACCATCGAGATGAACGGGGCGATGCCGGTCCCGGTCGAGACGTAGACGTGGGTCCGCTCGTCGTCGTGCTCGAGGAGGAACTTGCCCTTCGGCCCGATCATCCGCATCCCGTGTCCGACCGGCAGCCGCCACAGGAGCGAGGTGAACCGCTCGATCGGGACGAGCCGCACGTAGAACTCGTAACCCTCGTCACCGGCCACGCGCGGGGCGGAGGCGACCGAGTACGGGCGCTGCCACAGCTTGCCGTCCGCGAACACCCCGATCGTCATGTACTGGCCGGGCTCGAACGGGGTGGGCTCGCCGTCGAACTTGACCCAGACATAGGCCAGGTCGTCGGTCTCGTCGACCCGCCGGACGAGGGTCGCGTTGTACTGCGGGGCGGACGGCTCGATGATCCGGCTGTCGCCGTTCTCAGTCATGTCGGCAGGTGCCCTCGGGCTGTGGTGAACGAGCCGATGGTACCCGCCGCGGCGCCGTTCCGGGGTCGAGCGGCGTTCCGGATCGGGGCCGCTTCGGGATCAGATGAGCTCCGCGATCAGGGCCGCAGCCCGCGCCGCACCGTCCGACTCCACCGCCCGCGACGTGACCGGACGGTCGATCTCCTCGGCGATCGCGGTCGCGATGATCCCCGGGTCACTCGCGTCGTAGTCCATGAACCGGCCCGCCCGGTACCGGTCGAGCCGATGGCGGACGTGGCGGTTCTGCTCGAAGTGGTTGCGCAGCGGGAAGTACAGGAACGGCCGCCGCGCCGCCGCCAGCTCCATGGTCGTCGTCAGGCCGCCCTGGACGACGGCCAGGTCGCACGCCGCGAGGTGGCGGTAGAGGTCCGGCACGTAGCCCACGACGTCGACCCCGGCCGGCGCGTCGAGCGATGCCGGGTCGATCCGCGGCCCAGCGACCGCGATCATCCGCAGGCCGTTGACGCGACGAGCTGCCTCGGGGTAGGCCGCGAGCACCCGCCGCAGGAGCGCCCCGCCGACCCCGGATCCACCAACCGTGACGACGACGACCCGCTCGTCCGGCGCGAAGCCCAGCTCGCGCCGGAGCTCCTCGCGCCGCTCGACGAGCGGCGTCGGGTCGAACCCGGTCACGTAGCCCGAGAAGGCGTAGTGCTGCTCGGTCCAGTCGCGGATCGCGGGCAGGCCCGGACCGAACGTGTCGGGCACGATGTCCTCGGGCTCGCCCACGAAGATCGCCCGATCGCGGATCCGCGGGAACCGCTCCACGTGCTCGATCATCTCGGCGTTGTAGTCGGCCGTCAGGAACGCCTCGCGCTCCCCGCCGTCGGGCATCGGCAGCCAGCCGACGAAGTCGGTCATCCAGGCGAACGCCGTGCGTTTCAGCTCGGGGTTCTCGTGGAGGAAGTGGTCCACATCCCAGGCCTCGTCCCCGATGACGAGGTCGTACTCGCCCTCGCTGACCGCGTCGTGGAAGACCATGAAGTTCGCGACGAGGATCTCGTCCATCCGGCGGATCGCCTGGAAGGCGTTCAGGTCGTGGTCGTGCGACTCCGCGGTGATGTGGGCCGACTCGCTGGCCAGCTCGGCGCTGCGCGGATGGATGCGCTCGCCATGCGCCTCGAGGACCGTCGTCACCGGGTGCTGGGCCAGCCAGTCGATCTCCAGGTCCGGCCGGAGCCGGCGCAGCTCGGAGGCGATCGCGGCGTCGCGCTGGGCGTGCCCCAGCCCGATCGGCGACGAGATGTAGAGAGCGCGCCGGCGCCGGGACAGGGCCCGCGTCCAGGTCGTCGTGGTGCTCATCGGGCGACCTCCAGGCCCGCGACGAAGTCGCGGATGATCAGGTTGACCGCCACGGGGTGGCGTCCGGGCGCGAGGTGGTCGGCATCGCGCAGGACGATCAGCGGGGCGCCGGTCAGGTCGCGCAGGCGTTCCGCCCGCGCGATCGGCTGGCAGTGATCGCGGTCGCCGTGGACGATGACCATCGGGCACTGCACGGCGCGGCAGATCGCCTCGACCGCATTCGCCTCCGGCGGCGGCGGCGCCTCGGCATCGGCGATCATCGCGTCGACGGAACCCTCGAGGGCCCACTCGACGCAGTCGTCGATCACCTTGGTGGAGTGCGGCTCGGTCGCGATCGCGCTGAAGAAGAACCGGGCGAAGTCCGCGTAGTCGGTGCGCCAGTGATGGCGGTTGATCTTGGCCCAGCCGTCGTAGGACTCGAGCTCGGCGTCGAAGTCATGGCCGAGCCGGTACGGGTGGGGCGGGGCGAGGCGTGGTACGCCGACCGAGATCGCCACGATCCCCAGCACCCGCGCCGGCTCGCTGACGGCCAGCTGCACGGCCGGCCAGACGCCGTCGCCGCACAGGCCGACGAGCACGGCTGCCGGCGTGGCCGTGGCGTCCAGCACGGCGAGGACATCGGCGACGATCCGATCGCCGGCGAACGCCTCCGGCGTCACGGGCCGGTCCGAGCGACCGTTGCCGCGGCCGTCGAACGTGATCACCCGGTGACGACGCGAGAGATCGTGGACCTGGCCCTTCCACTGGCGCGAGTGGACGATCGGTGCCGACGGGAGCAGGACGATCGTGGGCGCGCCGCGTCCGAACGACTCCCAGGCGATCCGGACGCCGTCCGACGACACGGCGACGCCGGATTCGTCCGGCTCACGCGCCCGCATCGAGCCCTCCCCGGGTCGGCGGCAGGCTCGCGACGAGCTCGCGCAGGAGGAGATTGACCCGGATCGGGTCGCGTGACTCGGTGAGGTGGCCGCCGCCCTCGACGAGCACGAGCCGCGCGCCGGGGATCGCGGCGGCGAGCCCGATGCCACGGCCCGGGCCGGTGATGAGGTCCGCTGCCCCCTGGATGACCAGCGTCGGGCAGCGGATGGCGCCGGCCAGGCGGATCAGGTCCGGCGGCTGGACGGACGGTCGGCGCCTCGTGGCGGCGAGCGTCTCGGGATCCGTCTCGAGTCCCCAGCCGACCGCGTCCTCGATCTGCTTGGTCGAGTGTGGTTCGTTGAACGCCTGGCCGAAGAAGAACTCGAGATACCCGCGGAAGTCGCGCCGCCAGTAGGGGAGGTTCTCCTTGGCCCAGCCCGCGTCGGTGGGGAGCTCGTCGTCGAACGAGTACTCGGGCCGGCTTGCGAGCCCCTCGCCCAGGCGGACGGCGGGGTTCAGGAAGGCGAGCGCGAGCAAGCGCTCCGGATGGTCGCCGGCCGCGAGGAGCGTGCACTGCGCGGCTCGCGAGAGGCAGACGAGGACAGCCCGCTCCACGCCGGCGGCGTCGAGCACGCGGAAGATGTCGTCGGCCATCGCCTGCTCCTCGTACGCAGCCGGATCGAGCGGTCGGTCGGAGCGGCCATTCCCGGGAGCATCGAAGGTGATGACCCGGTGGCGCCGGGCGAAGTCGGCGATCTGGGCCTTCCAGATCCGGGAGTGGACGATCGACCACGTCGGGACGAAGACGATGGCCGGCTCGCCGCTGCCGTAGCGCTCCCAGGCGATCCGGACGCCGTCCGGGCGCTCGACGACATCCGACACGTCCGGGTATCGGGCCCGCGTCTGCTCCCGGGTCACGACCGGTCCGCTGCGCGCCTCAGCGATCATCTCCCGATCCCACGGCCCGCGACGTCTCGATCTCGCGGATCACCTCGCCCAGCTTGCGCAGCGCGGAACGGGTCGGCAGCTGGTCCTCGGTCATCCCGAGCAGGATGGCCGACTCCGCGCCGACGAACGCCAGTCCCATCAGGGCCGCGACCTCGGCCGGGGTGAACGGGCCGAGTCCACCGATCGTGTCCGAGGTGCGCTGGGCGACCGCGGTCAGCAGGGTGAACCAACCGCCGAGCTGCTCGCGGACCGACGCGGCCAGCTCCGGGTCGGACCAGCCGGCCGCGATCAGCTCCTGGAGGATCCGGACGTAGCCGGACTCGAGGTCCGCCTCGAGGAAGTCGCACGCCCGTTGCCAGCGGACCCAGAGGGGCTCCGGGCCGGCGTACATGTCCTCCTGGCGCTCGAGCAGGCGCTCGGTCTGCGCCGCGAGCACGGCCAGGATCAGCTGCTGCTTCGACCCGAAGTGGTAGTGGATCTGGCTGAGCGGCACGTCGGCGGCCTCGGCCACGCTCCGCGTCGAGAGACGGGCGTAGCCATCCTGGAGGAGGACCGCTCGCGCCGCGGCGAGGATCGCGATCCGGGTATCGGCCGAATCGTGGCGCTCGCGGCCGGGCGGGCGCGCCGCGGGCCCACGCCCGGCGACGGCCGTCGAGGGATCGTCGTCCATCGACCGAGGATACGCGGGCGTGGCCCGGGATCGAGCGGTCACCAGGCGACCGTCGCGAGGGCCGCGAGCAGGAGCCCCGCACCGAGCGGCCGCCCGAGCCGACGCCCGCCGCGGACGTTCTTCTCGATCGCCATCACGATGCCGAGCGCGAACATCCAGGCGAGGCTGCCCAGGCCGACGCTGAACATCACGACCATCAACGGCCAGCAGCAGCCGATGCAGAACATCCCGTGGGCCACGCCGAGGGCGAAGGCCTCGCGGGCCGGCTTCATGCCACGCCAGCGCGACATCGCGAAGGTCACCGGCGAGCGGCACTCGTCCAGGCAGCGGTACTTGGTCGCGCTGAACTGGTAGGCCCCCGCCGTGGCGAGCACGGCCGCCGTGATGATCTGCGGGTGGGTCGCGAGCCACGGCGTGGCCTCGACGACGAGATGGACGAGCCGGTCGGCGATATAGAGCCCGCCGCCGAAGGCCGTCCACGTCGCGAGATAGCCGGCGACGACCACCCCGACGAGGCGCAGGTGGTCGCGCCGTCGCGACACCATGCCGGAGAACGTGGCCAGCAGCGGCACGGTCGTGGGCAGCATCATCGCCACGGTCATCGTGAGCCAGCCGGCCACGAACAGGGTCGTCTCGAGGATGGGCTGGCTGCCGCCCGCGGAGCCATGGTGGAGGAACCGCGCGCCGGGCGACCGCTCCCACGCCCAGAGGCTGAGCCACCCGGCCCCGGCCAGGAACCCGATCGAGGCAAGGAGGACCGGCGAGGCGGGGATCCGCCCGCCGATCCGTCCGCCGATCCGCCCGATGCCCACCATGTCAGCCTCAGGCCGCGAAGCGGAAGTGGCCCTGGATCGCGTTGTGATCGCGGAGCGCGACGTCCGAGAGGCCGTACTTCGTGCCGTCGCGCCGGTACGTCGATGCCTTGCCGACGTAGGCGGGGGAGCCCGGGATCGTGCTGAACGCCGTCTCCGCGAGCACCGTCGACTTGCCGGTCGCGCCGATCAGCGGAGCGAGCTCGGCTTCGACCGCGGTGCCCATCGTGAACCGGCCCCGGCCACCCTCCACCGTGAACGTGAACGGCACGCGCTCGACCGACACGACCTCGCCGATCAGTCCCGCCATGTCGGCGATCGCGCCGCCGAGCTGGCCGGTGAAGAGCTTGAGCAGGGCGGCCTCCTGCTCGGGCGTGGCCCGCTCGTCGACGAAGAAGGCGGCGGTCCACGACTTCGGGGTGAGGACGTTGCCGGGAATGTGGACCGTGGTGCCGACCACCAGGCCGGAGACATCGGTTCCCTCGATCGTGCCCTGGTCGACGGCCCACGCCATCGTTCCCTCGCAGGTCCCACCGTCGGGATCCTCGCCGACCCAGCACGGGCAGAGCACGTTGCAGGTGCAGACCTCGAGGAGCCTGCCCTCGATCTCGTACGCCATCCCGGGACCTCCTTCGTTCGGTCGTTCGACCGATATCGGTCGATCGACCGAATTCTGCACAGGTCATCCCGGCTGTCAAGACCGAAACCGACCCGCAACCCGGGCGCATCCGGGCACGCGGGTACAATCCGGGCGACGAACCCGACCTCCCTTGCGTCGCCGACGCGCGCCGCCGCCCCCGAAGGAGCCCGCCCGATGGCCACGACCGCCACGTCCCCGACCGACCGTCCGCAGCAGGCCGCCAAGCGCTACATCTATGCCTGGGGCGAGGGCACGGCCGAGGGCGACGGCACGATGAAGGACCTCCTCGGCGGCAAGGGTGCGGGTCTCGCCGAGATGACGATCGCCGGGCTGCCCACGCCACCCGGGTTCACGATCACCACGGAGGCCTGCAACGACTACTTCGCCGCCGGCGAGACCCTCCCCGAGGGCCTCTGGGAGGACGTCCTGGCGGCGATGAAGCAGGTCGAGCGGCGCTCGGGCAAGGGCTTCGGCGACCCTGCCAACCCGCTCCTCGTCAGCGTCCGTTCCGGGGCGAAGTTCTCGATGCCCGGGATGATGGATACGGTCCTCAACCTCGGGCTCAACGAGGCGACGCGGGACGGCCTGGCGAAGCTCAGCGGCGACGAGCGCTTCGCGTGGGACGCGTACCGCCGGTTCGTCCAGCTCTTCGGCCGGATCGTGCTCCGGGTCGACGGCCGCCGGCTCGACGAGGCGCTCGAGGCGAAGAAGCGCGCGACGGGCGCCGCGACGGACGCCGAGCTGACGGCGGACGCCCTGCGCGACCTCGTGACCGAGTTCAAGGCGATCGTCCGCGAGGAGGCCGGCCGCGACTTCCCGGACGACCCGTACGAGCAGCTCGACCTGGCGATCAAGGCGGTGTTCGAGTCGTGGTTCGGCGAGCGGGCCCGGGTCTACCGCGACAGCCAGAAGATCGCCCACGATCTCGGCACCGCGGTCAACGTCGTGACGATGGTCTTCGGCAACATGGGCGAGACCTCCGGCACCGGCGTGGCCTTCACCCGGAACACGATCAACGGCACGCGCGAGCTCCAGGGCGAGTACCTGACCAACGCCCAGGGCGAGGACGTCGTCGCCGGGATCCGGACCCCCAAGGACATCGCCTCGCTCAAGGAGGAGATGCCCGAGGCATACGACGAGTTCGTCCGGATCGGCCAGCAGCTCGAGAAGCACTACCGCGACGTCCAGGACCTCGAGTTCACGATCGAGCGCGGCAAGCTCTACATGCTCCAGACGCGCGTCGCCAAGCGGACCGCCGCCTCGGCCGTGAAGATCGCGCTCGAGATGGTCCAGGAAGGGATCATCACGAAGGAGGAGGCGCTCGGCCGGGTCGAGCCCGCGCACGTGGACCAGCTCCTCCGCGACCAGTTCGATCCGGCCGGGCTGACGAGCGCGACGCTCCTGGCCGCGGGCCTGAACGCCTCGCCCGGCGCGGCCGTCGGCAAGGCCGTCTTCCACTACCGCGACGCGGTTGCCTGGGCGGAGCGCGGCGAGAAGGTCATCCTCGTCCGCGAGGAGACCTCGCCGGACGACTTCCCGGGCATGGCCGTCGCCCAGGGGATCCTGACCGCCAAGGGCGGCGCGACCTCGCACGCCGCGGTCGTGGCCCGCCAGATCGGCAAGCCGTGCGTCGCCGGGTCCTCGGAGCTGCACGTCAACGCCGACACGAAGCAGGCCCGCTCGGACGCGACCGGCGCGTCGATCAAGGAAGGCGACTGGATCAGCCTCGACGGCTCGACCGGCCGGGTCTACGTCGGCGCGCTGCCGACCGTCTCCGCCCGGTTCGAGGACCAGCCCGAGCTCCAGACCCTCCTCGGCTGGGCGGACGAGGTCCGCCGGATGGGCGTCTGGACGAACGCCGACAAGCCCGAGGAGGCCGCCCAGGCCCGCCGCTACGGAGCCGCCGGGATCGGCCTGTGCCGGACCGAGCACATGTTCCGCGAGGGCGACCGTCTCGAGATCGTCCGCGGCGCGATCCTCATCGCGTTCGAGGCGACCCGGGCCAAGGCAAAGCGCGACGGCGGCGGCCACCTCACCGCCGAGGAATCGTCGGTCGTGGAGCGCTTCGACGCCGCGATGGGCAAGCTCGAGGTCCTGCAGCGCGCTGATTTCGAGGGCATCTTCGAGGCGATGGACGGCCTGCCGGTCGTCATCCGCCTGATCGACCCGCCGCTCCACGAGTTCCTGCCGAGCCACGAGGAGCTGATCGAGCAGGTCACCCGGCTCGACGCGACCGGCACGCCCCAAGACGACCCCGCCTTCGTCGAGGCCCGGACGCTCCTGGCCGCGGTCTCGCGGCTGCGGGAGCAGAACCCCATGCTCGGCCTGCGCGGCTGCCGCCTCGGGCTGATGATCCCGGACTTCGTCCGGATCCAGACCCGCGCGATCCTCGAGGCCTCGATCGCCCGCAAGAAGGCCGGCGGCGATCCCCACGCCAAGATCATGATCCCGCTCGTCGGCCACGTGAACGAGCTCGCGGAGACGCGTCGGCTGCTCGAGATCGAGGCGCGGTCGGTCGTCGCGAAGCACGGCGTGGAGCCGGACTACAAGTTCGGGACGATGATCGAGGTCCCGCGCGGCGCCCTGACCGCCGACGAGATCGCGCGCGAGGCTGACTTCTTCAGCTTCGGCACGAACGACCTGACCCAGAT
>DASSPG010000097.1:0-2075 GCA_035699725.1 Candidatus Limnocylindrales bacterium | reverse complement strand
GGCCGGTCGAGCCCCGGCAGGGACCGGTTCCTGCGGCTCCACCCTCGCCGGCGACGGCGCTCGAGGTCGCGCCGGACCTGGTCGCCGTCGGGCCCGGGCGCGCAGCGATCGACGAGATCCGGCCCGGCGTCCCGCGCGTGTCCCCGCTTCGGGCGGACGCGGTCGGCGCCACCGTCCCTTCTGCAACCCCGGGCGCGATGCCGGCGATCGCACCGGCCGAGCCGATCCCGACGTACGACGAGCCCGATGGCTTCGCCGCGGCCACCGCCAACGGCGCCGCCGAGCCCGATGACGAGCCGGCCCTGCCCGACGAGGCCCGGGCGCGGGCCGCCCAGGCATCCGCCGCCCCGACGGCCCAGATCGAGAGTCAGCCCGACCAGGTCCTCCACGTCCGGTTCGGCGGCGGGTCGTCGGACCGGCTCGTGCTCGCAATGGAGACGTTCAAGACGCTGCTCCGCGAGCGGCCGGGCGGCACCCGGGTCGTGCTCCACGTCCCGGCTCCGAGCGGGTCCGGATCGCTGCCGATGGAGCTGAGCCGCCGGGTCGCGTACGACGCCGAACTCCTGGCCGAGGTCCGGCGCCGGCTCGGCGATGGCCTCGTCGACCTGTCGCTCGGGTGAGCGATCTCGTCGGGGCCGTCCTGACCCGGCCGTCCATCGAGCCGGACGCCGCCGCCCGGCTGCTCGGCGGCCACTGGGGCATCGACGGGGTCCTGCGCTCCCTGCCGAGCGAACGCGACCGGAACTTCGCGGTCGTGCTCGACGGCGACGACCGATACGTCCTGAAGATCTCGAACGGAAACGAGGATCCGTCGTTTCTCGACCTCCAGCATCGGGCGATGGAGCGGCTGGCCGCGGCCGGGGTCCCGTGCCAGCTCCCCGTCGCGAGCCGCGACGGCCGCGAGGTGGTGGACCTCGGCAGCCCGGACGCGCCGATGCTCGTCCGGCTCCTGACCTGGCTGCCCGGTCGCCCGCTCGCCACGATCCCACCCGTCGATCGCCCGGATGAGCTCCTCGCCGACCTCGGCCGGGTCATGGGCCGGACGGCCGCGGCGCTCGTGGGCTTCGACCACCCGGCCGCCCATCGGACGTTCCAGTGGTCCGCCGAGCAGGATCTGGACGTCGTGGCCGCCCACGCCTCCGCGGTGACGGATCCCGAGCGGGCCGCCCTGCTCGCCGCGTGGCAGCGCCGCCTCGGGCCGCTGGCGGATCGGTTCGCCGACCTCCGCCACGGCGTCATCCACAACGACGCGAACGACCACAACGTCCTCGTGGACGACGACGGTCGGTCGATCAGCGGCCTGCTCGACCTCGGCGACGCCGTCTGGTCGGTCCTCGTCAACGAGCTCGCCGTCGCCGCGGCCTACGCCGCGCTCGGGGCGGCCGACCCGCTCGCGGTCGTCGCGACCGTCCGGGCAGGGTTCGAGGAGGCCCTGCCGCTGACCGATGCCGAGTCCGCCGTCCTCCTCGACCTGGTCGCCCTGCGTCTCGCGACGAGCGTCTCGCTGAGCGCACACCAGTCGCGGCTCGCGCCGGACGACCCGTACCTCACCGTGTCGGAGGCGCCCGCCTGGAGGCTCCTCGAGCGGCTCGCCGCCCTTCCGCCCCGATGACGCCCGACGAGATCCTGGCCGCCCGTCGGCGCCGCCTCGGTCCGTCGCTGTCGCTCAGCTACCGGACACCGCTCCACATCGTCCGCGGCGCGGGCGCGTACCTCTACGACGCGGCCGGCCGGGCCTACCTCGACTGCGTGAACAATGTCGCCCACGTGGGGCACGCCCATCCGCGGGTCGTCGACGCGGGCGTCGCCCAGATGCGGGCGCTCAACACGAATACCCGCTACCTCCACGAGAACGTCGTCCGGTACGCCGAGCGGCTGACCGCGCTGCTGCCGGCCCACTTCGAGGTCTGCTTCTTCACGAACTCCGGCAGCGAGGCGAATGAGCTCGCGCTGCGCCTGGCCCGGGCCGCCACCGGCCGGGCCGATGTGACGACGGTCGACGTCGCGTACCACGGCAACACCCAGCGGCTCATCGAGGTCAGCCCGTACAAGTTCAACGGCCCCGGTGGCGCCGG
>DASSPG010000096.1:0-24593 GCA_035699725.1 Candidatus Limnocylindrales bacterium | reverse complement strand
CCGATGATCTCCTGGCACTGGTCGAAATAGCGGCTCAGAAGCTCACGGACCGCCTCGTGGTCGCGGCCCTCGGCCAGCGTCGTGAACCCGACCAGGTCGGCGAAGAGCACCGAGACGACCTTGCGCTCGGCGACCCCGGCGAGCCGCTCCGGATCGCCGTCCGCGGCCGCCGGCCGTGCGGCGCCGGGTCCGGTCGCGCTCGCGGCGACGGGCGTGCCGCACTGGGCACAGAAGCGCGCGCCGGCGACGAGGCTGGTCCCGCACGCGGCGCACGCTGCCTCGAGCGAGGTCCCGCAGTGGGGACAGAACCGGGCCGAATCCGGCGCGCTGCCGCCGCATTGAGAACAGATCATCGCGCTCAATCTGCTGCTGGGGCTACTGGGGCTGCTGGGGGCGGAATCAGCATATCGCGCGCACCCCTGCCAGGGTCGCACCGCGGCCGGTTCGGGATTGCATGACTATGCGTGAACGATGTATAGTCATGCGGTGATGGCCGCCGTCCGCCCGATCCGATCGATCCCGACCCCGTCCCCCGCGAGGGACCAGGCGTGCGCGAGCACGCCGGCGCGCCCGTGAGCGCGGGGATCGAGACCTCGACCGCGACCGGGACGGACCGCCGGCCGGGCTCGCCCGACGCCCGGATCCGGGTCGGGATCATCGGCGCGACCGGCTACGTCGGCGCCGAGCTGATCCGGCTGCTGACGCGCCATCCGCACGTCGAGATCGTCGGACTCCAGGGTCGCGATCGCGACGGGGAGCCGATCGGGGTGACCCACGCCCACCTCGCAGGGACCGGACTGGCGGTGGACGCCGCCCTGCCGCCGGTCGACGCGGTCTTCCTCGCCCTCCCCCACGGGACGGCGGCCGGGCTCGTCCCGGCGCTCGCTGCGACCGGCACCGCGATCATCGACCTCGGGCCCGACTTCCGCCTCCGCGCCGCCGCCGACTACCCGCGTTGGTACGGCTTCGACCACCCCCGGCCGGACCTCCTCGACGACGCCGTCTACGGCCTGCCGGAGCTTCACCGGGCCGAGCTCGCCGCGCTCCGGACGAGCGCCCGGGCGATCGTCGGCGCGCCGGGCTGCTATCCGACCGCGACCCTGCTGGCCCTCGCTCCCCTCGCCCGGAGCGGGCTGATCGGCGATCTCGTCGTCGACGCGAAGAGCGGCGTGTCCGGCGCCGGCCGCGACCCGAAGCCCGAGATGATGTTCGCCGAGGTCAACGAGAGCGTGAAGGCGTACGGCATCGGCGGCCACCGCCACGTCGCCGAGATCGAGCAGGAGCTCACCGCGCTCGGCACGGCGGCGGGCGCCGCCAACCCGGGCGCGGCTGGGGTCGACTTCCTGCCCCACCTGATCCCGATGACGCGGGGCATCCTGTCGGCCGGTCACGTCCGCCCGACCCGCCCCACCAGCCAGGCAGAGCTCGACGAGCTGTACCGCTCCGCCTACGCGGACGAGCCGTTCGTGACCGTCGTGCCGGCCGCCCCGGCCACCAAGCACGTCCTCGGGTCCAACCATGTCCGGGTCTTCGTCCACCACGACGAGCGGACCGGCCGGATCCTCGCCATCGGCGTGATCGACAACCTCGTCAAGGGCGCCGCCGGCCAGGCGATCCAGGCGTTCAACGTCGTCCACGGCCTGTCCGAGACCGCCGGACTCGAGCAGCTCCCCCTCTCGCCGTAGCCGGCGCCCCACCGAAGCGCATGCCAACCACGAAGGACCGATGACCCTCACCCCCTCCTCCACGACCCTGCCCGCGCTCTCGACCGATCTCCCGCCGGTCGAGCGGCGCGCCGCGATCCCGGGAGGCTTCGTCGCCGCCGGCGGCGTCGCCGGGATCAAGGCCTCCGGTCGCCCGGACCTGGCCCTCGTCGCGACCCTCCCCGGTCCCGATGGCGGCCGGGCCCCGGCGGCCGCGGCCGCGGTCTTCACGCCGAACGCGTTCGCGGCCGCGCCCGTCCGCCTGTCGCGGGCCCATCTCGCGGCCACCGACCCGGCTGGCGAGGGACGGTTCGGCTGGGCCACCGGAATCATCTCGACGAGCGGCTGCGCGAACGCGGCCACCGGCGCCGCCGGCGACGCCGACCAGGCGATCGTGGCGGAGGTCCTGGCCGCGGCGATCGGGACCACGGAGGACGAGACGCTCCTCCTCTCGACCGGGATCATCGGGACGCGGCTCCCGCTCGACATCGTGCGGTCCGGGGTCGCCGCCGTGGCGCCGACGCTGGCACCGACCGACGACGGCCTGGCGGCCGCGGCCGAGGCGCTCCGGACCACGGACTCCGTGCCGAAGGCCGCGACGGCGACGCTGACGCTGCCCGACGAGGACGGCCTCGCGGTCCGCTCCGTCCGGGTCACCGGGATCGCCAAGGGCGTCGGGATGATCCATCCCCGGATGGCGACGATGCTCTCGATCGTCCTGACCGACGCGACGGTCGACCCGGCGACGCTCCACGGCCTGCTCCGGCCGGCGACCGCCCGGACCTGGGACCAGCTCAGCGTCGACGGCGACACCTCGACGAACGACACCGTGTTCCTGCTCGCGTCCGGCGCGGCCGGCGCGGCGCCGGTCCGGGCGGGGACGCGCGAGGCGGTCGAGCTGGGACGGGCGATCGAGGCGGTCGCCCGCGACCTCGCCCGCCAGCAGGCGGCCGACGGCGAGGGGGCCACCACCCTGATCACGTGCCAGGTCTCGGGCGCCGCGGACGACGCCGACGCGCGGGCCGTCGCCCGGGCGGTCATCTCCTCGTCGCTCGTCAAGGCCGCGGCCCACGGCCGGGATCCGAACTGGGGCCGGATCGCCGGCGCGGCCGGCAACGCGACCCTCGCCGACGAGGCGGTGCTCGCGGCCGGCGGGCTGAGCGCGGCGGCGGCCCGCGGCCGGGCCGGCACGGCCGCCCACCTGGATCCGGACACGCTCCGGATCGCGATCGCCGGCCATCTCGTGTTCGACGGCTCGGCCGGCGGACCGGTCGAGTTCGACCGCGCAGCCGCGCGTGCCGCGATGGAGGGCCCGGAGCTCATCGTGCGGCTCGACCTGGGCCTGGGCGACGGCCAGGGCGAGGCGTTCGGCTGCGACCTCACCGAGACGTACGTGATCGAGAACTCGGAGTACACGACCTGATGTCAGAGATCCTCGTCGTGAAGCTGGGCGGCACGACGATCGCCGACCAGTCGCAGGTGCTGGGCGAGGTCGCGGCCGTTGCGCGCAAGCGGCCGGTCGTGCTCGTCCACGGCGGCGGCAAGCGGATCACCGAGTGGCTCGAGCGGATGGGCGTCCCCTCGAAGTTCGAGAACGGCCTGCGCGTCACCGACCAGGCGGCGCTCGAGGTCGCGGCGGCGGTCCTGCGCGGCGTCGTGAACAGCGAGCTCGTCGCCGGGTTGCGCGACCTCGGCGTCGACGCGGTCGGGCTGTCGGGCGTGGACGGTGGCCTGCTCGTCAGCGAACGGGTGCCGGGCGTCGGCCTCGTGGCCCACGTGGTCGGGCTGCGCCGCGACCTGCTCGACGCGGTGCTCGTCGGCGGCCAGGTGCCCGTCGTGGCGCCGCTCGCGCGCGACGAGGAGGGCATCGTCTGCAATGTCAACGCCGACGATGCCGCCGCCGGGATCGCGGCCGGGCTCGGCGCCCGCCAGCTCGTGCTCCTGACCGACGTCGACGGCGTCCGCGACGCCGACGGGCGGCGGCTCGACTCGATCACCGCGGGCGAGGCCGAGAGCCTGATCGCGAGCGGCGTCATCGCCGGTGGGATGGTGCCGAAGATCCGCGCCGCCCTCGCCGCCCTGACGTGGGAGGGCTCGGAGGCGATCATCGCGGACTCGTCGGCACCGGGCGCCCTCGAACGAGCCCTCGGCGACCCGACGTTCGGAACCCGGATCACCGCCGGTCGGTCGGCCGTGGGGGCGGCCTGACGTGCGCGGCCGCTCGGCATCGATGAGCGCCGCGAGCGCCTCGCCCGTCGCTGCCGCCGGCCGGGTCGCGGGCAGGCGCGCGCTCGTCCCCGGCTCCAAGCGCGAGCGCCAGCGGACGATCCGCGACCTGGTGGCGACCGAGTCGATCGCGAGCCAGCAGCACCTCGCCGATCGCCTCGAGGCGCTCGGGTTCGCCGTCACGCAGGCGACCGTCAGCCGCGACATCGCCGAGCTCGGCCTGGTCAAGGCGCCGCGCCTCGGCGGTCACGTCTACGTCGTGCCGGAGGCCCTCGCCGCCCGCGACCCGGCGCCGGCCGCCGTCCCCCGCTCGGACGAACGGTTGCGCCGGATCCTCGCCGACATCCCGGTCACGATCGGCCGGAGCGGGCTCATCCTGCTGATCACCGGCTCGCCCGGCACCGCGAGCGTCATCGCCCAGGCGATCGACGAGTCGTCGCTGACCGAGCAGGAAGGCACGCTCGCCGGCGACAACACGCTCCTGGTCCTGTTCGCCGACGAGGACCGTCTCGCTCGCTGGCGCACCCGCTTCGACGAAATCCTCGCCACCACCCTCGGAGGCTCCTGAACCCATGAAGAAGGTCGTCCTCGCCTACTCCGGCGGGCTCGATACGTCCGTCGCCGTCGCCTGGCTCCGCGAGAAGTACGACTGCGAGGTCGTGTGCCTGACCGTCGACGTCGGCGGCGGCTCCCTGCGCGAGGGGGTCGAGAAGCGCGCGATCTCGGCGGGCGCGTCGCGGGCCTACGTGGTCGACGCCCGCGAGCGATTCGTGCGCGACTTCGTCTGGCCGCACCTCCAGGCGAACGCGCTCTACCAGGGCGCGTATCCCCTGGCCACGGCGCTGGCGCGGCCGTTGATCGCCCAGCTCCTCGTCGAGGTCGCGCGGCGCGAGGGCGCCGACGCGGTCGCCCACGGCTGCACCGGCAAGGGCAATGACCAGGTCCGGTTCGACGTCGCGGTCCATGCCCTCGATCCGGGGCTCGAGGTCGTCGCGCCGATGCGGGTGGGGATGGGCCTGACCCGCGACCAGGAGATCGACTATGCCGCCGAGCGCGGGATCGAGATCCCGATCACGAAGGCCTCGCCGTACTCGATCGACGTGAACCTGTGGGGCCGCTCCTGCGAGACGGGCGTTCTCGAAGACCCGTGGGTGACGCCGCCGCCGGACGCCTACGAGTGGACGGTGGCGCCATCGTCGGCGCCCGAGCCGGTCGAGATCGTGATCGAGTTCGAGGGTGGGGTGCCGGTCGCGATCGACGGCGAGCGGCTGGACCCGGTCGCGCTCGTCGATCGGCTGCACGCCCTGGGTGGGGCGCACGGCGTGGGCCGGATCGACCATGTCGAGGACCGCCTCGTGGGGATCAAGAGCCGCGAGATCTACGAGACGCCGGCCGCGACGATCCTCCACGAGGCGCACCGCGCCCTGGAGGGGCTGACGCTCACCAAGGACACGCTCCGGTTCAACCGGACGGTCGCCGACGAGCTGGCCCAGCTGACCTATGACGGGCTGTGGTTCAGCGCCCTCCACCGCGACCTGCGGGGCTACGTGGCGTCGTCGCAGCGTGTGGTGTCGGGGGAGGTCCGGGTCCGGCTGGATCACGGGTCCGCGGTGGTGGTCGGCCGGCGATCGCCGCTCTCGCTCTACGACAAGAACCTTGCGACGTACGACACGGGCGACGCGTTCGACCACGCGGCCGCGGTCGGGTTCATCGGGATCTTCGGGCTGCCGTTGCGGGTGGAGGCGGCGCGGCACGGTGCGGTGGGCGCGCGCTACGGCGCGGCGTGGACGTGGACGGATCCGCTCCTCGCCGATCTGCCGACGACGGTGACCGATCCGGAGCCGGCGGTCCCCGCCGGCTGATCGCGGTCGGTCCGGCTCGGGCGCCGCGGGCCGTTCAGGGTCCGTGCGGCTCGGGCTCCCGAGCCCAGGCAACCTGGTCAACCAGTCTCCGTGGGACTGCTACGGCGTCTCCTTCATCGGTTGGTCGCCCGCGGGCCGTTCTCGGGGCGTGACGCCACGCTCAGGAAGCCGCGCCAGACCGGCGCTGTCCCGGCGCCGCCCCGGCGCTGACGACCGGCGACTCGCCGTACGAGTCCCCGCACGACTGGATGACGAAGATGTCGGATCACGGCGGGGCCGGCGAGACCAGGCGGTACACGCGACCCTCGCGCAGGTCCAGGTCCTCGAGCTCGGTGGTCGTGCGGACCTCGTAGCGGGCGAGCTCCTCGAGGTCGGCGACCGGCAGGTAGCGCCGGCCCGGGTCGCCGACGAGGACGTCGATCCCGCGGTCGCGCGCCCGGCGCAGCCACGGCAGGACGCGCGCCGCGAGCCCGGCCTCGTACGCCCAGTCTCCGGCGAGGATGAGGTCGGTGTCGGGCGACTCGTCGTCGAGGACGTCGCGCCGGACGACGCTGACCCGGAGCCCGTTCGCCCGGGCGTTCAGCGCGATCGCGGCCGCAGCGTACGCATCGATGTCGACCGCCGTCGCCTCGGCGGCCCCGGCCCGGAGCCCGGCGATGGCGCACAACCCGGACCCGGCGGCCAGGTCGAGCACGCGCCGGCCGGCGACGGCCGCGGGATGCTCGGCCAGGTAGTGGGCGATGGCCAGGCCGCCGCCCCACGCGAAGGCCCAGTATGGCAACGCGGTGTCGGGATCGCCCGTCTCCACCTGGACCGCGTGCCACAGCGGCAGCGCCTCATCGGCGAGATGGAGACGCACTCCGCCGAGGCCCGGAACGTCCAGGGGGACGAGCCGAGTGTGGCGGAGGATGAACGCCCGATGCGACACGGCCATCAGGTCATTGTGGCCGCTGCCTCCGTCGAGGACCGAACCGACCCGGGGAGATCTTGCCAACCACCCACGCGGGGACTGGTACGGCGCGAGATCGGCTCCCGCCGGACCGGACCCAGGCGGGCCCCTGAGCGCGGGACGCCGGCGGCGCGGGCTCAGAGCTGATCGGAACCCCCCGGAACGCCGCGGTCGGTCCCGAATCCCGCTAGGAGTCCCGGGGTGACTGGTTGACCAGGTTCGCGGCGCGGGACTCGTTCGCGGCGTCGGCCGCGGCGCGGGACTCGTTCGCGGCGTTGGCCGCGGCGTGCGCCTCGACCTGGGCCATGAACGCGTTCGTCAGGATCAGCCGCGACGGCAGCAGGCAGAGATGGAGCACGGCCGCCCCGATGAACACCGCGGTCAGCCCGAAGGCCTGGCCGAGGATCCCGCCGAGCAGGGCCCCGATCGGGAGCGACCCCCACGAGATCACCCGGAACGACGCCATCACCCGGCCGAGCAGGTGGTTGGGCACGATCCGCTGGCGGATCGAGCCGAACACGACGTTGAAGGCCCCGCCGACGGAGCTCGCCAGCGCGAGCACCACGCCGATCACGATCGGCTGCGGGATGACGATCCAGACCAGGTCGATGACGAGCAGCGAGACGATGCACGCGACGAACAGGTTGGCCCGCCCGATCGCCTTCTCGATCCGTCCGGCCAGGAGCGTTCCGCCGACGGTGCCCGCCGCGATGGCGGTCGTCAGCAGGCCGAACCCCACCCCGTCGAGTCCGAGCGGCCCGGGCGCGACCACGTACAGGACGAGGATCGCGTAGACGGCGGTCGAGGCGAGGTTCATCGGCCCCACGACGAACGCCATCGTCCGGAGCAGGCGGTGCCCCCAGAGGTAGGTCATCCCGGCCCGGATCTCGGACGCGATCGACGCGGGTGGGCCCTCCCGGGCGGCCCGGAACGAGCCGGTCAGCGTCAGGAGGCAGAGCAGTGCCCCGACATACCCCGCCGCGGCGGTCCCGAACGCCGCGGCGAACGCGAGCCCCGCCAGGAACCCGCCGACCGGCGGCCCGACGAACGTGTTCATCGTCATCTCGACCGCGTTGAGCCGGCTGTTCGCGGCGACGACCCGCTCCTTGCCGACGACATTCGGGAGCATCGAGCTCGCCGCCGTGTCGAACATCGTCTCGAAGCACCCGAGCACGAACGCGACGATATAGAGCAGCCAGATCGTGGCCACGTCGGCGAGCACGGCGAGCGTCAGCCCGGCCAGGAGGATCACCCGGCCGGCATCGACAAGGACCATCGTCCGCCGCCGATCGAGCCGGTCCGCAAGGGCCCCCGCGATCAGGGCGAACACGAGCCACGGCAGGCGCGAGGCCACGGCCACCCCGGCCACGAGCCCGGGCTCGGTCGTCAGGCTGACCGCCAGGAGCGGCAGCGCGACCTGGAAGATCCCGTCGGACAGGTTCGCCAAGAACGACGCCGAGAACAGGGTCCAGAACCCGCGCCCGAGCTCCCCTCCCACGAACCGGCCGATCCGGCCGGAACGGGACGTCATCCGACCGGCGTCGCCCGGCCGGTCGTTGCCGACTCGTACAGGGCGCCGAGCGCCCGCGCCTGGCCGAGGGCGTCGGCGCGGCCAAGCCGAGCCGGGTGCTCGCCCGAGATCGCCCCGGCGAAGTCGTCGAGCTCGAGCTCGTACGGGTTGACCTGCGGGATCTCGACGGAGAAGCCGTCGGACCCGCGCAACCAGGTGGCGCGTCCTGCGAAGGGATCGTCGAGACGCAGCGAGCCCGCGGAGCCGATCGCCTCGATCCCCGAGTGGTCGCTTCGGAACCCGGACGTCAGCGTGGCGACCAGGCCCTCCCCGAAGTCGAGAAGCCCGCTGAACTGCTCATCCACGCCGGAAGGCCCGGTCCAGGCCACGCCGAACGCCGTCGCCGGCTCCCGGCCGGCGAGCAGCCGCGAGGCGCTGACGCAGTACGTGCCGACATCCATCAGCGATCCGCCCGCCAGCTCCCGACTCAGCCGGACGTCCGCGTCGGACTTGATCGAGAAGCTGAAGGTCGATCGGATGGTGCGCAGCTCGCCGATCCGGGGCAGCTCCTCGACGAAGCGCAGCGCGTGGGGGCCGTGGCGCCACATGAAGCCCTCGGTCAGGACGAGCCCACGCGCCGTGGCGAGGTCGTGAGCCTCATCGACCTCGGCGCCGCTCGTGGAGTAGGGCTTCTCGCACAGGACGTGCTTGCCTTTCTCGAGCGAGCGCATCGTCCACTCGTGGTGCAGGGCGTTGGGGAGGCAGATGTAGACGGCGTCCACGTCGTCGTCGGCGAGGAGCGCCTCGTACGAGCCGTGGGCCCGGCCGATCCCGCGGTCGGCCGCCGTTCGCCGGGCTCGCTCCTCGTCGCGGCTCGCGATCGCGACGACCTCGACCGCGGCGGATCGGGCGGCGCCCGGCAGGAACCGGTCGAGGATGTGCCCGGTGCCGATGATCCCGAGGCGAATCGAGCTGGTCACCCGCCGCTGCCGGCGACCGCGCCTGCGCCCGCGACGGCGCCCACGACCCGGCTCTCGGCGGCGCGCAGTCGGGCGTAGCCCGGCTTGACGACCTCGTTGATCAGGCGCAGGCGTTCGTCGAACGGAGCGAAGGCGCTCTTGAGCGCATTGATCGTGAGCCACTCCATCTCGCCGAGGCCGATCCCGAAGGCGGCGTCGAGCGCGGCGAACTCGGACGACATCGACACGCCGCTCATCAGCCGGTTGTCCGTGTTGAGCGTGACCCGGAAGCGGAGCCGGCGCAGGAGGTCGATCGGGTGCTCGGCGACGGAGTTCGCCGCGCCCGTGTGGACGTTCGAGGTGGGGCACATCTCGAGCGGGACCCGCCGATCCCGGACGAACGTCGCCAGCCGGCCCATCTCGATCGAGCCGTCGTCGCGGACGGTGATGTCGTCGACGATCCGGACGCCGTGTCCGAGCCGCTCCGCGCCGGCGAACTGGAGCGCCTCCCAGATCGAGGGCAGCCCGAACGACTCGCCGGCGTGGATCGTGATGTGAAAGTTCTCGCGCCGGATCCGATCGAACGCGTCCAGGTAGCGGGTCGGTGGGTAGCCCTTCTCCGGACCGGCCACGTCGAAGCCGACGACGCCCGCGTCGCGCCAGCGGATCGCGCACTCGGCCACCTCGACCGACCGCGCCGCCTGGCGCATCGCGGTGACCAGCATCTTCATCACGATCGGCGTGCCGGCCGCGGCCGCCCGTTCCATCCCGATCCGGAAGCCTTCGAGATTCGCCTCGACGACCTCGTCGAGGCTCAGCCCGCGCTCGGTCGACAGCTCCGGGGCGTAGCGCACCTCGGCGTAGATGACGCCATCCGCGGCGAGGTCCTCCGCGCACTCGGCGGCGACGCGGACAATCGCGTCGCGCTCCTGGAGGACCCCGACCGTGTGGGCGAACGTCTCGAGATAGAGCTCGAGGGACTTGCGGTCGGCGCCGCGCCGGATCCACGCCGCGAGCTCGTCCGCGTCGCGCGTCGGCAGGCCGTCGTAGCCGAACTCGGCGGCCAGGTCGATCAGGGTCGCGGGGCGGAGGCCGCCGTCGAGGTGGTCGTGGAGCAGGGCCTTCGGAGCCGTCCGGATCGTCTCGGGTTGGAGCATGGCCCGATGGTACGACCCTTCGACGGGCCGGCGCGCTCGGTCAACACCATCTCCCTGCCGGCGGGGCATCGGTCGAACGACCGATGACATCGCACGCTGGCGTGGTCGTACACTCCCGGCCATGAAGCGCGCGGGTTCCGTGCTCTGCCCGGTGATCGTCGGCCGCGACGACGTCCTCGACCTGCTCGACGAGCTCGTCGCGGCGACCGCACGGGGCCGCGGCCGCACCCTGTTCCTGGCCGGATCGGCCGGGCTCGGCAAGACGCGCCTGATCCGCGCCACGTTGAACAAGGCGCAGGCGGCGGGCATCCGGTTCGAGGGCGGGATGGTGGCCCCCCAGGACCACCTCGTGCCCCTGGCCTCGATCCGCGACCTTGCGGCCGGCCTCCGCGGCAGCGACGAGTGGGGAAGCCTCGGGGAGGACCTCCTCGCGGTGGACGGCCGGCACGATGGCGACGCCCTCGGCTCACGGAGGATGATCGTCCGCGAGGTCGGCGACCGGATCCTCTCGGCGATCGACCGGCCCACCATGCTCGTGTTCGACGACCTCCACTGGACCGACGAGCTGAGCCTCGAGGTCATCGGCGAGCTCGCCCGTCACGCGGCCGACCAGCCACTCCTCCTGGTCGCGGGCTACCGACCGGACGAGTTCCCGCCCGACACGCTCCATCGCGAGTGGCGGGCGCGCCTGCTGAGCCAGCGGGTGGCGGAGGAGGTCCGCCTCGAGCCGCTCACCGTCGATCAGACCGCGGTCGCGACGACGCTCATCCTCGGCGGCGAGCTGCCGGCCCCGCGCGACGTCGTCGAGGCCGTCCACGAGCGGACGAACGGGATCCCGCTCCACATCGAGGAGCTCCTGGGCGCGCTGGACCCCGAGGACTCGCTCGACGGACGGCGCATCCGCGCCGCCCACGTGCCGGACACGATCGGCGACGCCGTGCTCGCCCGGATGGATCGCCTGTCCGACGAGGCTCGTCTCGTGGCGCGGGCGGGGGCGGTGATCGGCCGCTGCTTCAGTCCCGACGTGATCGCGGGCATGGTCGGCCGTCACCTGGCCGAGCTCGAGCCGACGCTCGAGGAGCTGGTCGATGCCGCCATCCTCCGGCCCTTCAACTACGTCGACGAGGGCTACTACGACTTCCGCCACCAGCTCCTGCGCGACGCGATCTACAACGCCCTGCCTCCGGCCCAGCTGCGGCGCTTCCACGCCCAGGCGGCCGAGTTCGGGATGACCCTCCAGAACCAGAGCGTCATCCATGCCTCGCGCCACTACGAGCGGGCAGGGTTGCGCCCGCAGGCCTTCCGCACGGCCCTTGCCGCGGCCGGCGACGCCAGCCGGATCTCGGCCCGCCAGGAGGCGTACGAGCTCTACCGGCGCGCGATCGACAACATGCCGCCCGACCTGCCGATCGACGAGCAGGCCGCGCTGTACGAGCGGTTCGCGGACGCAGCCGGCGCCATCGAGCACAACGAGGAGTGCGCGACGGCCGCGCTGCGGGCGCGCGAGCTGTACCTCCAGGCCGGTCGGCCCGTCGACGCGGCGGCGCTCCTGCTCACACTGTCCGTCCTCGCCGCCCGCGATGGCATGCCGCATGCCGAGCAGCGGGACCTGACCGACCGCGTCTTCCGCGAGCTCGAGTCGCAGCCACCGTCCGAGGCTCGCGAGCGGCTCCGGGCCTTCGCGCTGAGCGCCCGCGCAGACCATCACTTCGTCGCCTCCGACCTCGAGGCCGCCCGGCGCGTGGCCGGCGAGGCGCGCGCCGTGGCCGAAGCCGTCGGCGATCGCGAGACCGTCCTCGAGACCGAGCTGACGCTGGCCCGGATCGACATCACCGCCGGCCGCTACGAGAGCGGGCTGCGGGACGGCATGCGGGCGGCGCGGGCGGCCCGTGACGCGGGGTACGAGGGAGTCGGTGTCACGGGCTTCCGGAACCTCGCGATGATGGCGGCCCGGGTGCTCGACCAGCGCTCGGCGACGGTCGCGCTCGATGAGGGCCTCCAGTACGCCGACGCGATCGAGCAATCGCACTGCCGCCAGATGATGGCGACGACGACGGCGCTCCTCGACTGGGCTGCCGGACGCTGGGACGCAGCCGACGAGCGGGCGCGCCATGAGCTCGTGGATCGCGGTTGCCGGCGCGGCCTGATCGGGTCGCTCGACGTGATCGGGCTCGTGGCGCTCGGCCGCGGCCGCCTCGAGGAAGCCCGACGCTGGCTGGACGAGTCCCTCGAATCCGGGCGCCGGATCGACGAGATCCAGTTCCTCCTCACCCCGCTCTGGGGCCTGGCCGAGACGGACCTGCTCGCCGGGGATGCGGCCGCGGCGGTCGCGCGTTGCGACGAGGGTCTCGTCCTGGCGGAAACGAGGAGCGAGCGGGCGCTCCTGATCCCGTTCGTCGTGACCGGCGTGCGAAGCCTGCTGTCGGCTCGCCGCCCGGACGACGCCGAGCGCTGGCTGGCCCGCGCCCGTGACCACCTCGCGGGCTGGGAGCCGATCGCGGGCCCGGCGCTGGCGCATGCCGACGGCCTGATCCGGATGGCGGGCGGATCGCTCGTCGGAGCGCGCGAGGCGCTCGAGCGCGCGGTTCGTGGCTGGGAGGAGCGCGGCCGGATCTGGGAGGCGACGTGGGGCCGGCTCGATCTCGCCCAATGCCTGGCCCGATCGAACCGTCACGCGGACGCAGCGACGATCCTCGGCGAGGCGCGCGCGTCGGCGACCGCGCTCCGGTCCGGGCCGATCCTCGCCCGGGTCGAGGACCTTGCCCGGGCGGGTCGCGGCCGCGGCATCGAGGACGAGCCGTGGCGGCCGCTCACCGTTCGCGAGTTCGAGGTCGCGCGACTGATCGCGGAGGGCCTCACGAACGGGCAGATCGCCGACCGCCTCGACATCGCCCCGAAGACCGCCAGCTCGCACGTCGAGCACATCCTCGCCAAGCTCGGCGTCACACGCCGGGCGGAGGTCGCCGCCTGGGCGGCATCGGTCGGCGGCGCCGCGCGGGAACAGCCGACGCCGGGCACGCGAGCGGCGCCGGCCGCCGCCGTCGGCCCTCGCTGACGGCGCGTCGCCCGTCGACCGCTCCACCACGCGCCGCGCGGGCTCCGCGGTCCCGCTCACATGATGAAACGGCGGCCCTCGGAGAGACGAGGACCGCCGTCGACGTTCCGGCTGCTACAGGTGCAAGCCGGGCGAGTTCGAGTCCGTGCAGAACGACGCGCCGGGAGCGATGCCGTTCGGGAAGTGGAAGCCCGGTCCGGGGCCGCCCGGCAGGCTGGCGCCGGAGCCGCCGACCGCCGCACCGACCACGCCGCCCTTCGGCGGCCACTCGGTCAGCCCGCCGCCCATGACGTAGTCGCGGACGACGTGCATGCCATGGACGTCGATCGCGAGGAACTCGACGTCGCTGCAGGTTCCGTGGGCGGCCACCGGCGCGACGCCGATGGCTCCGACCAGCAGCAGTGCCGCTGCTGCCGCTCGCATCAACTTCATCACGCCACCTCCACGGTGAGCTCGTACACCTCGGCGGTCGGATGGCCCGCCCGCTCGTGGATCCGGATGACCGCTTCCTTCGACGGACCGGTCGAGAGGCAGAACACCTTGCCGGCGACCGGATCGAGCCAGGCCTGGGCGAAGTGGACGCCCTCCTCGTTCTCGATCGCGAGGTCGCGGTCGTGCGCCTCGCGCAGCTGGGGCGCCGTCACCCCGACAAACCCGGAATGGACGTCCATGAACTTGCCCATGCGATCCTCCCTGTCCGGCGACCCGATCCGGGCCGCGCCTGACATGGATCCTGTCCGGGCGTGCGCTGCCCGTCATCGGTCGATCTACCGACGAGGGTCCGGGAATTCGACCGATGGCGGGCGGTCGATGCCGAGACGGCGGCTGCGCGACCCTAGGTCCGGGCCTGGTCCAGGCGACCCCGGGCCGCGGCGATCGCGGCGGCGACGCGCCCGGGGGCCGTGCCACCGATCACGTCGGCCGCGGCGAGGGAGCGCTCGACGGTCGCCCCGGCCAGGAGCTCGGCGGCGGCTTCCCGGTCGGCGCCGAGGGCTCGCGCCGCCGAATCGTCCGATGACGCGAGGAGCTCCGCGAGCACCGCGGCCGGGACGTCGGCCAGCGCAGGAATGCCCTCGCGTTCGGCCCGGCCGACGAGCGCGCCGACCACGTGATGAGCCGCCCGGAAGGGAACGCCGCGCCGGACGAGGCCGTCGGCCAGGGTCGTCGCGGTCGTGTAGCCATCGGCGGCGGCCTCGGCCATCCGCTCGCGGTCGATCGCGACCGTGGCGACGAGCCCGGCGATGACGCGGAGCGATGCCTCGTACGCCCCGACGGCAGCGAACAGCGGCGGCTTGTCCTCCTGGAGGTCGCGCTGGTAGCCGAGCGGCAGGCCCTTGAGCAGGGCGAGCACCGCGGTCAGCGCTCCGATCGCGGCGGCGCTCCGGCCCCGGATCAGCTCGGCCGGATCGGGGTTGCGCTTGTTCGGCATCATCGAGCTGCCGGTCGAGTACGCGTCAGCCACGCGGACGAACCCGAAGCGCGGGTTCGACCACCAGGCGATCTCCTCGGCCAGTCGGCTGAGATGGACCATCCCGAGAGCGACCCCGGCGAGGAGCTCGACGACGAAGTCGCGGTCGCCGACCGCGTCGAGCGAGTTCGCTGTCACGCCGTCGAACCCCAGCGCGGCCGCGGTCGCCTCACGGTCCAGGGGATAGCCGGCGCCGGCGAGCGCGCCGGACCCGAGGGGGCTGACGTTGAGCCGGCGCCTGGCGTCGGCCAGGCGCCCACGGTCGCGCTCGGCCATCTCGACGTAGGCGAGGAGGTGGTGGCCGAGCAGCACGGGCTGGGCGGGCTGGGTGTGGGTCGTGCCGGGCATGATCGCGTCGCCGTCGCGCTCGGCGAGGCCCACGAGCGCGTCCTCAAACCCGAGCAGGGCGGCGTCCAGTCGGTCGATCGCGCGGCGCGACCAGAGCCGGAGGTCCGTCGCGACCTGGTCGTTCCGGGAGCGCCCGGTGTGGAGCTTGCCCGCCACCGACCCGATCCGCTCGGTCAATGCCGCCTCGAGGTTCAGGTGGACGTCCTCGAGCGTCGGGTCCCAGCGCAGGGCGCCGGCCTCCACGTCGCGCCGCAGGTCCTCGAGCCCCGCCACGAGCGTCGCGACCTCCTCCTGGCCCAGGATGCCGGCCCGGGCCAGGCCCTGGACGTGGGCGATCGAGCCCGCAAGGTCGTCCATCGCCAGCTCGGCATCGACGCCGATCGACCGTCCGAACGCCGCGACGGCGTCGTCGCCGTCGCCATCCGCCGCGAATCGCCCGCCCCAGAGCCTCACGCCACCTCCTCGTCGCCTGCCGCGACGGCAATCATGCCGTGCCCCGACAGGTTCCGGAGCGACGATCTCCGCAACCCCTGGGCGCGACCGGGTGTTCCGGTCGGAGGACGGGGGCCGGTCATCGTCATTTGGCCCATTGTCCTAGGCCAAACAGTCGGTATGATGAGGTCCCATGGCATCCCGCGGCTCTCGCATCGATTGGCTCGTCTTCCTCGCCCTCGGATTCTTCTGGGGCAGCAGCTACCTGTTCATCAAGATCGGCGTCGACGCCGGCCTCCAGCCGTTCACGCTGATCATGTTCCGGTTGCTGATCGGGTTCGCGCTCCTCGCATCGGTGGTCACGGTCGCCCGCGAGCCCCTGCCACGCGAGCCCCGGATGTACGGCCACCTCGCGGTCATGGGCGCGATCAACATCGCGGTCCCGTTCAGCCTGATCACGTTCGCCGAGCAGGCGGTCGATTCGTCGCTGGCCTCGGTCATCAACAGCGCCGTCCCGCTCTTCGTGATCGTCATCGCGGCCCTGTTCCTCAAGGGCGAGACGATCACGATCGCCCGGATCGCCGGTCTTGCGGTCGGCTTCGTCGGCGTCGCCGTCCTCGTCGGCTTCGACGTCGCGGACCTCGGCTCGGCCGACGCCGTCGGTGAGCTCGCCCTGATCGGCTCGACCTTCGCCTATGCGGTCGGCAACGTCTACGCCAAGCGCAACGTGCATGGCCTCCGGCCGATGATCCCGGCCGTCTTCCAGGTGTTCTTCGGCCTGCTGATCACCACGGTGCTGGCGTTCACGTTCGAGCGGCCGCTGGACGTCGCGTGGACGCTCGAGACCGTCACCGTCGTCGTGTGGCTCGGCCTGCTCGGCTCCGGGCTCGCGTACCTGGCCTACTTCCGGATCCTCCAGCACTGGGGCGCCACGCGGACCTCGATGGTCGCCTACCTGCTGCCGATCTACGGCATCGCGCTCGGCGCCCTCGTCCTGAGCGAGCCGATCTCGTGGACCACGATCCTCGGCACGGCGCTCGTCATCGGCGGGATCGCGCTCGTGAACGGGCGCTGGGGGGCGCGGCCCCTCTTTCGCCAGCCGGCGAGCCCGGCGCGGGCGGCGACGCCGGCCGACGGGACGAGCGCGGGCCGACCCTGACGGCGGGCGGGTCGCTCAGGGGCCCGGGCGCCGGCGCGGTCGCGCCGCGAGCGCCGCAACGACGAGGCTCAGGACGGTCAACGCGACGCCGGCCGCCGAGAAGAGCGCGGTCCCGGTCGGTCCCGCCAGCCCGGCCGCCGGCGCCGCCAGCATCGCGATGACGCCGCCGAGGAGCAGGACCGCCGCGACCACCCACAGAGCGACACGGACGATCATGGCGAGCTCCCTTCCGGTCGACGACTCGATCCGGCGATGGTGCCATGGCTGTGGCGGCGTGGCCGGACCGCGGCGCACGATGCCCGCGCGCCGGATCAATCGAACGCGAGCAGGAGCGCCCCGAGGACGACGAGCGCGGCCGCCCCGATCCGGCGCGCGGCGTCGGCCCGATCGTCGGCCTCGCCCAGGCGGAGCGCGCCCCAGCCCGACGCGAGCACGATCGCCGACTCGCGCAGCGGCGCCACCGCGGTGAGGGGCGCCACGGTGAACGCGGTGAGGATGAACAGGTAGGCGAGCAGCGTGATCAACCCGCCGATCCCGGCTCGCCGCGCCGAGAAGGGCGTCGTGGCCGGCTCGGTGGCGCCGATCGCGTTCCCTCGCGCCGACATCCGGCCGCGCCGTCGGTACGCCCAGAGGTAGCCCGTGAGGAAGACCGTGCCACTCGCGTAGATCAGGGCGGCGTAGATCCACGGCTCGGTGCCGCGGACGCCGACCCGGTCGACCGCCGAGTACGCGGCGATCGTGACCCCGGTCAGGAGCGCGAAGCCCGCGGCGCCGCCGTGCTCCCGGCCCGATTCACGGAGGTAGCGCCACGGTCGCTGTAGGGCGAGGATCCCCGCGATCAGGGCGGCGACGCCCAGGAACCCGAGAAGCCCGAGCCGCTCCCCGAGCACGAGGACGCCGATCGCGACCGCAAGCAGCGGCGCCGAGCCCCGGGCGAGCGGGTACACGAGCGACAGGTCACCCCGGCGGTAGGCGGCGGCGAGGAACCCGAAGTAGATCGCCTCGAGCGCGCCGGACACGACCGACAGGACGAGCGTCTCGGGCGGAATGGCCGGCCGGCCGATCGCAAACCACGCGACGAGCGCGATGGGGCTCAGGATCGCGGCGGCGGTCGCGAGGCCGACAGCGGCGGCGAGGAGCGGGTCGCCGGCGGTCTTGAGCAGGACGTTCCACGAGACGTGGAGGACGGCCGCGCCCGCGATCAGCACGAAGACGAGGGGGTCCACGTCCCGATCCTAGCCTCCGGAGCCGGCGTGACGCAGGCCCTCACCGCGTGGGTCCCGGCGCGACCGACCGGCGGGGTGCGCGGCGGGCGCGGCTCCGCGCGCCTCGGCCACGCCGCTGACGACGTGGTCAACCATTCGTGCGGGGACTCGTACGGCGACTCACGCGGTGAGTGGGGCCGGTCGGACGGTGGATGCGAGCGTGGACCGGCCGCCCACCTCGAGCCTGTGCTCGTTCGCGGCGGAGACGTCCCGCCGTACCAGGCCCTCCGTGACTGTTCGCCCGACTCGTCGCGCCGCCGGGGCGGCGATCGGTCAGCCGCGCAGGTCCCGCCGCTGGAGGCCGATCGCGGCGACCGCGAGCCCGCCCGCGGCGATGCCGGCGCAGGCCACGATCCCGGCCACGTCGAACATCCCGGCCATCGGCTGGCCCAGGTGCTTGGTCAGGGCGAGGTCGGTGATCCAAGCCGGGAGCCCCAGGATCGCGCCGAGCAGGTCGATCAGGTAGAAGGCGATCCCGACGAGCCCCGTGATCAGCGCCGCCGTTCCCGGCCGCCAGGCGCCGGCCGCCGCCAGCCCGATTCCGGCGATCGCCATGGCGTACAGCCCGGCCACGAACGTCCCCGCGAAGGGCGCCGTGACCGGGCTGCCCGCGAGCCACGCCCCGACCGCGATGCAGACGGCCACGATGCTCGTCATCAGGAGGATCGCGACGTACGTCGCGAGGCCCGTGCGGAGTGCCCAGCCGGCCCTCGAGACCGGCGCGGACAGGACCATGTCGAGCCGGCGATCGTTCTCCTCCGAGGCCCAGCCGCCGACGAACGTCGCGCCGGCCAGCGCGAACAGGAGGGTCGCGAACGAGAAGAAGATGAGCTGGAGGACGCCGCCGGCGGTGCTGAAGTCGACCCCGGGGTAGATCCTCGCGATCATCTCCTCGATCCGCGGGATGGACTTGAGCTGCTCGGCGAACGACCCGCTCGACGCCGCGACGGCGATTCCGTACAGCCCCAGCCCGATCCCCCACGCGACGACGGCGATCGCGCGATCGCCCAGCATCCGCCCGAACGGCTCGCGCCGGGTGAACGCCGGCCGCGGGAGCCGTCCGACGGCGAGGCTGACCGGCCGCCCCACGTCGCGCCGGGCGAAGGTGACGATGCCCACCAGCAGCAGGCCGGCGATCACTGCCGCCAGGAGCGCGATCGCGGGCCAGTCCGTGACGCCGGCGAGCGGCCGGTGGCCGTCCGTCAGGCGGAAGAACGAGACCTGCGACAGCGGCTCGAAGGCCGGGATCGACGCTCGGAACGAGGACACGACGAACGATCCGAAGAGGACGACGGCCCCGATGCCGGCGGCCGCTGAACGCGACACGATCGGCGAGACCGCGAACGCGACCGCCCCGCCCAGGATCGTCATGAGGAACAGCCACGCCATGTGCCCGAATGCCGCCGTGGGACTGATCGCGTCACCGGGCAGCGTGCCCAGCGTCGCCCCGGTGACGATCAGCCCGAGCGCCGCGATCGTCATTGCGATCGCCACGGCCACGAGGTGGGCAGCGACCTTCTGGGTCGCGATGGAGCGGCGGCTGAGCGGCGTCCCGAGCAGGACCTCCAGGCTGCCCCGCCGGGCCTCGCCGGCGAGCGTCGAGGAGAGCGCCAGGATCGACCACATCCCGAGGAACAGCGGCATCGAGTTCAAGGTCCGCCACGAGAGGTAGCCGCCGAGGGTCGTCGCATTGATCGGGTCGCCCAGGAGGCCGCGGAAGATGGCCGGCATCTGCGACACGGACCCGACGATCTCGCGCCGCGCCTGCTCGGACGAGAACTGCGAGCTGAGCTGGGAGGCGGTCGCGAGGGCGATCAGGGCGAGGACGCCGCCCACGATCAGGGCCGCCCGGCGGCTGTCGCGGAGGGTCTTGCCGAAGAGGCTGCCGAGCCCGACGACGCGACCGACGGGCGATGCCTGCGAGCGGCCGAGGCGGACCACGGCTGCAGAGCGGCCGGCAGCGGCCGCCGAGCGGCCGTCAGCGCTCATCAGCCGGGCCTCCGGCGAGGCTCGGGGCCGGCGCGCGATCCCCGTCGCGGCCGTACTGGGCCAGGAACACCTCCTCGAGGTTCGGCTCCCGGCTCACCACGTCCACGAGCTCATGGCCCGCTGCGGCCTTGAGCACCGGACCCACGGGTCCCGCCACCTGGAGCCGGATCGTGCGGTCCTCGGCGACCACGTGGCTGACCCCCGGCAGGGTCTCGAATGGGGCGGTCGGCACGGACTCGGCGAAGTGCAGCTCGACGTGGTGGACGGCAAGATCGCGCACGGCGTCGAGCGTCCCGACCTGGACGAGGCGCCCCTCGCGGATGATCGCCACGCGGTCGCAGGTGCGGTCGACCTCGCTGATCACGTGCGACGAGAGGAAGACCGTCCGGCCCTCGCGCCGCGCCTCGGCGACGATGTCGAAGAAGGTGTGCTGGACCAGCGGATCCAGTCCCGACGTGGGCTCGTCGAGGATCAGCAGCTCCGGCCGGTGCTGGAGGGCGACCACGAGGCCGACCTTCTGCTTGTTGCCCTTCGAGTACTCGCGGAACTTGCGCGACGGGTCGAGGTCCAGCCGCTCGACGAGCTCGGCGGCGTACGTTCGGTCGACGCCACCGCGGAGGTTCGCGAAGTACTCGATCGTGTCGCCACCGGTCAGCTTGTCGTACAGGTCGAACTCCCCCGGCAGGTAGCCCACCCGGCGATGGATCGCGACCGGGTCCGCGGTGGTGTCGATGCCGAACACGGTGGCCCGTCCGGAGGTCGGGCGGATGAGGTCGAGGAGGGTCCGGATCGTGGTCGACTTGCCGGCCCCGTTCGGCCCGAGGAACCCGAAGACCTCGCCCTGGCTGACCTCGAGGTCGACATCGATGATCCCGCGGTACGAGCCGTAGGACTTCGTGAGCTTCTCGGTCCGGATGATCGCGGTCATGACTCCCTCGCTGGCGTGACGGGGCGCTCGGCCCGGCTTCGTGACGGTGCGGTCCAGGCGTGACAGGCGGTCGGCGGCGCCGGCGGGCGACTCAGGTCCCGATCGGATGCCAGACGGTCTTCATCTCGAGGTACGCCGCGATCCACTCGGGTCGCTCGGCGGCACGGTCGTCGAGCCAGTCGAACTTCGCGTCGGCCACGCCGGCCGGGCGGCGCGCGATCCGCTTGATGTCGTCGGCCGCGGTCAACTCGGTGTCCGTGCGGAGCGCATCCGGCACGCCCCAGACGTCGAGTGCGTCCACGTCGACGTGGCCGGCCAGCCACGGCACGAGCTCGGCCTTCACGCCGGTCAGGACGTTGACGACGCCGCCGGGGACGTCCGAGGTCGCGAGGACCTCCGCGAGGGTGATCGCCGGGAGCGGTCGCGCCTCGGAGGTCAGGACGACGACGGCATTGCCCGCCACGAGCGGCGGGGCCAGCCGCGAGACCAGGCCGAGCAGGCTGCTCTGCTCGGGGGCCACGATCCCGACGACCCCGGTCGGCTCGGGGATCGTGAAGTTGAAGTACGGGGCGGCGACCGGGTTCGACGATCCCAGCACCTGGGCGATCTTGTCGGCCCAGCCGGCGTACCAGACCCAGCGATCGATCGCGCGATCGACGATCGAGCCGGCCTTGGCCTCGCGCAGGCCCTCCGCCGCGGCCACCTCTGCCACGAACTGGGCGCGCCGGCCCTCCATCAGCTCGGCGACCCGGTACAGGACCTGGCCGCGGTTCATCGCGGTCTTGTCGGCCCACGGCTGGAAGGCCTTGCGTGCGGCACGGACGGCCTCCCGGAGGTCCTTGCGGGACGCCCGGCAGGCGTTCGCGAGCGGATCTCCGTTGGCGGCGCTGATCGCGTAGGAGCGACCGCTCTCGGAGCGCGGGAAGGCGCCGCCGATGTAGAGCTTGTACGTCTTGCGGACGTCGATCCGATCGGCGGCCATCAGCGGGCCACGCTCAGCGATCCTCGAGCCGGACGTAGGCGTGGAGGCCGTGCATCCCGCCCTCGCGGCCGAACCCCGACTCCTTGTAGCCGCCGAACGGCGACGTCGGATCGAACCGGTTGAACGTGTTGGCCCACACGACGCCGGCCTTCATCCGCTTGACCATGTGGAGGATCCGCGAGCCCTTGTCGGTCCAGATCCCGGCCGACAGCCCGTACGGCGTGTTGTTCGCCTTCTCGACGGCCTCCTCGGGCGTCCGGAACGTCAGCACGGACAGCACCGGCCCGAAGATCTCCTCGCGCGCGATCCGGTGGCTCTGGGCGACGTTCGTGAAGAGGGTCGGGCGGAAGAAGTAGCCGCGCTCGGGCAGGTCGCAGGCGGGCTGGTACATCTCCGCGCCCTCCGCCCGGCCGGCCGCCACGAGCTCCGTGATCTTCTCGAGCTGCTGGCGCGAGTTGATCGCGCCGACGTCGGTGTTCTTGTCGAGCGGGTCGCCGACGCGGATCGTCGCGAGGCGGTCCTTCAGCTTCTCGATCAGCGGCTCGACGATCGACTCCTGCGCGAGCAGCCGCGAGCCGGCACAGCAGACCTCGCCCTGGTTGAAGTAGATCCCGTTGACGATCCCCTCGACGGCCTGGTCGAGGGGCGCGTCGTCGAAGACGATGTTGGCGGCCTTGCCGCCGAGCTCGAGGGTCAGGCCCTTGTCCGTCCCGGCGACGCCCTTGAAGATCTTCCGGCCGATGTCCGTGGACCCGGTGAACGCGACCTTGTCGACGCCCGGATGGGTGACGAGCGCCATCCCGATCTCGCCCGGGCCCGGGACGATGTTGACCACGCCCGGCGGGAGGTCCGCCTGGCGGCAGACGTCGGCGAAGAGGAGCGCCGACAGCGGCGTCGTGGAGGCGGGCTTGAGGACGACCGTGTTGCCGGCGGCGAGGGCCGGCGCGATCTTCCAGGCCAGCATCAGGAGCGGGAAGTTCCACGGGATGATCTGGGCCGCGACGCCGAGGGGCTTCGCCACGCGCCCGGGGAACGCGTACTCGAGCTTGTCCGCCCAGCCCGCGTAGTACCAGAAGTGGGCCGAGGCCAGGGGCACGTCGACGTCGCGCGATTCCTTGATCGGCTTGCCGGAGTCCATCGATTCGAGGACGGCGAACTCGCGCGAGCGCTCCTGGAGGATCCGCGCGATCCGGAACAGGTACTTCGCCCGCTCCTTGCCGGACAGCGTGCCCCACGATCGGCGGAAGGCGCTGCGCGCGGCGCGCACCGCCTTGTCCATGTCCGCGGCCGTGGCCCGGGCGACGTCGGCGAGGGGTTCCTCGGTGGCCGGGTTGACCGTCGTGAAGACCGCGCCGTCGGACGCGGCCACGTCCTTGCCGCCGATGAACAGCCCGTAGCGCTCCCTGAGCGTGACGACGTCGCGCGATTCGGGCGCCGGCGCGTACTCCCACGGGATCGCGGCCCCGTCGCCCAGGCCCCAGCTCGACGGGGACTGGCTCCGGGTCCGGGCAGGGGTCAGGGACGAATCGGTCCGGGAAACCTTGGTGGCCACGCACCCATTATGACCCGAACCGGCCACGCGACCCAGCGGCGCCGAGCGGGCCGATCAGCAGTCGTGGATCGCGACCGGATGGGTCTTCTCGCAGAAGCGGACGTGGAGATGGTCGTCATGCCCGCTGTACCAGCGGGTCAGCCCTTCGCGGATCAGGGTCGGGTCGTTGAAGTAGATCACCTTGATGTGGCCCGGGGCCAGGGCCCGGATCCGCTTGATGAGGGCCCGCGTGGCGGTCCGGTCGTACGAGCTGAACGTCCAGCGCGTGCCCCACGTGCACTGGTCGTTCGCCCGGCGCATCGGGCGAAGGTCCACGTCGAGGCCGTGCTCGTGCGACAGGTGGCCGGGGATGTCGCCGCCGTGCTCGAACGAGATGTCACCGACCGCGACCCGCCCGTAGCCGGCGCTGACCATTGCCCGTCCCGCAAGCTCCGTGGTCGCGATCGCCATCGCCGTTCCCCAGTTCGCGGGACCGTTCCCGACCGAGTAGTCGCAGAGCTGGGTCGAGCTGAACCGGGGCAGCTCGAAGTGCCACGCGAGCGCCCGCCAGGTGCTGGTCCCGACGATCCCGTTGACGGTCAGGCCCATGTGCTTCTGGAGCGAGCGCACGGCGGACGCCGTCGTGGCGCCGAACGTGCCGTCCACCGCAATCGCCGCGCGGCGCTTCTCGACGAGCAGCATCTGGAGCGCCCGGACCGCCTCTCCGGTCTGGCCCTCGCGGAGCCCGACGATCAGCTTGCCCCAGGTCACCGTCTCGACGATGCCGGTGACGGCGATCCCGCGCGACTGCTGGAACGCCCGGACGGCGGTCACCGTGCTCGCGCCGAAGACAGAATCAGCCGGAGGGAGTGCCGTCGGTGGGTCGGTCGGGGGGTCCGCCGTGATCCGGGCGCGGAGCAGGCGCTGGATCGCGAGGACGTCGGATCCGCGGTCGCCGAGGCTCTGGGTGGGCCACACGACGCCGCTGACGGCGCGGGCCGGACCGGCGGCCGCGACGAGGGCGACGAGGACGACGGCGACGATGCCGATCGGGCGGAGGGAGCGGCGGC
>DASSPG010000095.1:0-5049 GCA_035699725.1 Candidatus Limnocylindrales bacterium | reverse complement strand
GAGTTGTTCGTGTGGGTCGCCGCGAGATAGTCGGAGCTCGCTGCCGGGGTGTACTCCGCCCGCCAGCAGTACGTGCCGGCCGCAGCAGCGGTCAGCCCGACCGTGTACGCGGCCGACGTGGCGGATCCCGCCACGATCGTGACCGCGCCGCCAACCTGGGTGCCGCCCGTCGGGCAGCCCGCGGCGGTGATCTGCGCCGGGGTGCAGATGAAGAAGCTGACGGTGCCGGTCACGGGACCCTGCGAGCCGCTGAGGGTCGCGGTGTCGGTGACCTGCTGGCCGAAGTCGGCCGTCGCATCGTCGACCTGGGTCGCGATCGTCGGCGGAACGCAGGTGCTGAGGCTGCCGAGGGCGAAGTCCTTCAGCTGGGCGTCCGTCTCCTGCGACGAGCGGGTCTCGGCCAGGAACGTGCCGAAGCACGGCGGCTGACCGCCGAACATGTCGCTGAGGTTGATTCCGCCCTCGAAGAACTGGCCGACGCCGAAGTCGTGGGCCCCGTCCTTGTTGGTGAAGGGCCAGGGCGCGGTCGACACCGCGGCGTTGGTGACCGCGCAGATGTTGTAGGTGCCGTCGGCCGTGTCACACGCGGCGCCGGCGGCGACGAGGTTCAGGTTGCTGCCGGCCGTGGCCGGGTCGCAGGAGCCGGGGTTGGCGATGTTCGAGCCGCCACCGGAGCCGTCCCACTCGTAGGCGCACACGAGGTCGACGACGCCGCCGTTCGTGTACTCGCTCAGGATGAGGACGTCGCCGTCCGCATGGACGCCGGTGAAGTCGCCGTTGGCGATGCCGATGTTGTTCTGGAAGAACCAGAAGCCGATCTGGGCGTCACCGTCGTTGTCGAAGCGGTCGGCGCCGAAGTAGACCCAGGTGTCGCCGCCGGACTGGTAGACGGCCGCGTACGCGTCGAGCAGCTCGTTCTTGTCCGGGACCGAGTTGTCGGTGATCTCCCACTTCGGGATGTCGTTCTCGTCCTTGGAGCCGCCGGTCGTGAAGTACCCGACGTCGTTGGCCGGGTCCTCGCCGGACGCGCCGACGAAGAACTGATCGGCCGATCCCTCGGCCCCGTTCTGCCAGTCCGCGCCGGCGGCAGCCTGGTCGAGCGCGTTGCCGTCGAGCTCGAAGATGCCCTCGTTGTGGGCCGCGAGCGCGGGCTGCGCCGCCACCGCGAAGCTGAAGTACTGCAGGAGCAGCGAAAGTACGAAGAGCGCCGACCACGACAGGGCCAGGCCCCGCCGCGTTCGGGCACTCATGTAGTGCCAGAGTCCCCGAGATGCCATGTGACTGTTCCTCCCGATCCCCGAGGCTGAACCCACGATAGATAAGACCTCACGGAATGAATGGATCCCCGGTGAGGTGCCCGAAGCGGGCCCTCGTCCCCGTCGCTTTCCCCTGGCCCAGTACTTCCGTCCCCCTGATGGACCTTCCCCTGCAGGAAGCTCAGGCATCGTACGACCCAACGGGACGAGAAAGGTACTAGTCAGGATTACGGATGACTAGACCCAATCTCACCGGTCTCCACCACTGGACACCGCGCTCAGCGACCTATTCCGTTGCGAGCAGTCAACAAGGTCCCAGGACCTTGGTCCCACGGACCGATGACGGGGTCCTCGGCGCCGGTCCTGGCCGCCGGACCCGGTACCATGACCACCCACCCGAACCAGCCCGCGGCCGGACATCCGGCCCGCCCGATCGAGGCCTCCCTGCGCGTGACGATCCCGACCACCCCGGCCGACCCCACGGCGCCGGCTCCACTTCGGACGCAGGTGCGCGACGCCGTCGCGCGAGCGTGGGAGCGCGCCGTCGAGAGCGGGGCGCTCCCCGGCGAGGTGCCGCCGGACGCCCTGCCCCGCGTCGACATCGAGCGACCGGCCAACCCGGAGCACGGCGACCTCGCAGCCAGCCTCGCGATGAAGCTGGCCCGGCCGTACCGCCGGGCGCCACTCGAGATCGCGCGCGCGATCGCCGCCGAGATCGCCGCCGAGGCCGCCGCCGGAACCGGCTCGTCGCCGATCGCGACCGTCGACGTGGCGCCACCCGGGTTCCTCAACCTCCGACTGACCGATGCCGCGCTCGCGGCGACGATCGACGCCGTGCTCGCGCAGCCGGCGGCCTGGGGCCGGGTGCATGCCGCCCGGCCGCGCAAGATCAACGTCGAGTTCGTCTCGGCCAACCCGACCGGTCCGCTGACGATCGGTAACGCCCGTGGCGCGTTCGTCGGCGACCTGCTCTGCCGGGTCCTGGAGGCCGGCGGCCAGGACGTCACGCGGGAGTACTACTTCAATGATTCGGGCGCCCAGGTCGGCAAGCTCGGGGCCTCGGTGCTGGCACTCCGGCAGGGCGAGACGATCCCGGAGGACGGCTATCACGGGGCGTACGTCGAGGACCTCGCCCGCGAGCTGCCCGCCGAGGTCGAAGACGCGGCCGGGGCGCCGGGCGCCGACCCCGCCGATGTCGTCGGGCGCTGGGCGGCACGCCGGGTCCGGGAAGGCATCGAGGCCAGCCTCGAGCGCCTGGGCGTCCACTTCGATGTCTGGAAGAGCGAGGACTCGCTCCACGCCGAGGGCTGGGTGGAGCGGGCGATCGAGCGCCTCAAGGCGGGCGGGCACGTCTACGAGCAGGACGGCGCGCTCTGGTTCCGCTCGACCGCGCTCGGCGACGACAAGGACAGGGTCATCTACCGATCGGACGGCCGACCGACCTACTTCGCCGCCGACATCGGCTACGTGACCGAGAAGTTCAGCCGCGGCTTCGACCACCTGATCTACATCTGGGGCGCCGATCACCACGGGACGGTCGCGCGCAACCGGAACGCCGCCGAGGCGATGGGGTACGACCGCGAAGCGGTCCAGATGCTGCTGTACTCGTGGGTCCGCTTCATCCGCGACGGCCAGGAGGTCTCGATGAGCAAGCGGGCGGGCGAGTTCATCTCGCTCGATGAGCTCCTCGAGGAAGTCGGTGTGGACGCGGCTCGCTGGTTCTTCGGCTCACGCGCGGCGACGACCGGGATCGACTTCGACATCGAGCTCGCCAAGAAGCAGTCGGCCGAGAACCCCGTGTACTACGTCCAGTACGCCCACGCCCGGATCGCGTCGATCCTGCGCAAGGCCGCGTCGGTCGGGCTCGCTCCGGCCGCGACGGTCGGGGGCAGGTTGGCAGGCGCCCCGGAGGCCGCGCTGGCGCGCGCGATCGTGCGCTTCCCGGAGGTCATCGAGGACGCAGCCACCTCCGAGGAGACCCACGGCGTGACGGCGTACGCCACCGAGCTGGCCACCCAGTTCCACGCCTTCTATCGCGATGCGCGCGTCGTCGACGAGGGCGAGCCGGAGCAGTCGGCCGGTCGCCTCGCGCTCGTCTCGGCGGCCCGGGTCACGCTGGCGAACGCCCTTGGGCTGCTCGGGATCTCCGCTCCGGAATCGATGTAGCGGAGGGTCTCGGGCCCGTCCTCAGCCCGCGAGGCCGAGGACGCCCGCCAGCCGGCCGAGCGTCGCCTCGTCCGAGCCGATCACCACCCACCGCTCCCGCCCGCCGGCGCCCGGCAGGAGCGAGGCCGGCGCCGCGAGACCGTCCACGAGCGGGGCGGCGGCCGCCTCGAAGGCCTGTGCATCGGCGTCGGTGTCCCAGGCCGTTCGGAGGACCACGCCCCACGCGCCGTTCGGACCGCTCAGCACCGCCACGCGATCGCCGCCCCAGCCCGCTGCGGCATCGTTCGCCACGCCGCCGCCGAGCGTCGTGTTGCTGCGGAGCCAGACGCCCATCTGGAACTCGCCGAATGCGTCCTCGAGGCCGAGCTTCCAGCCCTCACCGAGCGACGCCGCGAGGTCCTTCGGCAGGCTGACCGGCAGCGGTCCCTCGCCGGCCCGGTACTTGTCGGGATGGAGGATCTGCTCGGTCGAGGCCGGTGGATCGGCGTACAGCGCATCGACCGCCGGCCAGCCGCCGCTCATCTGGAAGCCCTGCACGAACGTCAGGCCCTGGAGGTACGGGAACAGGAGCGACTCGCGGAGGATCGCCGGCATCGCCAGGAGGGCCTTGGTCGATTCGTCGTTGCCGGCACCGGCGATCATCGCTCCGATCTCCGCCGAGGTGAGGTGCTTGAGCTGCCAGTTCGACATCGCGAGCGTCGCGTCGCCCTCGACCAGGGCGAGCCGGCCGAACGAGCGGTCGCTCTGGCCGATTTCGTCGAACTTGAGGCCGTTCAGGTCGAAGGTCTGGTCCTGGAGGGCATGGGTGAACTCGTGGGAGAACGCCGACTTCTCCGCCGCGCCGATCGCGCCGGAACGGGAGACGACGTACAGCTTCTTGTCGTCGGGGCTGTAGAGGCCGGCGACCTGGCTGCCGAGGAGGTCGATGTACAGGTCGTTGAGGGAGACATCTCCCGAGAGGAGCCCGAGCGCCTTCAGGAGGCGCTCGTTGGCGTCGATGAGCTCCTTCGGGTTGTCCTTCGCGAACGACTCGGCGGTGAGCTTCCTGATCCCGGCGTCATCGAGGATCTGGGGATCGACGGCGGCCTTCGGCGTGAGACCGCGGATCGCGATGACCTGCTCCTCGATCGCGGCGTAGATGGCGGAGGCGTCAGCGGCCGGTGAGCCGGTCGGGCCGATGGATGCGGTCGGGGTGGGCGATGGGGGCTGGACCGACGGCGAGGCGGTCGGGCCCGACGAGCCACACGCGGCCGCCAGCAGCGCGGCGGCGATGAGGAGGCTGGCGAGCGGGCGCGTCAGGGCGCGGGCGGAATCCCGGCGGCGGCGATGCATCGCCGGGATTGTCGCACGGGCCATGCGCGCCGGACGATGGCCCGTCGGTACCGGGTTCCGTGTCGCTTTCTTAATCGCACTCCCGGCTGTGGCTGAACCCGCCCGGTCTAGCGTTCGTGACGGACCGAACCCTCAGGGGTTCCATCCTCCCTCCCTCCGAGCGGGGGCGCCGATTGGGCAGGCGTCCCCGCTCATTCTTTGCCCCGGTCACTGGCTGTCGCGCCTCGCCGGCCGATCGCTGCGTTGGCCGCTGTGCTCCTCGCTTACGGCCGTTTGAGGCCGCTCGCTCCGGTGC
>DASSPG010000094.1:0-1270 GCA_035699725.1 Candidatus Limnocylindrales bacterium | reverse complement strand
GCCGATCGCGTCGAGCACGGCGAGATGCTCGGCGAAGGCCCCCTGCAGGGCCAGGACCCCGATCTTCACGGCCTGGGCTCCGCGACGTCCGTGCGTCGCCCTACCAGCCTCGGACGGCCAGCCGCTCCTCCACCGGGATCTGTTCCAGCGCGAGGCCGCGCATCGGGGCCCCGAGGCCCTTGCTGACCTCGGCGATGATCTTCGGATCCTGGTAGTGGGTGGTCGCCTGGACGATCGCGTTCGCCATCCGGGCGGGATCCTCGCTCTTGAAGATGCCCGACCCGACGAACACGCCCTCCGCGCCGAGCTGCATCACGAGCGCGGCATCGGCAGGGGTGGAGATCCCGCCCGCGACGAAGTTCACGACCGGCAGCCGGCCGTCCTCGGCGACCTGGCGCACGAGCTCGTACGGGGCCTGGAGCTCCTTGGCCGCGACGAACAGCTCGTCCTCGCGCATCGACTGCAGCCGGCGGATGTCCTTCAGCACGTCGCGCAACTGGCGGACCGCCTCGACGATGTTGCCGGTGCCCGCCTCGCCCTTCGTGCGCATCATCGCCGCGCCCTCGTTGATCCGGCGGAGCGCCTCACCGAGGTTCCGGCAGCCGCAGACGAACGGCACCTTGAATGCGTGCTTGTCGATGTGGTTCGTCTCGTCGGCGGGCGTGAGCACCTCCGACTCGTCGATGTAGTCGACGCCGAGTGCCTCCAGCACCTGGGCCTCGACGAAGTGTCCGATCCGCGCCTTCGCCATCACGGGGATCGTGACGGCGTTCATGATCCCCTCGATCATCGCGGGGTCGCTCATCCGCGCGACGCCGCCCGCCGCGCGGATGTCCGCGGGCACGCGCTCGAGCGCCATCACGGCGACGGCGCCGGCTTCCTCGGCGATGCGGGCCTGCTCCGGCGTGACGACGTCCATGATGACGCCGCCCTTCAGCATCTGGGCGAGGCCCTTCTTCGTGGCCCAGGTGGACGTTTCGACGGTCATGGGTGTTCGGACTCTCCGACAGGGCGTGTGAGCGGTCGTCCGTCCGGTCGGCCCCGGGGTCCTCGCCCGCTCGGACCGGATCGGCGCGACATCACGGTCCGATTATGGCACGGGTGTTCGACGGGGCTGGATCGGCAATTGGGCGGATTCCGGGCTGGAACGCCGGTCGCGGCGCGGATGAGCCGCCCGGCGGCGCACCTGGTGACTGAGCCGTCGTTTGGCACGCCGGGCGGCGCATTCGAGGACGGAGCTGGCGCGTCGCCCGTCCCAAGGCCCGGCCGG
>DASSPG010000093.1:0-4683 GCA_035699725.1 Candidatus Limnocylindrales bacterium | reverse complement strand
CGGATCTTCAAGCGCACGATCCCCTTCCCGAGCGTGCTCGGGCGGGTCTGCCCCGCCCCGTGCGAGGAGCACTGCCGGCGCGACGAGGTGGACGAGGCGATCGCGATCCGCGACTCGCACCGCTACGCCGGCGACCAGGTGATCAAGGCGATGCTCGACGACGGGATCGATCCGCCGGTCCCGTTCGAGATCCAGCCCAAGAGCGGGCGACGGGCCGCCGTGATCGGCTCCGGGCCGGCCGGCATGGCCGCTGCCTACTACCTGCTGATCGCGGGCCACGACGTCACCGTCTTCGAGCGCGACGCGGCGCCGGGCGGGATGCTCCGCTACGGAATCCCGCAGTACCGCCTGCCCAAGGTCGAGGTCCTCGAGGCCGAGTACGAGTCGGTCACCCGGCTCGGCGGCAAGATGGTCTGCAACGCCGAGCTCGGCAAGGACTTCGGGCTCGACGACCTCCAGAACCAGGGGTTCGACGCCGTCGTCGTCGCGATCGGCTGCTACGACACGAACAAGCTCGGCGTCCCGAACGAGGACGCCGCCGAGGTCCTCGACGGGCTCGAGTACCTGCGGACCGCGACCCTCGGCCTGCCGTACCCCGACCACGCCGGCAAGCGCGTCGTCGTCATCGGCGGCGGTTTCACCTCGATGGACTGCGTCCGGACCTCGGTCCGCCAGGGCGCCGCCGAGGTGACCCTCGTCTATCGCCGCGACATGAAGGACATGCCGGCGGCCGGCGAGGTCCACGAGGCGATCGAGGAGGGCGTCACCGCCATCTTCCAGGCCGGCCCGACCCGGGTGGTCACCGATGACGCCGGGAAGGTCACCGGGGTCGAGTTCATCCGGATGAAGCTGGGCGAGCCCGACGCGTCCGGCCGCCGCCGGCCGGAACCCGCGCCCGGCACCGAGTTCACGATCCCGTGCGACCGGGTCCTGCTCGCGATCGGCCAGGGGCCGGAGCTGACCTGGATCGGGCCGGGCTCCGAGGGACCGCAGGCGACGAAGCAGAAGCGCCTCAAGGCCGACGCGGTCACGTTCCAGACCGACCGGCCGGGCGTCTTCGGGACCGGCGACGTCCGGATCGGCGCCGCGACCGTCGTCCAGGCGATCGCCGAGGGGCGCCGGGCGGCCTATGCCGTGGACGCCTATCTCCAGGGCCTCGACCTGACGGCGATCAAGACCCGCCAGCAGCTCGCGGAGCCCCAGCCCGAGTTCCTCTCGATCGTGCCGTTCACGAGCGAGCAGAAGGAACCGCGCTACCGGATGAAGGCGCTCGACCCGGCGATCCGCAACGACAGCTACGTCGAGTACGAGATCCCGTACTCGCGCGACGAGGTCGTGGCCGAATCCACGCGCTGCCTCCAGTGCACCTGCGAGGCGATCGGGTTCTGCGACCTGCGCCGGCTCGGGATCGAGTACGGCACGACCCTCAAGACGCTCGAGCCGCAGCACCACCAGGGCGCGGGCTACCGCTCGGTGACGGAGAACCGGTTCACGGGCGTCAACCACGACTACATCCGCGACGACAGCCACGCCTTCATCCTGCGCGAGCCGTCGCGCTGCATCGACTGCGGTCGCTGCGCCCAGGTCTGCGCCGAGGTCGTGGGCGCCGCCTGCTACGACTTCATGCGGACCGGCTTCGACACGCTCGTCACGACCCCGCTCGACATGAGCCTGAACGACACCCCGTGCGTGTCGTGCGGGCGCTGCGCCGAGACCTGCCCGACCGGCGCCCTGATGCCGAAGCCGCGCGTCCTCCAGAAGTACGAGGTCGACGAGAGCCGCTGCATCCTGTGCGGCATCTGCGTTGACGCGTGCCCCTACGACGCGCTCCGCGACGGCGGCGACTTCGAGCTCTCCCACACCTCGCGGGTCGATCCGATGGTCGACCTGATCGCGCTCGCCGCGGTCGACCAGGAGACCGAGATGACCTACATCCGGCGCGAGCGCGACTGGGCCGAGCGGGCCGCCGCCGCGGGCCGGCCGGTCACCCCGACCCGGCTCCTGCCGATGCTGCCGGCCGCGGTCGCCGCCCAGATCGCCAAGGGCGACGGCGCGGGCAGCGGATCCAACGGCCATGGCAACGGGCACGTCCCGGCCCTGACGGCGGGCCATGGCCACGGCGCCGGCGACCACGCCGGCCACGGGCACGGCTGAGCGAGCGACGCGGTGGCGATCGGCCCGACCATCCCCTTCACGAGCATCCCCTGGGACGACGTCCTGTTCGTCCTCCTCGCGGGCACGATGCTGGTCTCCGCGCTGGCCGTCGTGACGATGCGCGACATCATCCGCTGCGGCCTCGCGATGATGGTCAGCTTCGGCGCCCTCGCCGGGATCTACGTGATGGCCGGCGCGCCGCTCGTGGGCGCGGCCCAGGTCCTCGTCTACATCGGGGCGATCAGCGTGCTCGTCCTGTTCGCGATCATGCTGACCCAGACGAAGTCCGCCCCGACCCGCCTCGTGTTCCAGACGCAGGCGATCCCGGCGGCGATCGCCTCGGTCGTGCTCCTCGTCGTCGTCCTGCTCGCCGTCGGCTCGACCGCCTGGAACGCAGAGCCCGAGCGCGGCCGGACCGACACCGCGGAGCTCGCGAAGGTCCTCTTCACCGACTGGGTCCTGCCGTTCGAGGTCGTCGGCGTGCTCCTCCTGGCGGCCGTCATCGGCGGGGTGTTCCTCGCCAAGCGCGAGCACCGCAGCGCCGCCGACCCGGGCACGCGCCTGGATCCGCCCGAATGATCCGCGTCCTCGTCGGGACCGCCCTGACGGCGACCTTCGTCGTCGTCCTCGGGCTGATCGCGCTCGCCGCCGGCGGGTCGCGCTCGCTCAACGCCTACCTGATGCTGTCCGGGATGCTCTTCGCGATCGGGATGTTCGGCTTTCTCGCCCGGCGCAACGCGATCAGCATGCTCATGGCGATCGAGCTGATGCTCAACGCGGTCAACCTCTCGATCATCGCCTTCGCATCCTTCTCGCCGACCCTGGCCGCCCGGGCCGACGGCTCGGTCATCGCCCTGCTCGTCATGGCCGTGGCCGCCGGTGAGGCGACGGTCGGCCTGTCGATCATCATCGCGATCTACCGCAACAAGAAGACCCCGCTCGTCGACGAGTACGACGCGATGTCCCGATGAGCCTGCTCGGGCTGGGCCAGCCGCTGGCAGCGCTCCTCGCGGCGGTCGAGGAGGGTGAGGGAGCGGCCGTGAGCGGCGGCTCGTTCGACCTGCTCGTCCCGCTGATCATCGCCCTGCCGCTGTTCGGGTTCCTGTTCACCGCCGTCGTCGGGCGGCGGCTCGGGAAGCGCGCCCACCTCGTCCCGGTCGGCGCGGTCGGCCTTGCCTGGCTCATCGGGATGTGGGTCGCGTTCAACGCCCTGACCGGCGCCGCCCCGTTCGGCGAGCACGGCTACGGCCACACGATCTACCAGTGGATCCCGTCGGGCGAGTTCCACGTCGACGTCGGCTTCTTCGTCGACAACCTGACGGCGTGCCTGCTGATCGTCGTGCTGACGATCGGCTTCCTCGTCCACGTCTACTCGATCGGCTACATGAGCCATGACCCGGGGTTCTGGCGGTTCTTCGCCTACCTGAACCTGTTCATGGTCTCGATGCTCCTGCTCGTCCTGGCCGACAGCTTCCTCGTCGTGTTCGTGGCCTGGGAGCTGGTGGGCCTCTCGAGCTACCTGCTGATCGGGTTCTGGAAGCACAAGCGGAGCGCGGCGCTGGCGGCCAAGAAGGCGTTCATCGTCAACCGCGTCGGCGACGTCGGGTTCGCGCTCGGGATCATGGCCGTCTTCGTGGACACGGTCGCCCTGGGCGCCGGGACGCTCAACATCCAGGACGCGATGGCGGCCCTCACGAGCGAAGGCGCCAACCTGCCCGTCCCGATCTGGCTCGTCGCGCTCCTGATCTTCGGCGGGGCGATGGGCAAGAGCGCCCAGTTCCCGCTCCACGTCTGGCTGCCGGACGCGATGGAGGGCCCGACCCCGGTCTCGGCCCTGATCCATGCCGCGACGATGGTCAACGCCGGCGTCTACCTCGTCGCCCGCACGAACCCGATCTTCGCCAGCGCCCCGGAGGCGATGGCCTTGGTCGCGGGCATCGGCATCTTCACCGCGCTCCTCGCCGCCTCGATCGCGATGACCCAGACCGACATCAAGCGCGTCCTCGCCTACTCCACGTTGAGCCAGCTCGGCTACATGTTCGCCTCGCTCGGCGTGGGCGCCTTCACCGCCGCGATCTTCCACCTGATGACCCACGGCTTCTTCAAGGGTCTCCTGTTCCTCGGCTCGGGATCGGTGATCCACGCCGTCCACGAGGAGCAGGACATGCGCCGGATGGGCGGGCTCGCGAAGAAGATCCCGCACACCTACCGGACGATGCTGATCGGCTCGATCGCGATCGCCGGGATCCCGCCGCTGGCCGGCTTCTTCTCGAAGGACGAGATCCTCGGCGAGGCGTTCAAGCTCGGCTTCCAGTGGGTCTGGGCGATCGGGATCGTCGTTGCGATCATGACCGCGTTCTACATGTTCCGGCTGATCGGCCTGACGTTCTGGGGCGAGAGCCGGGTCGATCCGGCGGTCGAGCCGCACATCCACGAGTCGCCCGCGGTGATGACGACGCCGCTCTGGCTGCTCGCGGTCCCGTCCCTGTTGCTCGGGCTCGTGCTGTCCCTGCCGGGCCCGCCGCTCGG
>DASSPG010000092.1:0-17064 GCA_035699725.1 Candidatus Limnocylindrales bacterium | reverse complement strand
TTCTCGGGCAGGTCGCGGACATGGCCGTAGGAGGCGAGGACCTTGTAGTCGCCGCCCAGGTAGCGTTCGATCGTCCGCGCCTTGGCCGGCGACTCGACGATCACGAGGTTCTTGGACACGGCCGGGAGCGTAGCACAGGGTCCTTCGCGCTCCGTGCACTCGACCCGGCGCCCGGCGATCCGCGTCCCGGGCATCGGGCGCGGCCCGACGCGCCCTGCGCCCGGTCACAGCCCCCGTTGCCGCAGGAGTCCGAGGTTGCATGGCGCGTCCGGTGACAACCAGGTCGCTGTCCGCCGGATTTCCGTCAGAGGCGGTCGGGCCAGTGGAACCGGACGACGGTGCCGCCTGTGCTTCCCGCCTCGATCACGACGCCGCCGCCGACCGAGGCGGCCCGCCGCGTCGCGTCGGCCAGGCCGCGCGCGGACGGTCGGATGCCGCCCGGGGCCGCCGGGTCGAAGCCCGTTCCGTCGTCTGCCACGGTCAGGTCCACGCGGACACTGGAGACCGAGGTGCGGATCCGGACCGTGCTCGGCGTCGCGTGGCGGAGGGCGTTGTCGACGGCGAGCTGGGCGACTCTCCACGCCACCCGCTCGACCGCCGGCGGCGGCCGCTCGCCTGCCTCCCTTCCCGCCGGTCCGATGTCGATCTCGACGGCCGGACCGCCGTCGGCCTCGATCCGCTCGGCGAGGTCCTCGAGCGCGGCCACCAGCCCGAAGGCCTCGAGCACGACCGGCCAGCGGTCGGCCATCAGCCGCTCCAGCTCGAGATCGACGGTCCGCAGGTGCCGGGCGAGCGTTTCGGCGTCGCCACCGGACTCGGCCTCGGCGATCGCCCGGCGGAGGCTCGGCAGGACGACGGCGTGGAGGTCCCCGGCGAGCCGGCTCCGCTCCGCTGCGACCGTGGCGGCGTCTGCCGCCGCCATCCCGGGCACGAGCTCGCGCACCGTCGCGACCGCCAGGGCGCGGAGGTCGTCGGCGCGTCGGAGGGACGGCCCGACCGGACCGGCCGCGTCGCGCGCGCGCTCGACGGCCGCTCGGAGGTCCGCTGCCACGCCCAGGGCGGTGACGGCGAGGACGGCGTTGATGAACCACGAGATGGGCGCCGTGGCGACATCGACCCAGGTGAAGGCCGGGTCGGACCGGGTGTCGCCGGCGGCCACGAACGCGAGCGACACCGCGCACGCGAGACCGAGCCAGGCCAGCAGCCCGAACGCCACCGGACGTGCGATCGGGTCGAGACGGCGCTCCGGTCGGGTCGCGTAGGCCGCCGCGATGCCGAGGGTCACGATGGCCGCGAGGCTGGACCGCCCGGCGGCAAGCTCCCAGGCGGCGACCCCGTCGACCACCGGGCTGAGCCCGCGGGCGGCCGCGATCGGGACGCCGGCCGCAGCCAGCGCGGCGGCGATGGTCGCGACCCACGCGAGGCCGGGCGCTGCCCGCCGGGCGAGCAGCGCCGCGACGATCCCGGCCAGGGCGACGAGGATCGGGAGGACCGCGGCCGGGCCGGGGATCCCGTCGACGACCAAGAGGAGGGCCGCCAGCGCGGTGAGCCCGCTCGCGGCGCCCACGGCGATGACCAGCCGACGCGAGACCGCGGGGACGGCACGAGCCGGGCCGGGCACGACGGACCCGGCAGCCGCTTGCGGCAACGCCAGCCTCACGGCTCGCTCCCGAGCCAGCCCTCGCGGACGGCCAGCATCGCGAGCTCGGTCCGGCTCAGGACGCCGTACCGCCCGAACAGGCGCCGGAGGTGGCTCTCCACGGTCTTCACGCTGATCCCGAGCCCGACCGCGATCTCGTCATTTGATGCGCCGCGGGCGAGGAGCCGGATCGCCCCGAGCTCGCGGGCGCTGGGCCGGCGCGGCGCGTCGCGCAGGGCGCGGAGCGTGACCTCCGGGAATGCGGTGCCGCCGTCAGCCACGATCCGGACGGCATCCAGGATCGCCTCGACCGGGCTCGCCTTGGACACGTAGCCGGCCGCGCCGCCCTCGAACGCCGCGCGCAGGAAGCTCGGTTGGTCGAAGCCGCTCAGGATCAGGACCCGCGGGCGTCCGTCGCGAGTCGCGCGAACCGTGGTCGCGAGCACGTCGAGGCCGGCCGGCTCGCCGTCGAGCCAGATGTCGCAGACGAGGACGTCGGGGTCAGCCGTCTCGACGAGCTCGGCGGCGCCGGCGGCGGAGGTGACCGTCCCGACCAGCTCGACGTCGTCGGTGGCGTGGATGGCTGCGGCGAGGGCCGTGGCGATCGCCGGATGGTCGTCGACGACGGCGAGTCGGATCACCGAACGAGCGTAGCGTGGCGCTGCCGGCGTTCCAACTCGATGATCACCCTGAACGGATGCCGGTGTCGCGATCGGCCGGGCGGCTCAGACCTCGCGGATCCGGCGCAGGAAGTCCTCGTCGATCTCGATCTCGACATCCGGCTCCGGGTCCACGACCGGCGCCACCGCGACGGCGACGGGCTCCGCGTCCGCCGGCTCCGGCGCAACCGCCGCGGCCGGGATCTCGATGAACCGGACGTGGAGGTACGGGAAGACGAAGACCGAATCCGTTCGGTCGATGAAGATCGGCTTCTTGCCGTCCAGCATCCGGACGTTCGTGCACACGAGGCTGACGTCGGTCGTGGACGGCGTCTCGAACAGGTCGGCCAGGAGCGGCTGTTCGTTGGCGATGTGGATGACGGCGTTGTGGATCACGCCGGGATCGTCGGCGCTCCGCGCCGCGGCGTCTATCTCCCGATGGTCCCGGTACGCGCTGACCCGCTCGGTCAGCGCGGGTGGTAGAAGTCGACGACGAGCCGGACCCGGCCGCCGCTCACCCAGACGCCGATCCCGACCCGGTCGTACTTGGCGTTCATCAGGTTCACGTAGTGACCGCCGTTGTAGGACTTCTCGCTCTGGAAATACAGGTGCGAGCCCAGGACCGCGGAATACGGGTTGCCGGATCGGCAGCCGAGGTTCTCGGCCCAGATGTAGCTCGTGTAGCCGGCCGCGCGAAGGCGGTCGCCCGGGTTGCCACCGCTGAAGTGCGTGCACAGGTTGTTGACCGCGAGCTTCTTCGCATACGGCCGGGCGACCTTCGACGAGATCCCCGCGTCGAGCTTGAGGGCGGCGACGTCACGCCCGCCGGGGCTGCTGCACGAGCCGGTCGAGGTGACGATGCCGCCCGTTCGGGTGCAGTTCATCAGGCGCAGGTAGTAGGTCTCGACGGCGCCCCAGGATCCGCCACCGACTGCGCCGCCGCCCGAGGTGGTGGTCGAGGTCTGGGTCCTGGGCGCGGCCGGGGCCGTTCGGGCCGGTGCGGGGACGACCTTGAGCTTGACCTCGGCCGGGCTGCCGAGCGCGACGCCTTCGAGCGAGGTCGCGGTCGGGCCGACGCTCATGACCACGCTGGCGCCCGCCGGAAGCGGGGCGGCGGGCTTGAACACGAGGACGGTGCTGCCCTCGGCGAAGCGGACCGCTCCGGTCACGGGCTTGCCGTCGGCGGTCACCTTGAGAGCGGCCCGCGTGGAGGCATGCTGCATGCCCTCGCTGAAGCGGACCGAGAGCGTCGCCCCGCGATCGACGTTGGTCGCGCCGTTGGCGGGCCGGAAGCGGACGACTCGCGGGGCCGACGAGGTCGCGATCTCGAGTGGGGCCACGGCGGCGACCGCCCCACCGTCGGCGTCGGCCAGGGCGTCGAGCGAGATTCGATAGCGCGCTCCGGCGGCGAGCGGCGCCGTGGGCTGGAAGGTGAAGGCAGTCCCCAGGGCGGAGGTGTCCGCGCTTCCCGCGCCGTCGGCGACGAGGGTCCCGACCACCGCCGGGCGGATCTGGAGCGCGGCGGCGACGGCGGATGCGGCGACAGGGCGGTCGAAGGTGATCCGGAAGGCGGTCGCGACCGACGTGGCCTCGTCCGCGGTCTTCGTGGCCGCGATCCGGCCGCTCGTCGCCGAGCGCGTGATGAACACGGCCCGGACGGCGCCCGACATCGGCCGACCGGATGCGGCGAGGGCTCCGGGCGCGACGGCCAGCGAGTGATACGCACCGGCCGACCAGTGGCTCGTCGGCCGGACCGTCAGGACCGTCCGGGCGTCGTTCCAGGACAGTGCGACGGTCGTGACGGGGTCGATCTCGAGCGCCGCGGCGACGCTCGTCGGGTCCATCGGCTCGCTGAAGGTGATGTCGACCGGGGCCCGGAGCTCGGTGGCCGCGCCGATCGAGCGGAATGCCTCATCTGCGACGGCGGCGATCGGGGCCGACTGAGCCGTCGCGGTGGCAGGGACGGGCCGCGAGAGGCCGAGGGCGGCCGCCACGACCACGACGCCGACGCTCGCCAGGAGCGCCACCCGAGCTGCGACGGATCGCCGCGCGAGGAGGGGCAGATAGAGGAACGCGATGACGGGGACGGCAAGGGCCGCGGCGGCGACCTTTCGCAATACGACAGTCTCCTGCTCGGTTCGCTGGGGGACGAGACACCGTCTCGAGGCTGTCGGCCGCGCTCGATGGCGAACGGCCTCGGCCACCGTAGCACGGGCCGGACCGGGCGGGCAAACCCCCGCGACCGAGGCGAGTCGGTCATCGAGGGCTCCGTGACCGCGCGCGCCCGGCCCCCCGCGCGGCGGCGATCGCACCCGGCGCCGCTGCCGCCAGCCGACCGGCCGCGCGGTAGCGGCCGTACGTCGTGGTCGCCAGTCCGCGCATCTCGAGCACGGTCAGCGCGCCGAGGACCGTGGCCGGCTCGTGTCCCGTCGCCGCCACCAGCTCATCCAGGCTGCCGTGCCCGCTCACGAGCGCCCGGCCGATCGTGGTGGCGGTCTCGCCGAGCTCGATCAGCTCCGCCCGCACGCTCGGCCGGCGAGCCCGTGACGATCCGACCCGCCGCGCCCGAGCGGGCCCCGCCGGCGCGCCGTCCGCCTCGGGGCTCTCGGCCAGCCCCAGATCGGCGAGCAGGTCAGCGATGGTCGCCACGACCCGCGCCTCGCCCGGAAACTCGCGAAGCCAGGCCAGGCAGCCGGCCGACCGAGGCTCGTCGATGGGCCCGGGCACGATGAACAGGTCGCGACCCTGCTCGAGCGCCCGCCGGGCGGTGATGAGCGCTCCGCTCCGGCTCCCGGCCTCGACCACGATCGTCGCGTCGGCCAATCCGCTGATCAGCCGGTTGCGCTGCGGGAACGTGTCGGCGGAGGCGGGCTGCTCGGGCCACAGCTCGGAGACGACGGCGCCGCCGGATGCGACGATCGATCGGGCCAGGTCGCGATGCGCGGCCGGGAACAGGCGTCGATGGCCGGATCCGAGGAGCGCCACGGTGACCCCGCCCTCCGCGAGGGCCGCGCCGTGGGCCGCGCCGTCGATGCCGACTGCCAACCCCGAGATGACCGCCGCGCCGGCACTCGCGAGGGCGCCCGCGATCCGGGCGGCCACGAGCCGGCCCCGCTCGGTCGGCCGCCGCGTTCCGACGATCGCCACCGCCCGATCCGCCGCGAGCGCCGCCGGCGCACCGTCGACGAGGAGCACCGGCGGAGGCCGATCCGTGGCTCGGAGACGGGCCGGATACTCGGGGTCGTCGAGGGTCACGATCGTCAGCCCACTCGCGCGCAGCACCTCCAGGCGTTCGGCCAGCTCGGCCGCGACCGCCACGATCGCGGCGCCGACGGGCTCGCGGAACGCGGTTCGGCCCTCGGCTTCGGCCGCGATCCGGGCGAACCGTGCGGCCGCGCCGGGACGCGACGCGGCGGCAAGGATGATCCGCCCCTCGCCGTAGGTTGCGAGCAGCGCCCCGAACCCGGCCGGGCCCAGTCCCGGCGCCGACAGCAGCACCGCCCACGCTTCGCGCTCGGTCGGGTCGGAGCGCGGGCCCGGCTCCGGCCGCGCAGGCACGCCGGCCGTGACGTCGTCGACGACCATCAGCCGACCTCCCGTGACTCGAGCCGGGCCGCCGGCGAGCGGAACCGGGCCGCCTCGTCGAGATGTGGCGGCTCCACGCGGACCGATCCCGCGAGGTCGGCGATCGTCCGAGCGACCCGCATCACGCGCTCCGTCCCGCGGCCGGACAGCGCCTCGAGGTCGGCGAGAGCGATGGCCCGGGCAATCCCCGCCGCGCCCAGCCCGCAGGCGGTGCGCAGGGCGCGGCCCGACAGGCGCCCGTTCAGCCGGCCGTTGCGGGCCATCTGGACGGCGCGCGCCGCCGCGATCCGGGCGGCGACCACCGTCGACGACTCCGGTTCACCACCGGCGACGAGGGCCGCCGGTGGAACCCGGGCCATCGTGACCCACAGGTCGATCCGATCGCGAAGCGGGCCCGACACCCGTCCCGCGTAGCGTGCGGGCACACCCTGCGGGCATCGGCAGCGGTCGGACGGGTCGCCGGCAAAGCCGCAGGGACAGGGGTTCATCGCAGCCACGAGCTGGAACCCGGCCGGGAAGCGGATCGCTCGACCGACCCGCGCGATCGACACGTGGCCGTCCTCGAGCGGCTGGCGGAGCGCCTCGAGCACGTCCCGCCCGAACTCCGGCAGCTCGTCGAGGAACAGGACCCCGCCGTGCGCACGGCTGATCTCGCCCGGGGACAACCCCGGACCGCCACCGACCATCGCTGCATACGAGAGGGTGTGGTGGGGGGTCCGCACGGGTGGCTCCCGGCGGAGCGCCGTGATGGGGCCCGCGCCCGCCACGGAGGCGACGACGGTGGCCGCCAGCGCCGCGCGGTCGTCCAGCGGCGGCAGCAGGCCCGGGATCGTCCGAGCGAGGAGGGTCTTGCCCGTACCCGGCGGGCCGATCATCAGGAGCCCGTGACCGCCCGCGAGGGCGATCTCGAGGGCGCGCCGCGCCTCCAGCTGGCCACGCACCTCGGCCAGGTCCGGCACCACCTCGCCACCCTGGCCGCCGGGCGCGTCCGAGACGATGCCCGGTCCCTCCCCCGCCCGCTCGACCCGCGCCGGCGTGCCACGCGTCGCCCGGCGCGCCCGACGCCGGACCGCGTCCACGGCCTCGCGCAGCGACACGACCCCGACCACCTCGATTCCCTCGACCAGGCGGGCCTCGGCGGCAGCTTCGGCCGGGACGATCACCCGGCTCACTCCGCGTCGGGCCATCGCCACGGTCATCGGGAGGATTCCGGGCACGACGGCCACGTCGCCGCCAAGGGACAGCTCGCCGATCATCGCCAGGCGCCCCGGAGCCGCGGTCACCTGCTCCGATCCGAGCAGGATCCCCATCGCGATCGCCAGGTCGAGCGACGCTCCCGCCTTGCGCAGGTCCGCCGGAGCCAGGTTCACCGTGATCCGGCGCGGAGGGTGGCTGAACCCGGCGTTCCGGAGCGCGCCTCGGACCCGCTCGCGGGCCTCCTGGAGCGCGGCGTCGGCAAGGCCGACGATCGTGAAGCCGGGCAGCCCGGGCGCGACGTCGACCTCGACGCGGATGATCCGGCCGTCGAGGCCAACGAGGGTCGAGGAGAGCAGGGTGGCCAGCACCCGGGCACCCTAGCTGGGCCGGCTCACCCGCCGGTCAACCGCCGATGCGCGCGCGCTTCATCGGGGATCCGGTCGCTGGTCGGGCGCCGCGCGGTCGCTGGTCGGAGGGCGCGGTGGCTAGCGGCCCGCGGCGGCCGCGGCGAGGGCCGGTGCCTTGTCGACCACCCGGGCGAAGTCCAGCAGCGACCGGCCCAGCAGCGAGTCGGCCTTGGTGAACATGAACGGCGCTCCGGAGTTCAGGGCGCTGATCGCGCCCCGGTACTCGTTCACGACCTGGTGGTCGATCGTCCGCTTCAGCGCGCCCTCGGCGTTCTTGACGTTGATGCCCGTGAAGGCGTTCGAGCGGTTGAGGACGAGCTGGACCTTCCTGGACTCGTACCCGAGATGCCCGATCGTCTCGAGGACCAGCCGGACGTTCTTCAGGCACGACAGGTCGGCGGTCATCACCACGAACATGGTGTCCGCCGACTCGAGGATGCCGAGGTTGACGTCATCGAGACGCTTGTCGATGTCGACCAGGACGTAGTCGTACAGCGCCCGGAGCTGCTCGAGGATGATCGGCATGTGCTCAGGAGTGACGAGCTCGGCCGTCTCGGGAGACGGCGGAGCCAGCAGCAGGTCCACGCCCGAATCGTGCTTGACCATGACCTGCCGGACGAGGTCCTGGTCGATGTTCGGCGCGGTCACGAGGTCCACGATCGACTTCTTGTCGAGGCCCAGGTCGAGGAACACCCGGTGGTCGCCGAACTGGAGGTTGCCGTCGACGAGGGCGACCTTCCGGCCGAGCTCGCGATGGAGCGCGATGGCGGCATTGATCGCGATCGTCGTCGTCCCGACGCCGCCCTTCGCCCCGTAGAGCGCGAGGACCCGCCCGAGCGGCGGCCGGCCGACCATCGCCTCGTGCGGCGCGAACCGCGCCAGGAGGCTCTTGATCCGGGCCATGAGCTCGGCCGGGTGGAACGGCTTGATCAGGTAGTCGTCCGCGCCGGCCCGCAGGCCACGCACCTTCTGCTCGACCTCGCGCTCGGCGGGCAGCATGATGATCGGGACGTGGCCGGTCGAGCCCTCCTCGGTCCGGATCTTCGTCGCGACCTGGTAGCCATCGAGCTTGGGGAGCATCACGTCGAGCAGGATCAGGTCCGGTGCCTCGGCGCCCCAGAGGCGGAACCCCTCCGCGCCGTCGGACGCGATGACGACCTCGTAGCCTTCCTGCTTGAGCGTGTACTGAAGCAGTCGCTGGACGTTCGGGTCGTCGTCGACGACGAGGATCTTGGCCGCCATCAGTCTCCTTCCGTGCCCTGGGACGCGGGAGCGTTGGTCGGCTCCCCCGACGTGTGGATTATAGGCACCGCATCCCGCCCGCCCAAGAGCGCCTGACGGACGAACCGGCTGACCCTTTCGTCCCATTGCGCCGGGGCGGCCGCCCGTGCTCGCCCGTGCTCGGCGCCCGGCACCTCCCAGTGCTCCGCCGTCGGACCGGCCGCGGCTGCCAGGCGACGGCCCGCCTCCGGCGGGACCGTGCGGTCCGCCGAACCATGGATCAGCAGGAGCGGGACCGGCTCGACGAGGCCGACGATCCGGCCCGGCTCGGTCGCCCGGAGGTCGCCGCCGACCACCCCGCCCGCGGAACGGAACATCCGGCCGGCGATGGCCCGCCTGAGCGCTCCACCGATCGGCAGGCCCATCCGGTTCGCGATCGGGATCCGCAGGTCCGGCGCCACCGACTCGGCGACGATCGCGACGATCCGCGGTCGGGGCGGCTCGATGGCCGCGGCGGGGGCCGTGGGGTCGAGGTCGGCCTGGGTGAGAGAGCCGTCGCCGAGCACGACGACCGAGGCGATCGCCACGACTCCACCCATCGACGAGCCGACGAGGGCCACCCGCCGGATCCCGCGCTCGCCGAGCCAGGCCAGGGCCCCGGCCACGTCCTCGACCTCGTGGAACCCGAAGGTCGTCGGCGCGTCGTCCGAGCCGCCGTGGCCGCGGAAGTCGAGACCGAGCACGCCCGCCGTCCGGCGCAGCGTCGGCCCGAGGGCCACGAGGTCCGGCGCGACCGAGCCGGTCCAGCCGTGGAGCAGGAGGATCGCCTCGTACGGGTCCGGCTGCCAGGGCGAGCCGTCGTCGCCGGCCACGGACCCGCGCTCGGCCGGCAGCCAGCGGCCGGTCAGCTTCAGCCCGTCGCGCGACCGGAGCCGGACCACCTCGCCGCCCAGCGCGTCGATGGCGGGCTGGATGCCGGCCTCGTCCGGCCCGAAACGCGGCGCGTCGAGGAGCCTGCGGGCGAATCCGGTCACCGCTCCGCGGATCCGTCGATCGCAGGCGGGCCGCCCGCGCGCGGCGCGTCGGCTGCGCCGCGAGAGGCTCCGGCGCTCATCCCCCGCCCGACGTACCCGACGATCGGATCGAGCAGGCGGGTGAACTCGGTCGGGATGACGAACTTCGTGGCGGGGCTCGCGCCCAGGGCCTTGAGCGCCTCGAGGTACTGGAGGGCCATCGTCTTCTCGTCGACGCCCGCGGCCGCGCCGTAGATCCGGGTGAGGGCCTGGCTGAAGCCCTCGGCCCGCAGGATCGCCGCCTGGCGTTCGCCCTCGGCCTTGAGGATCTCGGACTGCTTCTGGCCCTCGGCCACGTTGATCGCCGACTGGCGCGAGCCCTCCGACTCGGTGATGACGGCCCGCCGCGTCCGCTCGGCGGAGAGCTGCCGGTTCATCGCGTCCTGGACGTCGCGCGGCGGGATGATCTCGCGGATCTCGACCGTGGTGACCTTGCCGCCCCAGCGCTCGGTCTGCTCGTCGAGCTTGACTCGAAGCAGCTCGTTGATCTGGTCGCGCTTGGACAGGACCTCGTCGAGCGAGATGTCCCCGATGACGGCGCGAAGGGTCGTCGTCGCCACTCCCTGGAGCGCGCCCGCGAAGTTGGCGACGTTGACGACGCTCTTGAGGGGATCGACGATCCGCCAGTAGATCAGGAAGTCGACGTTGATCGGGGCGTTGTCCTTCGTGATGGTGGTCTGGCTCGGGACCTCGATGAACTGCTCGCGGATGTCGACCTTCACCGGCCGGTCGATGATCGGCACGAGGAACCGCAGGCCCGGGTCCCGGAGCATCGATTCATTCGTCCGGCCGAGGCGGAACACGAGCATCTTCTCGTACTGCTGGACCACACGGACCGACAGGTAGAGGACGACGAGCAGGACGACGCCGACGAACGCGACGATCGCCAGGCCGAGAGGCAGATCCACGGGGACTCCTTCGCGTGTGAGGGTTCAGCCTAGCCGGATGGGGCGGCTTCGACGATCGCGACCAGCCCGTCGGTTCCGACGACCCGGACCGGCGTGCCGCGGTCGAGGACGCGTCCGTCGGTCGTCCGGGCGGACCACTCCTCGCCCGCCGCGTAGATCGAGCCGATCGGCTCGAGCGGTCGGCGCACCTCGCCGACGGTCCCGATCGCGACCCGCGCGGGCACCGTTCCGCTCGGGGCGGTCATCCGGCGCGTGCGGACCGCGGTCGTCGTGATCGCGATCGCGAACGCGGCACCCGTTGCGGCCGCGACGAGCAGGACCGGGAGTGCCACGCCGACATCGGGCTCGAACGGCCCGGGCTGGCTGTACAGGGCCGACGCGCCGAGCAGGAGGCAGACCAAGCCACCAACGGTCAGCAGGCCGTGCGACGGGACGGTCGGCTCGAGGCCCAGGAGGAGCACGCCGAGGCCCAGGAGCAGGAGACCTCCGACGTTGAGCGGCAGGCTCCCGAAGCCGATGAACGCGAGGACGATCGCGATCGCGCCGATCGTTCCGGTCACGAAGTTCGGGCTCTGGAGCTCGAACAGCAGGCCGTAGAAGCCGAGCGTGAACAGGATGAACGCGATATTCGGGTCCGTCAGCAGGTGGAGGAAGCCCTGGAGCGGGTTGATCGCGAGCTCCTCGATCGGATCGCCGACCAGGTCGAGGATGACGTCCGCGCCGCCGACCTTGACGGTCCGTCCCGACGCGTCCCGGACGACGTCGGCGATCGTGGCTGCCACGCCGTCCACCGCACCCACCGTCGCCGCCTCCGTCGCCGGCGACGAACGTGCCTCGGTCACGGTGGCAACCGCCCAGTCCACCGGCCGGCCGCGCTCGAGCGCGATCGAGGTCACCCAGGCGACCGTGTCGTTGCGGACCTTGTCGCCGAGGGCGCCGGGGATGTCCGCACCCGAACCGTCGATCGGCGTTGCGGCCCCGATCCGCGTCCCGGGCGCCATGTACGCGAGGTTGGCGGCCAGGGTGATGAACGTTCCCGCGCTCGCGGCGTGGCCACCGGCGGGGGCGACCCAGACGATCGTCGGGACGCGCGAGGTGAGCAGCGACGAGACGATCTTCTGGGTCGCGTCGAGGCTGCCGCCGGGGGTGTCGAGACGGATCACGACGGCCGAGGCGCCCTGGTCGGCCGCGACCGCGAGCCCGCCGGCAAGGTAGTCGGCCATCACGGCGTCGACGATCCCGCTCGTCGGCAGGACGACGACCGAACCCGGCGTCAGGGCCCGCGTCGGGCCCGCCAGCAGGAGCAGGCCGAAGAGCGACAGGAATGCCGCCGTGACGGCGCGGCGGCGATCGGGACGGTGGTGCACCCGGACCTCCGCGGTCATCGTACCGCGGGACTGCCCTCGAGGAGCTCGAACGCGATCCGGCTCCACGTCTCCAGCCGGTCGCTCACCGCGGCGACGTCCGCAGCGCCGACGAACGATCCGGTGAGCTTGTCGGTCTCGCGGATGGCGACCGCGCGGCCCGCGGCGTCGCCCTCGAAGACGAGCCCGACATGGACCTCCCCGACCGGTGTCGAATCGTCGTTGAGGAGTCCGATGAACCGGAACTCGGGCACGAAGTCGACCACGAGCTCCTCGTGCCACTCGCGGCGCAGCGCGCCGCGCAGGTCGCCGTCGAGGCCGCCGTCCTCCGGGTTCACATGGCCGCCGACCCCGATGGAGTACCGATCGTGGAGCCGCGCGTCGCCGCCGGCCCTGGTCCGGCGCATCAGGAACCACGACGACCCATCTCTCAGCACGGGGTACGGGATGACCTGTTTCCAGCTCGGGTCTGATTCCATCGCCGCGCGGGGATGAAAGGCACCGCGCCGACGGATGAGGTCGGCCAGGTCCGTCTCTCCCGCCTCTCGGATGCCGTGCCAGGCCCGTCCGCCCCCGATCTCGGCGATGAGGTCGGCGGTCGGCACGACGAGGACCAGCTCGTCGCTCACCGGTCTCCCCCGCCCGAACCCGAGGCGGCGTCCGTTGCCATGACCTGCACGCGTGCCGCCGCCAGCCGTCGCCGGAGCTCGTCCGGGACGGGCGGGTCGGCTTCGAGGGCGGCCAGCCATGCGTCGAGGACGGCCCGGAGCGCCCGCAGCCGATCGGCGACCGGGGCGGCGTTGGTGGCGAGGATCCCCGCTCCCATCTCGGCGTCGCCGCGAGCCAGGCGACTCATGCTCGCCCAGCCGCTCGCGGCCAGTCCCGCCGCGGTGGGCCAGTCCGGCGACCCGGCCATCGCCTCCACCAGTGCCGCGGAGACGACCAGTGGCAGATGGCTGATCGCGGCGACCGCGGCATCGTGCTCGACGGCGCCCATCCGGATCGGGCGGGCACCGCAGGCTGCAGCGAGGCCGGCGACGCGGTCCTCGGCCGCCGGGTCCGCGGGGTCGGGCGGGACGATCACCCACGGCCTCGCGCGGAAGAGCTCGGGATCCGATGCCTCGTAGCCGCCGATCTCGCGTCCCGCCAGCGGGTGGCCACCGACGAACCGGAGCCCGACCTCGCGCGCCCGGGCGACGATCACGGCCTTGGTGCTGACGACGTCGGTCACCACCGCGTCCGCGGCGAGATCGGAGGCGAAGTCGCCGGCCAGCTCACCGACCAGGTCCAGGCAGGCGAGCGGTGGCGCAGCCAGGACGACGAGATCGGCGTCCCGGATCGCCGCTCCGATCGTCGTCGCCGGCGTGATCCCCTGACCCGCTGCCGCCCGGGGCCCGGCCCCGCTCGGTGTCCACGCCGTGACCCGATCCGCCCAGCCGGCGGCGGCGGAGGCGCGGGCGAGGGATCCGCCGATGAGACCGAGGCCGAGGATGGCGATCTGCATCGGCCGAGTATGTCAGCCGGTGGGGCGGCGCTGCTATCCTCCGCCCAGACCGGTCCGACCCGTTCGGCCGGCTGAGCCCGTGGGAGGAGCACGTGAGCTCGGACGTGAAGCGGATCCGCGTGCTGTTCGTCGAGGACCATCAACTCCTCGCGGACGCACTGTCGGCGCTCCTGGCGCGCGAGCCGGACATCGAGGTCGTCGGAGTCGCGGGGACGGTCGCCGACGCGAAGGTGATGGCGCGGGAGCGCCTCGATGTCGTGCTGATGGACTACCACCTCCCCGATGGGACCGGCGCCGACGCAACGCGCGCGATCAAGGCCCGCTGGCCCGCCGCGCGGGTCGTCATGGTCACCGCGCTGACCGACGACGAAACGGTCCTCGAGTCGATCCAGGCCGGTGCCGATGGCTACCTGACCAAGGACCGGGCAGCCGAGGATGTCGTCCAGGCCGTCCGGGCCGCGCACGCCGGCGAGACCCTCCTGCCGCGCTCGGTGATCATCGAGATCGCGCGCCGGGTCGCTGCGGCCCGCGAGCGCGGCGACGAGCGACGGATGATCGAGCCCCTGACACCGCGCGAGCTGGAGGTCCTGCGGACGCTCACCGACGGGCTGTCCACGCCGGAGATCTGCGAGCGGCTGTTCATCGCCCCGAACACGCTTCGGACGCACGTCCAGAACATCATGGGCAAGCTCCGGGTCCACTCGAAGCTCGAGGCCGTGGCATTCGCGCTCCGCTATCGCCTCGTCGAGCCGCCCCGGCCGGAGGAGCACGCGACCTGATCGGGCCGCTCAGCCACGGCGGCGCCGTTCTTCACGGCGTTCGTCGCCCCCGCGCCGCTCCCTGCGAGTCGGTGGCCCGGGATCGTCGGGCGGGTTCTGGCGCCGCCGGTACGAGCGTCGCTCGAAGTCACGACGCTCGTCGCGCAGGGACGCCCCACAGCGCGGGCAGCGGCGCTCCTCGATGAACAGCGACCGAGGGACGTGACGGTGTAGAGCTGGCGGCCACACGGCCAGCAGGCGAGCCTCGGCATCGGGCCCATCCGATCGGAGACGGCCCGCGATCTCGTCGCAGGGCGCTGGGCTCGACCGCATTGCCCGGATCCGTCGCTTGGATGATGCGCCGTCAGTCGCCGACGCCGAGGATGGGCTCCGGTTCGCCGATCTTCGGCGACCGGCCGGTCACACGGGCAGGTGACCGTCCCACGGGCCGCTCTGCTCCCCCCGGGGCGGCCCGCTCCCCCTCGACCGTGACGAGGCCGAGGACCGGCGCGACGACGCCGGCGAGCGTCAGGCCTTCGGCGAGCGTCAGGCCTTCGGCGAGCGTCCGGTCCGGATCGTGCGCCTGATCGTGCGAGCTCCGCCGACCAGGCCGCCGGCGAGCAGCGGCAGGACGAGCACGACGCCGCCGGACCTCCCGTTCGAGGATCCATTGCCGCACGGTCGCTCGGGCGGCGGCTGCACCTTCTCGTGACCGGGCGGTGTGCCACCCCTGGTCGGGCACGGCGGCGCCGCTTTGCGGACCTTGGTAGCGGCCGGCTCGGGCGTGGCAGTCGGGCGTGGGGTCGGCCGCGGGGTCGGTCGCGCGGTCGGGTTGACGACCGGCGGAACCGGTGTCGGCTCCCGGGTCGGCGACGGATCCGGGCGACCGTTGAACGGTGGCGTGGAGCCGGTGGCCACGGTGGGCGGTTCGCCGGATGGAGGCGCGGACGGGCTCGGCTTCGAGCTGGCCACGGGCGACGGGAGGACGTCGGGCGACGGGAGGACGTCGGTCGGGGACGGATCGGATCCTGGGTCGGTGGCGCCCGGTGTCGGTGCGGATGGGGACACCGCGACGCTCGCAGCCGCGGTCGGTCCCGGCGCCCGGCTCCCCTCGGCGATCTGACCATCCGGCCGGGTCGGCCCAACGATCCCCGCCGTCAGCGCCACGGTCGCGAGAATGATGTTGAGGAGACCCATGGCGACGACCAGGCGGGCGCGCTGAGCAGCGGTCACGGTGTCGGTTCGGCTCCCTGGCACGCGGGGGCGAGGTCCGCTCCGCGGACGATGGCATGGTAGCACCGGACCGCCCTGCACGACCCGGCAGTACCCCGATCTCCCCGTCCGATCCGCGTCGTGGATCCGGCGGCGAGGCCCCTCAGCCGAGCGGGACCTCTGACCGGGCCACGTAGCGGGCCCGACCGTCGCCCGTGATGCTCTCGAACAGCACCAGGCGATCGATCGGGGACCCGATCTCGATCTCGGCGGCAGCCGCACGGAGCGCCGCCACGGTTGCCGGCCCCGCGCGCACGCCGTCCGCCCGAGCCAGGGTGAGGTGTGCGCGGAATGGCCGGCGCTCACGTTCCCAGCCGGCGGCTGCGAGCTCGTCGTCGAGGCTCGCGGCGAGGGCCGCGAGCTCAGCTGTCCCTTCGTCGATGTCGAGCCACAGGGTCCGCGGCCGTCCGACCGGCGGAAATGAGTCCGCCCCGTGGATCCGGATCCGGAACGGGGACGACGAGGCGGCCGTCCGACGGACGGCCGCCGCGAGATCGGACACGCGAGCCTCCGGCGTCGGGCCGAGGAAGCGCAGGGTCAGGTGGAGCCCGTCGAGCCGGACCCATCGGACGCCTCGACCTGCGGGTTCGCCCGCCCGGATGTCGTCGACCAGTGCCGCGACCGCGGAGCGAGCCGATTCGTCGAGCGGGACGGCAACGAAGAGGCGCGGCTCCTCCGTCAATCCCGCGACCGGGACTTGGTGGCCTGCTCCGCCTGCCACGTTGCGCGGTCGCTGCCGAGGACGGATCGAGCCCGGGCGGCGTCCCGCCATCCCACGACGTCGGTCTCCTTCTCCTCGAGCAGCTTGTACGTGTTGAAGAAGTGCTCGATCTCGACGAGCCGGTGCGGCCGGACCTGGTCGAGGTCCTCGACGTGGGCCTGGTGGGGATCGGCGACGGCCACGCACAGGACCTTGAAGTCCTCGCCCTGGTCGTCGCGCATCTCCAGTCCGCCGATCGGTCGGGCCCAGACACGACAGCCCGGAAACGTCGGTTCGTCGATCAGGAGGAGGGCATCGGTGTGGTCGCCATCGCCGGCCCTTGTATCGGTGATGAAGCCGTAGTCGAAGTTGTAGTGGACGGCCGAGGCGAGCACGCGATCGAGGCGGAAGACGCCGGCGTGCTCGTCGAACTCGTACTTGTTGCGACTGCCGCGGGGAATCTCGACGACCACCTCGACCACGTCGGGAAAGTCGTCATGTCCCGGGCTCATCGCGGGCGCTCGCTGTCCATCCGAGCGAGTGTAGCCGCGGGTCGCGTGAAGCGCGGCCGGGAGGCCCGTGCGGCTGCACCCGCGCGGCCCGCAACGAGCGCACGAAAACGCCCGAAGGAACCATCTGCCAACGGATGCGACCCCTGGAACGACCAGCCTTGATGTGATCTCGGCCGGCCGGCTCCCGGATCGGCGGTCGCGGCCCGGGCGTGCCTTGCGGCTCGTCCGTTCCGGACCGGCGGCGCTGCGCGGGTCACCCCTCGCC
>DASSPG010000091.1:0-6859 GCA_035699725.1 Candidatus Limnocylindrales bacterium | reverse complement strand
CCACGTCATGCTCCCGCGGGCGGGTCGTGAAGGCACGCTGAAGTCGCTGCCAGAGCGTGGGCGAAGACCTCGGACGCCGGACGGCACGCGATCGCAGAGGCACATTCACGCTGTCTGCTCACGCCAGGACGCGGGGCTGGGGCGCGGTCAGACCTTGGCGCTCACCTGAGGCTTCTCGCGGTCGGGCGGGATAGAGTCGGACCGGTCCGGTGACCCACTCTGCGTTCGGTCGAGAATTCGATCGAGACGTGCGGCGTCGATCTCCGAGCGATCGGTCGGGGCCGGCTCCGGTGGGGTGCGCCGGACCTTGGGCAACCATCGTGGCATTCGTCGTCATCCTCAGCGTGTCGGGGCGCGATCATCCGCCCGGTCGCGCGTCGCCCACGTCCGAGGACCGCCCGTCGCCGTAACAGCGCCGAGACACATGGGGATGTCCATCAAGGAGATCCGTGGCCTCCGGGCTGCCGCCCGGAATCACGAAACGCGGACCCGAAGGCCCGCGTTCGTTCGTGCGTTCTGGTCGGGGCGGCCGGATTTGAACCGACGACCACCAGTCCCCCAGACTGGTGCGCTACCAGACTGCGCCACGCCCCGAGTCCCGGAGTCTACACCGCCCCGGGCGGTCGCCCGCTCCACGCCCGACGCCCTGGCCCTGCCCGACGCCCGGTCCACGCCCGACGCCCGGTCCCTGCCGACTTCGTCAACCAGTCAGGCGGGGACTGCAACGGCGCCTGCGAGGCGCCGTTCACGACTCGCGCGCGGTTGTCCACGCTCAACAGGCGGCTCGGATCGGGCCGGCCCCGGACGAATGAGGCCGTGATGGACGAGATAGGTGCCGTACCAGTCCCGCAGAGCATGGTTGGTGAAGTTCCTGGGGATCGGCGTCCCCTGGGGCCGGCATCCCCTCGGCCCGGCGGGGCCCGGCGGGGCCCGGCGGAGGGCGGCACGGCCCGGCGGGGCCCGGCGGGGCCCGGCGGAGGGCGGCACGGGCCGGCGGGGCCCGGCGGAGGCCGGCACGGGCCGGCGACCGCTACCCCACCTGCGGCATCGCCGCCTGGGCTCGCTTCACGGCCTCGTCGGGATACTCGTAGTCCTCGAGCGAGCCCGCGAGGTACCGCTCGTACGCCGACAGGTCGAAGTGGCCATGGCCGCACAGGTTGAACAGGATCACCCGCTCCTCGCCCTTCTCCTTGGCGTCGAGCGCCTCGTCGATCGCGACCTTGAGGGCGTGGGTCGGTTCCGGTGCCGGCAGGATGCCCTCGGTCCGGGCGAACTGGACGCCCGCCGCGAACGACGCGAGCTGGTGGACGCTCCGGGCCTCGATCGCACCCAGCTCCAGCAGGTGCGACACCAGCGGTGCCATCCCGTGGTAGCGCAGGCCGCCGGCGTGGATCGGCTCCGGCACGAAGTCCGAGCCGAGGGTATGCATCTTCACGAGCGGCGTCATCTTGGCGGTGTCGCCGAAGTCGTAGGCGTAGACGCCGCGGGTCAGCGACGGCGCGGCCTCCGGCTCGGCAGCAATGACCCGGTACGAGCGCCCGCCACGGAACGTGCGGCCGAGCCACGGGAAGGTCAGCCCGGCGAAGTTCGAGCCGCCGCCGGCGCAGCCGACGATCACGTCGGGCTCCTCGCCGGCCATCGCCATCTGCTCGATCGTCTCCTGCCCGATCACCGTCTGGTGGAGGAGCACGAAGTCGAACACGGATCCCAGCGAGTACTTCGTCCCGGGATGCGTGACCGTGTCCTCGATCGCCTCGCTGATCGCCAGCCCGAGCGAGCCCGTGTGGTCCGGCGTCTCGGCCAGGACCTTCCGGCCGTACTCCGTGTCCGGCGACGGCGACGCGACGATCTGCGCGCCGTAGGTCTCCATCAGGTTCCGGCGATACGGCTTCTGGTCGTAGCTCGCCCGGACCATGTAGACCTTGACCTCGAGGCCGAACGCCGCGCCGGCAAAGGCGAGGGCGCTCCCCCACTGCCCGGCTCCCGTCTCGGTCGCGAGACGGGAGACGCCCTCGGCCTTGTTGTAGAAGGCCTGGGCGAGCGCGGTGTTGGGCTTGTGGCTGCCCGACGGGCTGCCGCCCTCGTACTTGTAGTAGATGTGGGCCGGCGTATCGAGCGCCTTCTCGAGGCGATGCGCGCGGTGGAGCGGCGACGGCCGGTACAGCTTGTAGGCGTCGCGGACGGGCTGCGGGATCTCGATCTCGCGCTCCGTCGCGACGACCTGCCTGATCAGCTCCATCGGGAACAGCGGGGCGAGATCACCCGGCCCGATCGGCTGGCCGGTGCCCGGGTGGAGGGGTGGCGGCGGCGGGCTCGGCAGGTCGGCGGCGATGTTGTACCAGTCCCGCGGGATGCGGTCCTCGTCGAGCAGGTAGCGGGTTCGATCGGTCGCGGCGATGGTCATGTCCGACGTCTCCTCTCAGATCGGCGCGCGCCGAGGCGTGAGCCTATCCCGGCCGACTCGGTCGGGCAACGGTGTCGCGCGTGCCGAGCAGCGGCCCGCGGTCGGCGTGACGCCGCGATCGAGGCAGGCGCCGAGTTGACCAGGCCCCGATCGACATCGGATGATTGACACAGGGAGATCCGGAGCCGTCACCCGGAGGAACGTGTCTTGGGGACCTCGTCGATCGCCGATCGGCTCGCGGCCTGGCGGGCGGCTGCCCGACGCTGGGATGCCGCGCCCGATCAGGACCCGACGAGTGAGGCGGGCCGCGAGGTCGTTCGTGCGTGGCTGGCGTACCAGGAGGCCGCCGCTCCCACGGCCGACGACGAGTTCCTTCTCGCCGCAGACGACAAGCAGCGCTATATCGCGGCCACGGCCGGCGTCGAGCGCGTCCTCGGCTACAGCCCCGCCGACGTGCTCAACATGACGATCGCCGACCTGGCCGCCCCGGACGTGCGTGATCGCGTGTCCTCGAGTTGGGCGCGGTTCGTTGACGATGGCTCCCAGGAAGGGGAGTTCGCCCTCCGGGCGGCCGACGGCCGAGTCGTCCCGGTGACGTTCCGCGCGCGGGTGAACCATCCGATCCCCGGCGTGTACGTCTCGCGGCTGCGCCCCCTCTCGGCCAGGAACGGCAACGCCGCGGGCAAGCGACCGGCGCCTCTGCTGGGCTGACTCCCCCAGCCGGCTCGTGTCGGCGGTTCAGGCAGGGTCGTCGCGGATTCGCTCCGCCCAGGCCGGGAAGTCGGCGAGCTCGTCCTTCGATTCGCGGGCGAGGAGGTCGATCAGGCAGCGCTGGACGCTCTTGCCCTCGAACAGCGCGTTGTGGACCTCGTTTGCGATCGGCATCTCGACACCGAACCGGCGGGCCAGGGCAATCGCCGCATCCACCGTGTAGGCGCCCTCGGCCACGCCCGGCAGGGCCGCCTCGATGTCCGCCCAGCGGCGACCCTTCGCCAGTTCCATCCCGAGCCGGTGGTTGCGCGACAGGGCCGAGCCGCAGGTCGCGATCACGTCGCCGATCCCGGCCAGCCCGGCGAAGGTCAGCGGGTTGGCGCCGGCGGCGATCCCGAGCCGGGTCATCTCGGCCAGGCCGCGGGTCATCAGCCCGGCCTTGCCGTTGTCGCCGAAGCCGAGCCCGTCGGCCGCGCCGGCGGCGATCGCGACGACGTTCTTCAGCGCCCCGCACAACTCCACGCCGAGCAGGTCGCGGTTGACGTAGAGCCTGAACTCGCGGCGGCCGAGGCGCTCCACGATCCGATCGGCCAGCTCCGGCTCCTCCGCCGCGACGACGGCACTGGCCGGCAGGCCGCGGGCGATCTCCGCAGCGAGGTTGGGGCCGGAGAGGGCGGCGACCCGGCGCGGGCTGATCCCGGCGGCATCGGCCACGACCTCCGACATCCGGAGCAGGGTCCCGGGCTCGAGACCCTTGACGACGCTCAGGACGTCCGCCGAGGGGGCGAGATGCGCGGCCAGCCGTCCGAGCGTCGCCCGGAGGTGATTGGAGGGCACGGCGACGATCACGAGATCGACCGCGTCGGCCAGGTCGGCGGGCTCGGCGGAGACCCTGACCGCTGGAGGCAAGGGCACCCCCGGCAGGCGCCGCTCGTTCTCGCGCGCGGCCTCGATCCGGGCGGCCGCGGCCGCGTCGTGGGCGAGGAGCAGGACCGGCTCGACCTTGCCGACCAGGATCGCCAGCGTCGTGCCCCACGCGCCGGCGCCGACGACGGCGACCCGCGGGCCGGTCATCGCTTCGGGCGGATCCCGCCGGTGGCCGGCCGCTTGGCAGCGGGCCCCTTCGACACCGGGTTCTTGCCGGCTGCGCGCCGACGTGGCAGCTTGACCGACTCGCGGTCGCGGAAGATCAGCCGGATCGGCGTGCCCTCGAACCCGAACGTCTCGCGCAGTCGGTTCTCGAGGTAGCGCCGGTACGAGAAGTGAATGAGGGCGGCGTCGTTGGCGAAGAAGACGAACGTCGGCGGGGCGACGGCGGCCTGCGTTCCGTAGAAGAGCTTTGGCCGGCGGCCCTTCACGACCGGCGGGGCCTGACGCTCGGCGGCGGCGCGCAGGACGCGGTTCAGCTCGCCGGTCGAGACGCGCTTGCGGCGGATGCCCCAGATGTCCACCGCCAGCTCCAGCACCTTGCTGACCCGCTGCCCGGTCTTGGCGGAGATCGACACGATCGGAGCGAAGTCGAGGAACGGCACCTCGTTCTGGATCCACTCGACGTACTGGTCGAACGTCTTACCGGTCTTCTCCTCGACGAGGTCCCACTTGTTGACCGCGATGACGAGGCCCTTGCCCTCCTCGACCACGTAGCCTGCGACGTGAGCGTCCTGGGCGGTGAGGCCCTCGACGGCGTCGATCACCAGCACCGCAACGTCCGCCCGGCCGATCGCCTTCAGGGCGCGGAGCGTGGAGTACTTCTCGGCGGCCGGCCCGGACGCGACCTTGCCGCGGCGCCGGATCCCGGCGGTGTCGATCAGGACGATCTCGCTGCGGCCCCACTCGAGGGTCGTGTCGATCGCGTCGCGAGTCGTGCCCGGGACGTCCGAGACGATCGCCCGATCCGTGCCGAGGAGCGCGTTGAGGAGCGACGACTTGCCGACGTTCGGCCGGCCGACGAAGGCGATCGCGGCCGGCGACTCGTCCGACTCGGCCTCGATCGCCGCGTCCCACCGGGCTTCGACGCTCGCGCCGCCGGAGCCCTCGAAGCGGGCGAGGCCGTCCTCGTCGTCCTCGTCGGGATCGAGCGGGTTGCCGTCGGCGCCGACGACGTACGGCTCGAGCCGGCCCGCGGCGACGTCGGCCGCCCACTCGTCGGCCTCCTTCTCGCGCGCCTTGCGGGCGACCTCGGCCTCGGTCTCGGGCGGGAGGGCCCAGACGATCGCGTCGAGCAGGTCGCCGGTCCCGCGTCCGTGCGACGCGGAGATCGAGTAGGTCTCCTCCCAGCCCATCGACCAGAACTCGGCGGCGTCGGCCTCGCGCTGGGTGTTGTCGACCTTGTTGACCGCAACGATCACCGGCGCCTTGGCCGTCCGGAGCAGCTCAGCCGCCTCGAGGTCCGCTGGGGTGAGGCCGCTGACGGCGTCGGCCAGGAACACGATCACGTCGGCCTCGCGGATCGCGAGCCGCGCCTGCTCCTGGACCTTGAGCTCGATGGGATCGTCGGTGTCGACCTCGAGCCCGCCGGTGTCGACGAGCGTGAAGCGGCGGCCGTTCCACTCGGCCTCGCCGTACATCCGGTCGCGGGTCGTCCGGGCCCGGTCCTCGACGATCGCCTGGCGCCGCCCGATGAGCCGGTTGAAGAGCGTGGATTTCCCGACATTCGGTCGTCCCACCAGGGCGACGACGGGAATGCCCTTGCCTGCGGTCATCGGGGAGTCACGGCAGCCGCTTCGGCGTTGGACTCTCCGAGGCCCGAGGCGGAGCCCCGCGACGCCATCGGCCCGAGGATTCTGCCGACGAGGGCGACGACCGGGATCGCCGCCTGGGCGCGGGAGGGCATCGTGGCTACGCCGCGCCGGAGGCGGGCGTTGCGGCGGTCGCGGTGTCGGTGTGGACGAAGGTCGGGAGGGAGGTCGTGCGGCCGGCCGGGGTTGCGGCACCGGCGAGGGCCTCCTCGGCGAGCTCGGCGGCGCGGGCGGCGGTCTCGGGGGTGCCCGCGAGCTCGAGGACGCGCTCGGCGACGTCGCGGAGGTCCTCGATCGGGGTCGAGGTGCCGCCGGTGATCCCGACGACCTCGCGTCCGTCGAACACGGCGGGATCGGTCAGGTCGGCGGCGCCCTCGATCTGGATCGCGGGCTTGCCGGCGATCCCGACGAGCCGGGTCAACTCCTTGGTGTTCGCGCTCGAGCGGCCGCCGACCACGACCATCAGATCGACCGCCTGTGCCGCTTCGACCGTGTCCTCCTGGCGTCGGATCGTGACCGGGCAGACCGTGTTGACGATCTTGAGCTCATGGCTCCGGCTGACCATGAAGGCGGCGAGCTTCTCGAACTTCCAGGGCGGCTGGGTCGACTGGCTGATCAGGGCCATCCGCTTCTTCTTCGGGACCTTCTCCTCCCACTCGTCCTCTTCGTCGACGACGATCGCGTCGGGGGCGAAGCCGAGCATGCCCACGACCTCGGCGTGGTTGGGCGTGCCGAGGAGGACGATCGTGTAGCCCTCGTCGACGAGCTTCACGAGCTCGCGGTGCTCCTGGATGACCCAGGTGCAGGTGCCGTCGATCACCTCGAGGCCGCGGGCGTTGGCCCGCTCCATCACGTCTGGCCGGACGCCGTGGGCCCGGATCACGACCGCGGCGCCGTGGTCGACGTCGTCGAGGGTCTCGACGGTCTCGATCCCGAGCCGCTCGAGATCGGCGATCACGCCCTCGTTGTGGACGACCTGGCCGAGGGTATGGGTCGACTTGCCAGC
>DASSPG010000090.1:0-2441 GCA_035699725.1 Candidatus Limnocylindrales bacterium | reverse complement strand
CTGTCATCTGAGCCTGATTCGGGGCCATCCGGGCCTGAGACGGGCTCGCCGCGGCACTCCGGACGCGTAAGGCCGTCGTGAGTGTCGGATGAGTCAGACGGAAGCGCGGAACCTACTCCGCCACGAAGCCTCGCAGGGCCTCCAGCCGAGGGTCGATGTCGTCGTCGGGGTGGTCGTGGCTGCCCTCGTCGAGCGGCAGGCCGCAGGTGATGCACAGACCGGGGCAGTCCTCGCGGTCGAGCGGGGCGATCGGTTGGGCCATGAGCAGCGCCTCGCGGAGCGCCTGCTCGAGGTCGAGCTCGTGGTGGTCGGTGAGGCGCAGGACGCCCGCCTCCTCGTCCTCCGCGTCGAGCGCGACCGACTTGCCGGAGTGGAGATCGATGGACGGCAAGGCCTCCTCGGCGATCTCGACGGTCATCGGCAGGGTCATCGGGCGGAGGCAGCGGGCGCACTCGGTCGCGATCGCGGTCGTGAAGTCGGCCGAGACGAGGAGGCCGCGATTGGTCCGCGAGAGGTGGACGCGCCCGTCGATCGGGCCCGCCAGCACGAGGTCGTCGCCGGGATCGATCGTGACCCCCCGGACCACGTAGTCACGCGCCGCGCCCGGCCCTTCGCCCAGCAGGCCGGCCACGTTCCAGGCCAGGGGCCCGTCGGTCGCGGGTCGCGGGACGTGGGAGTCGCCGCCGGTCATCGCCGGACGGGCTGGGCTGCGTCCTCGGCCGCCTCGGCCTCGTCATCCGCGTCGTCGTCGAGATCCGCCTCCGGACCGACGCCGTCCTCGTCGCCCGCGCGCAGGTCGGCCCGGCGCGAGTCGAGGAGGTCGATGCCCCGCTTGATGCTCTGGAGCGTCTTTACGACGTCCCCCTCGAGCCCGACGAGGACGTTGACGGCGTACTCGTCCGCGCCGCGCCGGACATCTTCGGCGTCCGCCTGGGCCTCGGCGACGATCCGGCGGCTCTCGGCATCGGCCTGCTGCGTGAGTCCGCGCTCGTCGATCAGGAAGGCGGCCTGCTCCTGGGCCTTGGCGACGATCCGCTCCGCCTCCTCCTGCGCTTTCTCGATGATCCGCTCGCCCTCGGAGTTGATCCGCTTGGCCGCGCGGACCTCCTCGGGCACGGCGACGCGGAGCTCGTCGATCAGACCGAGGGCGGCCGCCTGGTCGACGACGACGTTGTTCGTCAGGGGCAGGCGCTTGCCGTTCGCGATGATCGATTCGAGGCGCTCGACGAGGAAGATGATGTCGATCGGACTGCCCTCCGTGGCGGCGATCGGGCGATGGCGCGCGGCCCGGGCAAGCCGCACACGCGTGTCGCCGCGGATTATCGCACGGCGCGGAGCGGGCGCGAGGACGACCGCTCGGACCTACTCCACCACGTCCATCGTGCCGAACCGCCGATCGGCCACGACGAGGAAGATGAGCCCCCACGCGACGACGATCCCGGCGACCACCGCGAGCGGCAGCTCGAATGGCGGCGGCGATCCGTCGGCCGCGAGCGCGACCGCGTGGGTATCGATCCCGAGTCGCATCGTGAGCCCGCGGATGGCGGTCCCCGGGAAGGCCTGCGGTACGCCCGAGAGGAACGCGGGGAACCGGAAGACCTCGAGGCTCGCCACGAAGAGGTCGACGAGGCTGGCGACGAGGATCAGGAGCAGGGGCAGCGCACCGGATCGGAGCAGCACGGTCAGGGCGACTCCGAGTGCGACCAGGACGAGGGTCACCAGGATCAGGCCCGCCAGCCATGCGGCCGATGCGGCGGGATCGATCGGGACGGTGGTCGGGGCGACCTCCGCGCCGATCAGCCGGAGGATGAGCGAGAGGAGCGTGGCGAGAACGGCGAGCGCGGCGAAGAGGGCCGCCGTGGCTGCGCCGAGCGTGATCAGCCGGGCGGCGAGGAACCGCCGCCGGTGACCGGCCGCAAGCAACGAGGTCCGAACCGTCCCGTACCGGAACTCGTCGCCGACCGCGAGGGTCGAGATCAGGATCAACGCCAGCAGCGGCGCGACGCCGTCGCCGATCACCGTGAAGATGCTCTGGCCGAGGTCATACTTCTGGAGCGTGATCGCCTGGTACTCCTCCCACAGGCGAGCCTGCTCGGCGTCGCTCTGCATGCGCTCCACGACCCACTGATCGATCATCGCGTCGATCTCTGCCTGGGTCATCCCGCCGAACTCGCTGTTCTCGATGATCTCCTGGCGAATCTGGGCCTCGGTCTGGAGAACGGGGTCCAGGACGTCGCTCCGGTAGCCGGTGAGGAAGCTGATCCCGCCGATCACGAGCACGGCGATGGCGATGATCCACAGGTCGCGCCGCCGCCGGAGGCGGAGCCAGTCGGCCCGGAGAAGCGCCTTCACCGGTCGGTCCCGGTCGTGCCGGAACCGGCCTCGGCGCCGGCGGCGGGCGGGGCGGCAGGCGCGGCGGCGGGCAGGGGATCCGGATCGGC
>DASSPG010000089.1:0-7892 GCA_035699725.1 Candidatus Limnocylindrales bacterium | reverse complement strand
CCCTCGCCCACGATCCGGCCCTCGCGCAGGATCGCCACGCGATCGCAGAGCTGCTCCACCTCGGGCAGGACGTGGCTCGAGAGGAACACCGTGATCCCGTCGTTCGCGAGGCCGGCGATCAGCTCCCGGACGTCGACGACGCCGTTCGGGTCGAGGCCGTTCGTCGGCTCGTCGAGGATGACGAGCTCGGGCCGACCGATGAGGGCCGCCGCGATCGCGAGACGCTGGCGCATGCCCGTCGAGAACCCGCCCGCCTTGCGTCCCGCGACGGCGGCCAGACCCACCCGCTCGAGCGTCTCCGCGATCCGGGCTCGCAGGGCGTCGGCGGCCATGCCGTGGGCCGTCCCGAACACGGCGAGGTTCTCGCGCGCCGAGAGATACGGATAGAACGCGGGCCGCTCGATCAGGGAGCCCACCCGGTGCAGCACGGGCGCGCCGGGCCGGACGTCCTCGCCGAAGATCCGGCTCGTCCCGCGGGTCGGCCAGAGCAGGCCCGCGAGGATCCGGATCGTGGTCGTCTTGCCGGCCCCGTTGGGGCCGAGGAAGCCGTACACGCCGCCGGCCGGGACGGCGAGGTCGATCCCGTCGACGGCGTTGGCCGAGGCGAATCGCTTGACGAGGCCGGTCGTCTCGATGACGGTCGGCGCCGCCATCAGCGGCGGTCGAGGATGGCGCGCAGCGCGCTCGCGGCGGACGGCGGGATCATCGCCGAGACGTCGCCGCCGAAGGTCGCGATCTCCCTGACCAGCGACGAGGCGACGTACGAGTGCTCGATCGCGGTCATGAAGAACACGGTGTCGACGTCCGGCGCCAGGCGGCGGTTGTTGTGGGCCAGCAGCATCTCGGTCTCGAAGTCGCTGATCGCACGCAGCCCACGGACGATGAACCGGGCTCCGAGCCGGCGGCACAGGTCGACGGTCAGGCCGTCGAAGGATTCGACGCGGACACGGTCGGCCTGGACGGCAAGCCCGGCCGCCCCGGCCCCATCGAGCGCGGCGCGGATGATCGCCACCCGTTCGTCCGCCGGGAACAGCGCCTGCTTCCTCGGGTTGGCGAGGACGGCCACGACGACCTCGTCGAACGCGGCCGCCGCCCGGGCGATCACGTCGAGATGGCCGTTCGTGATCGGGTCGAACGAGCCGGGATAGACCGCGACCGTCATCCATGTCCCTCGCTGTCGGTGCGCCGGTAGAACGTCAGGGCGGTCTCCCCGAACCGCCGCTCGCGCTCGACCGCCAGCATACCGACCCGCTCGGGCGGCTTGTCACGCCAGAAGTGCTTGGCGACGACCCGGGCGTCCGCGGCCAGCGGAGCGTCCGGACCACCCAGGGCGGTGAGCACTCGGACGAGCAGCTCCGTCTCGGCGTACGGCGGGTCGACGAGGACGAGGTCGGCGACCGCTTCGACGTTGGGCTCGGCGAGCCAGCGGATGACGTCCCAGCGGATCACCGTGGCGGTCGGGCCGGCAAGGCCCGTCGCGCGCAGGTTCGCGTCGATCACCGCGGTCGCGCCCTGGTCCTTCTCGACAAAGGTCGCCGAGGCGGCGCCCCGCGACAGCGCCTCGATCCCGCCGGCCCCGCTGCCCGCGAACAGGTCCAGGACGTGGGCGCCCTCGAGCTCCGGCTCGAGGATCGCGAACAGGGTCTGCTTGACGCGATCGGCGATCGGTCGCGTGCCCGGCCCCGGGGCCCGCAGGCGGATGCCCTTCGCGGATCCCGCGATGACCCGGCCGGCGTCAGCCACGGTCCGGTCCCGCCGCCGTCATGCGCCGCTCGCCGGATCGCCGGCCCAGACGCGGGCCAGCCAGCCCTTCTCGAGCTCCCGAAGCAGCGGCCCGGCGTCCGGCGCGAGCCGTCCGCCCTCGTCGAGCAGGGCCTCGGCGTGGTCGCGGGCATGGCGCGCGAGCGCGACGTGGGCGCGATCCTGGAGCGAGGCGACGCGGAGCCGGGGCAGGCCGCTCTGGACGAGGCCCAGGACGTCGCCCTCGCGCCGGAGCTCGAAGTCCTTCTCGGCGAGCTCGAATCCGTCGCGGATCTCGGCGACGGCCTTCAGCCGCTCCTTCGCGACGTCGTCTGCCGTGTCGGAGACGAGCACGCAGAAGCTCTCGGCGGTCCCCCGCCCTACCCGGCCGCGAAGCTGGTGGAGCTGCGCCAGCCCGAACCGATCCGCGCCCTCGATGATCATCATCGTCGCCTCCGGCACGTCCACCCCGACCTCGATCACGGTCGTCCCGACGAGGACGTCGAGCTCGCCGTCGCGGAAGCGGGTCATCTCGGCGTCGCGGTCGGCCGGCTTCATCCGGCCGTGGACCATGCCGACCCGCAGCGGCGCGAGCAGCTCGCGTAGGCGAACCGACTCCGCCTCCGCCGCGGGCGCCGACGAGTCGAAGATCGTTGGTGCGGCGGGACCGGTCGCGGCGTCGTCCTCGGCCGGCTCGGCCTCGTCGATCAGGGGCACGACGACGAAGGATCGGTGGCCGGCCGCGGCCTCGGCCCGGACGCGCTCCCACACGGACGCGAGGTTGTCGGGGTGGCGGATCCCGGTCCGGATCGGGATCCGGCCCTCGGGCGGCGTGCGCAGGTCCGAGACGTCGAGATCGGCGTAGAGCACCTGGCCGAGGGTCCGGGGGATCGGCGTCGCGGTCATCAGCAGGACGTGCGGCGCGTGACCACCGGCCTTCGCCTCGAGCTGGCCGCGCTGCTCCACCCCGAAGCGGTGCTGCTCGTCGATGACGACGACGCCGAGCGCCGCGAACTCGACCCGGTCCTGGATCAGGGCGTGGGTCCCGACGACCACCGGCGCCTGGCCGGACTTCACGAGCTCGAGCGTCCGCCGGGCGGCGGCGGCGGTCAGTGAGCCCGTCAGGAGCTCGACGGGGACGGCGGCATCCTCGAGGAGCGTCGCGAGCGTCGCGTGGTGCTGCCGGGCGAGGAGGTCGGTCGGGGCGAGGAGAGCGCCCTGGAGGCCGTTCCGGGCCGCGGCGGCAAGGGCCCAGGCCGCCACGGCGGTCTTGCCGCTGCCGACGTCGCCCTGGAGGAGGCGGAGCATCGGCGTGGGGCGGGCGAGGTCGTCGCGGATCGCCCCGATCGCGCGGTCCTGGTCGGCGGTCAGGGCGACCTCGTGGCCGAGCTTGCGGGCGATGGACGCCGTCAGGGAGCCGCGCAGGCCGGCATCGACCGCGTCATCGACGGGGATCGGGCGGGCCGCGTCGCGACCGCGCTGCCGGCGCCGCCCGACCATGCCGAGCTGCAGCGCGAGGAGCTCGTCGAACGCCAGGCGCAGGAGCGCCGCGTCACGCCCCTCGAAGGTGGAGGGGTAGTGGGCGTCCTCGAGTGCCCGGGCGATGCCGACGAGCTGTTCCTCGGCGAGGATCGCAGGCGGCAGGTACTCGGCGTAGCTCGTCCCGGCCCGGTCGAGGGCCTCGCGCATCGCGATCCGGAGGCGGGCGGCGGTGAGCCCCGCGGTCAGGCGATAGATCGGCACGATCCGCCCGACGTGGAGCATCTCCCCCTCAGCCCCGACCGCCTGGAAGTCGGGGTTGTCGAGGGTCAGCTTCCGGCCGAAGTGCTTGAGCTTGCCGGACACGATGACGTCGGCCCCCGGAACCAGCCGGCGCTCGATGAACCGCCGGCCGAACCAGGTGGCCTCGATGAACCCGGTGTCGTCCTGCAGCTCGGCGATCGTCCGCTGGATCCGGCGCCGGAACGACGGCTCGACGCGGACGTCGACGACGCGGACCCGGGCGCTGACGACGGTCCCGTCCTCGACCCCGCGCAGCTCCCCGAGCTTGCGCATCTCGCGCAGGTCGTCGTAGCGCCGGGGCAAGTGGAACAGGAGCTCGCGGACGGTCAGGAACCCGAGCCTCCTGCCGGCTCGCTGGAGCAGGTTCGCCGCGCCAAGCCCGGATCGGTTGAGGAGCGTGTCGAGGAGCTCCGCCGGATCGGTCGGCGCCTGCGGCGGCGCGGGCCGCGCCCTGGTCCTCGCCGGGCGCGGTCCGTCTGCCGCCCGGGGGAAGCCGTCTCGTATTCCGGCCACGCCCTACTCGGCCGAGATCAGGTAGCGGTAGTGCGGCTGCCCGCCGTGGACGACCTCGACCTCGGCGCCGACGTGGCCACCGATCTTGCGCGCCATCGCCTCCGCCTCGGTCAGGGTCGCGTCCTCGCCGTAGTAGAGGGTCACGAGCTCGGCCCCACGGGCGAACGTCTCGACCGCCTTGAGCACCGCCCTGTCGCGGTCGCCGTCCGCCGCGACGAGGCCGTCGTCGGGATCGAGCGCGATCGTCTGGCCCTTCCTGACCTTGCGGCCGCCGATCTTCGCGTCGCGGACGGCCTCGGTCACCTGGATCGTTGCCAGCCCGCGGCCGGCGCTCGTCATCGGTCCGACGTTCGTGGCCGCGTCCTCCTCGGGGTCGAAGGCCAGCAGCGCCGCGACGCCCTCGGCCGCGTTGCGGGTCGGGACGACGACGAGGCGGCGGTCATCGCAGATCCGGGCCGCCTGCTCGGCGGCGAGGCGGACGTTCGGGTTGTTCGGGAGCAGGAGGACCTCGCGGGAACGGGCCAGGCGGGCGATCCGGAGGAGCTCGCCGGTGCTCGGGTTGGCCGTCTGGCCGCCGCGGACGATGTGGGCCACGCCGAAGTCGCGGAACAGCTTCTCCAGGCCGTCGCCGGCGGCCACCGCCACGATCGCCGGGCCGAGCGCGGGGTCGACCTCGACTGGGGCGTCGGTGGTGGCCGCAACCGTCGCGCCGGACGGGGCTGCCGGCGCGGGACCCGTTCGGTCCCGGTCATCGGCGTCGGCGTCGGCGCGCGATTCGTCCGCCTCGTCCTTCGCGACCTCGTCGCTGCCGCCAGAACCGACGAACTCGCTCGCCCGCGCCTCGCGGACGTCGTCGGCCATCGTGTCGAGGTTCTCCACCGTGATCCGCGTCAGGGCGCCGAGCGAGAGGCCGTACGCGATGATCTCGTCCGGCCGCTCGTTGTGGACGTGGACCTTGACCATCCGCTCGTCGCCGCCGACGAGCACCGAGTTGCCGAGCTCCTCGAGGCGGGCCTGGATCGCCCGGACGTCCAGGCTCGTCCCGTCCGCCGCGGTCAGGACGAACACCGTCTCGTAGCCGAAGGCGTCCTCTTCGAGCGCGGCGATGCCCGAGCGGAAGGCCGGCGCCACCGCGACGCGGTCCTCGGCGTGCGATCGTCCGGGGCCGACGCCGAGAATGGCCGCATGGACCGGCTGGCCGCGGACGGCGGCGAGCGCACCCTCGAACAGGCGGAGCAGGCCCTGTCCGCCCGAGTCCACGACCCCCGCCTCGCGCAGGATCGGCAGGAGCGACGGCGTCCGGGCGACCGACGTGCGTGCCGCCTCGACCGTGGCCGCCAGCACGGACTCCATCGCGTCGTCGTGCTCGGCGGCCGCGACGGCGCCGGCGGCGGCCTCGCGGATGACCGTGAGGATCGTGCCCTCGACCGGCTTGCCGACCGCACCGTAGGCCGTCTTCGCCCCGAGCGACAGGGCGTTCGCGAGGTCCAGCCCGTTGAACCGACGCTTGCCGGCCAGGCCCTCCGCGATGCCGCGCAGGATCTGGCTCGTGATGACGCCGGAGTTGCCGCGGGCGCCCATCAGGGCACCCATGCTCACCGCGGCCGCGATCCGCTCGACCGGCACGTCCGGACCCACGGCCTCGGCGTCGGCGAGGGCGGCGCGAACGGTGGCCACCATGTTCGTGCCGGTGTCGCCGTCGGGGACGGGGAAGACGTTGAGCGCGTTGATCTCGTCGACGTTCGCCTCGAGGTTCGCCGCCGCGCTGCGGACCGCATCGAGGAACCCGGCGCCCGTGCAGTGCTCGCGGACCATCAGGCGACGTCCGTGCCGGAGCCTGCCAGGTCATCCGGGGCGACCGCACGCGGGTCGCGGTGCCGACGGTCATCGGTCGCGATCGCGGCCGGCGCGACCCGCAGTCCGCCGACATGGATCAGCAGCCGATCGACGTCCCGACCGAGGGCGTGACGAATCGCATAGCGAACCGCCGAGTCGACCTGGCGAGCGACCTCCGCGATCGGGACGCCGTGGGCGACGACGAGGTCGAGCTCGATCGTGAGGCCGTCGGCGACCCGGACGCGGAGGCCGGCGGGCGGGAACCCGGCGAGCTCGGCGAGCCGACCGAGCGGACCGAGCGGCCCGCGGGCGAAGCCGATCACGCCGTACGATCCGAGCGCGGCAGCCCGAACGATGTCGACCACGGCGCGGCGACTGACGAGCGAGCGACCGGGGGTCGGAGTCGTCGGATCGGTGGGCACGCCGCGGGCATCCTCCATCACGGTTGGATCCGCCGGGCCCACTCTGGCGAGGCGCGCGACGCGGGTGCTATCATACCGCCCCGCCCGCGCCGTCCAGCCGGGCTTGCCCGCGCGTCCGCGCTCGGGCCCGCCTCCGACCACACACCCGACCTGATCTCGAGGACAACATGGCCCGCTCCTGTGCGATCTGCGGCAAGGTCTCGATGGGCGGCTTCAACCCGCAGTCGTCGGGGATGAACCGCGTCCGAGCCCACCGCCGCTACCAGCCGAACCTCCAGCCCTTCACGACCCGCGACGCCAAGGGCACCGAGACCAAGTCACTGGTCTGCACCCGCTGCCGGCGCACCTCGCTGAAGTCCGCCAAGTAGCCCCGGTGGCGCCGCCGCGGCGCCCGTCCGATCGGCACCGACGCCCGGCCCCGGCCGGGCGTTTCGCTTGCCCGTCGCCCGGCGTCACGCGACCCGGCCGGATGCAGGCGGATGCGCGCCACGCGCGCACGCTGGAGGCTGAGACGTGCGGATGGGCCCGGTTTCGGCTCTCGAGACCCCTGGCCCGTCATCCCGCGCGTCTCACGCCCGGATCAGCGTCCGAGTGGCCCGCCGTCGGTCGTACCGCGCGCCAGGCGGGACATCGAACCCCGGCACCCGTCGATGCGGCTCGCTGCGGGGCATCTGGCCAAACGGTCACTCGGAGACTGTTGGGCGAGGTCCGGAGGGGTATCGGGCGGGATCCTGGCCCGCTGTCAGCCTTCCACGGCTAACGATCGCCCGATTCGTCCAGCGATCGACCGATTCGGCCCGGTGTGAGCCCGGATATCTGACCCAAGAGTCCCCGGGTGCATGTTTGACCAGGTACCGCGGCCGGCGCCGGACCGCGCGGTCAGCCGTCAGCGGTCGGCGGTGTCGAGCCAGATCGTGAACGGGCCGTCGTTGACCAGCTCCACCTCCATCACCGCCCCGAACCGTCCCGTCGCGACGGTCACGCCCAGGGCTCGCAACGCCGCGGCGAACCGGACGTAGAGGCGCTCGGCCTGCTCCGGCGGCGCCGCGCCCGTGAAGCCGGGCCGGCGACCACGGCGCGTATCGGCGTAGAGCGTGAACTGGCTCACGACGAGCACCGCGCCGCCGACGTCGACGAGCGACAGGTTCGTCCGGCCGTCCGGGTCGTCGAAGATCCGCAGCTCGGTCACCCGTCGGGCGATGGCATCGGCGGTCTCGTCATCATCGGCCGGGCCGACCCCGACGAGGGCGACCAGACCCGCGCCGATCTCGCCGACGACCGTGCCGTCCACCCGGACCCGGGCGCCGGTCGTGCGCTGGAGGAGGACCCTCACGCCCCGGGTGGCCGGGACGCGCGAGGCGGCTCGGCCACCGGATCGGCCACCGGCTCGGCGCCGAATTCAGCCGGCTCGTCCCCGGCCTCATCCTCCGGCGGCGGCCACGGCGTCCCGGGCCGGAGCGTCTCCGGCGGCTTGATCCCGAACTCCGCGATGTACGCCTCGCGCCAGCGGGCCGCCTCTGCCTCGTAGCGGGCGCGCGCGGCAGCGTGGCGCTCCTCCGCGAGCGCCTCGACCGAGGCCGGGATCAGCATGTCGTAGTC
>DASSPG010000088.1:0-3405 GCA_035699725.1 Candidatus Limnocylindrales bacterium | reverse complement strand
GAGCGGACATGGCAGACCGAGCGCCAGGCGAAGAGCAGGTCGTTGAGCTCGTCAAGCGTGGGCCGGCGCTTGGTGACCACCTGGAGGCGGCCGCGGTCGAGCCCGACCTCGTCGAGGGTCTCGACCAGCAACCCGCCGGCGACCCGCTTGAAGTCGAGGCTGGCGATGCCGTAGTCGCGCATGCCCTCGGTCGGGTCCGGCGGGACGGCGAGGATCTCGAGGCCAGCCTTGGCCTTCAGGATGCCGAGCGCGGCCTGGCTGTAGCCCGGCGCGACGACCGCCTCGTACGAGTTGGCCGCGATCTCGCGGGCCGTCGCCCCGTCCATCTCGCGGTTGACGCCGACGATGCCCCCGAACGCGGCGACCGCGTCCGTCTCCAGGGCATGGCGGTACGCCTCGACGAGCTCGTCGGCCGAGGCGATCCCGACCGGGTCGGTGTGCTTGACGATCGCGACCGTGGGAGCCGTGAAGTCACGCACGATCCGGTCGGCCGTGTCGAGGTCGAGGTAATTGTTGAACGACGGGCGCTCGCCCCGGATCTGGGTGGCGTCGGCCAGCGTCCCGGAGCGGTGGGTCGTCTCGCGATAGAAGGCGGCCCGCTGATGGGGGTTCTCGCCGTAGCGCAGGTCGTCGACCTTCTCGAGGACGACGGCGAGGCGCTTGGGGAAGGTGTTGTTCGAGATCTGGTTGAGGTATGCGGCGATCTCGGCGTAGTAGGCGGCCACGGCCCCGAACGCGTCGGCCGCGAAGCGGGCTCGGAGCTCCGCGCTGACCACGTGATGGCGCTTCAGCTCGGCGAGGAGCTTGGGGTAGTGCTCGGGGCTGCCGACCGCCGCCACGCCTGCGCCGTTGCGGGCCGCCGCACTGAGGAGCGCCGCCCCGCCGACGTCGATCATCTCGATCGCCTCGTCGATCGGCACGAGCTGGGCGCCAACCGCCGGCGCGAACGGGCTGACGTTGACGACGACGATGTCGATCGCGCCGATCTGCTGCTCGACGAGCTCGTCCATCTGGGCCCGGACGTCGCGCCGGGCGAGGATCCCCGCGTAGATGGCCGGGTGGAAGGTCTTGACCTGGCCGCCGATCAGGGTCGGCAGACCGGTCAGGTCCGAGACGGGCTGGACGTCGATTCCGTCGGCCGCGAGGTGGTCCCGGGTGCCGTCGGTCGCGTAGACCTCCACGCCGAGGGCGAGCAGGTCGCGGGCGAGGGCGGTGATCCCGTCGCGGTTGGCGACCGACAGCAGGGCTCGCACGCGGGCTACATCCTCCTCCGACGCGGGCCACACCGCGGACGGCGCACGCTCGACTCGCGGCCGAGTATAGCGCGCGGCCGTGGCATACTCCGACCTCAGCGGCGGCCCGAGGCCGCCCGACGGTGGTCGGTCGGCCGCCGGTCCCGCCGATGCGCAGATGAGGATGGAACGTGCGGCTGCTGCCCTGGGAATACCTCTTCACCCGGTTCGACACGCACGCGTTCCCGGACCTCTACACGTCCACCTGGGTGGCGACCCTTGGGCTCCTCGTCGCGCTCGTGATCCTCTACAACGTCCGGACCCGGGCGCTCCATCGCCACGCGCCCTACCTCGACATGTACGAGTGGCTGCTCTGGACGGGAATCAGCCTGTTCGGGCTGGTGCTCGTGGCCGCGGTCTTCAACTTCTACCTGATCGTGCTCCTCGTGATCCTCGTCACCGGTCTCGCCGCACTGCTCTGGGTGCGCTTCGTGCGCTTCCCGCCGATGTTCGAGGTGTACGAGCAGAAGCTCGCCAAGCAGCGTTACTTCACGCGCTCGAAGTTCGCGCACCCCGAGTCGACGATCCGGCCGAAGACGGTCAAGGCCGCCAAGGTCGGCGCCGCGAAGGCGAGCGCGCAGCGCAGCCGGGCGAGCCGCAGCCGCAAGCGCCGCTAGCGCAGGCGACGGCGACCCGGCCCCCTCGACGGCCCCGAGCGAGTCCGCCGTGCCGATCGAGATCCGCCGCTTCGGGGTCGGGCAGCGCCGGCCGGACGGACCGCCGGGCACCATCGGGGTGACCGGCCAGGTGGTCCACAGCGACGCGCGCGGGATGATCAGCGAGCTCGCGTTCGGGCGGAACGGCCGGATCGAGCTCCACACGAACCCGAACACGACCTGGTTCATCGTGATCGAGGGCGGCGGCTGGGTGATCGTGGGGGGCGAGCGGGCCCGGATCGCGGCGGGCGAGGCCGCGCTGTGGCCGCCCGACGTGCCGCACGGCGCGTGGGCCGACCGCGGCCACATGCGGGCGTTCGTCGTGGAGTTCGCCGGCGCCGACGACGCCGAGTTCCGGGGGATCCTGGAGGGGAGAGTGGCGGGCGCCCTGGCGGCGGGGACCGGCCGGTCGGCTCGTCGCGTCTCCCGCGGCGAGGGCACGTTCACCGGCCCGGGCCACCCGCCGCCGCCCGACCCCGAGGCCGGCGAGCCACACTGAACGCTGGCCCGGCGAATTGTCAGCCGGCGCCCCGCTCCTCTCGGGACGCCGGCCGACTGGGGAAATTCGACAACGGGCTCGGGGTCAGCGCTCCATCCGCCGCAGCTCCCCGAGCAGGGCGAGGAACCCGTGGACCTCCTCGGTCGCTGGGAGGGAGTCCGCCTCCTGGTCGGCGACCTCGACGACGTCGCGCAGGTCGAACCCGCCGGCCAGCTCGCTGCCGCGGAGGACCTCGGCCGTGGCCGCGACGATCGCGTCGAAGCGGAGATACGGATCGGTCGCCGCGAACGACCGGGCGAGGTCGCTCATCCGGACGTCGCGGCCGAGCTCGACCGCGCCGCCCCGATCCGGATCGGTCCAGCGCAGGTCCACCCGGGCCACGTGGGCCTGCCGCCCGGCGTCCGGCCGGAGCCGCAGCACGTACAGGGCGGTCACCGAGTGGCCGGCCCCGATCGCCCCCGCGTCGACCTCGTCGTTCGTGAAGTCCCGGTCGGAGATCGCCCGGTTCTCGTACCCGACCAGGCGATACGCCGCGACCGCGTCACGGTTGAAGGTGACCTGGGCCCGGGCGTCCAGCGCCACCGTCTCGAGCGTCGCGGTCAGGTCCTCGCGGAACAGCCGCTCGGCCTCGTCGAGCGTGTTGACGTAGGCGTAGAAGCCGTCGCCGTCGTCGGCCAGCTGCTCGAGCAGAGCGTCGTTGAAGTTGCCCATCCCGACGCCGACCGCCACGAGCTCGATCCCGGCCGCGGCGTCGCGCCGGATCGACTTCAGGATCGCCTCCGCGTTCGTCAGCCCGACGTTCGCGACCCCATCGGACGCGAGCACGATCCGGTCGATCCCGTTCTCGGTCATCGCCGTCCGGGCCAGCTCGTAGCCCAGCTTCAGGCCGGCCTCGAGATTCGTGGAGCCGCCCGGCTGGAGCCGGTCGATCGCATCGATGAGCAGGCTCTCGTCCCGG
>DASSPG010000087.1:0-18775 GCA_035699725.1 Candidatus Limnocylindrales bacterium | reverse complement strand
CGCGAGTGCCCGCCGCTCGGCGGTGATCCGCGGTGCAGCGGGCTGCCCTAGAATCAGGGGATGGAACTGACCTGGTACGGACGGACCTGTGTCCGCCTTCGGGGACGCGATGCGGTCGTCGTCGCGGATCCCTATCAATCGATCGTCGGGCCGACCGGGCGCGGGATCACCGGCGAGATCGTCACCTACTCCCACCCCGACGATCGGCCGCTCCCCAAGGCCAAGGGCAAGCGGTCGCGCGACGGGTCCACCGTGCTGCCCAGCTCACTGGACGACGCCTTCGTCCTGGACGGACCCGGCGAGTACGAAGTCAAGGACGTCCTCCTGACCGGCGTCCGAACCTACCGCGACGACGCGAAGGGCTCCGATCGCGGCAAGCAGGTGGCGTTCATGGTCGAGCTCGATGGGATGCACACGATCCACCTCGGAGAGATCGGCCACCTCCTGACCGAGGAGAAGCTGGCCGACATCGGGCACGTCGACATCGCCTGCGTGCCCCTCGGCGGGACGCTCTCCCCGCAGAAGGTGGCCGAGCTCGTCGCCCAGCTCGACCCGAAGATCGTGGTCGTGATGCCGCTCGACGAGGACGCCCCGGATACGCGGGACGCTCTGGCGAAGTTCTTCCACGAGATGGGCGGCGAGCCGGCCGTCCAGCCGAAGCTGTCGGTCACGCTCTCGGGCCTGCCGTCCGAGACGACGACGGTCCTCCTGGAGTCGCGCGGCAAGGCCTAGTCGCTACGGCCGGTCGAGCACGATGCGGCCGCGCTTCACCACCGTGCGCACCAGGTCCGCGGCGGGCCAGTAGGGGATCTGGCGGGAACTCGGCACGTTCCACACGACCAGGTCGGCCTGCTTCCCGGCCTCGAGGGAGCCGATCTCCTCGGCCAGGCCCAGCGCCTGTGCGGCGTTGATCGTCACGGCGGCCAGGACCTCGTCGGGCGACATCCGGAGGTTCACGCAGGCGGCCGTCATCGCCAGGGGAAGGCTGGGGGTGGGCGAGGTGCCCGGGTTGAAGTCGGTCCCGATCGCGACCGGCACGCCCTGCTCGATGAACGTCCGGGCCGGGGCATGGTGGTCCTTCATGAGGAACCACGTCGTGACCGGCAGGAGCGTTGCCACCACCGGACGTCCGTCGGCCGCGGCAGCGGCCATCGCGGCGATCCCTTCCGCCGACGGAGTCGCGAGATGGTCGGCCGTCGTCGCCCCGATCTCGGCCGCGAGCTCCGCGCCGCCGCTCGGTGCCAGCTCGTCGGCGTGGAGCCGCGGCCGCAGCCCGTAGCCGGCCGCCGCCGTCAGGATTCGTCGCGACTGGTCGGCGCTGAAGACGCCGGCCTCGCAGAAGACGTCGGCCGCCACCGCCCGGCCGTGGGCGGCGACGCCGGGCAGCTGCTCGTCGAGCAGCATCCGGACGTACTCCTCGGTCGCGTCCGGCCGGCCGCGGAGCTCCGGTGGCACCGCGTGAGCGCCGAGCCACGTGGGCACGACCTCGATGGGGCCCTCCTTGCCCAGCTGGTGCGCCACCTCGAGCAGGCGCAGCTCCGTGGCCAGATCCAGGCCATAGCCCGACTTCGCCTCGACGGTCGTGACTCCGTGGCCGAGCATCTCGTCGAGCCAGCGCCGGCCGTGGACGGCCAGGACCTCGGCCGACGCGGCACGGGTCGCAGCAACCGTCGCGAGGATCCCGCCGCCGGCCGCGAGGATGTCGAGATAGGCCGCTCCGCGCTGGCGCATCTCCAGCTCGCCCTCACGGCTCCCCGCGAACAGCAGGTGGGTGTGAGGATCGACGAGGCCCGGGGTGACGGCGCCGCCACGTGCATCGAGCCGCTCGAACTCCTCGAGCGGATAGCCATCGGCCTCCAGGCGCCGTTCGAGGTCGTCGAGGCCGTCCACCGCGAGGATCCGGCCCTGCCATGTCGCGACGGCAACGGCGTTCGCGGCCCCGGGGCCCCCGGCGTCCTCTGCCGAACGGCGGTCGATGTCGCCCTGAGCGGGTCCCGCGCGCGGACCGCCGGCCATCGTGATGACCTCCGAGGCACCGGTCACGAGGAGCCCGGGCACGGGCGAGTCGCGGCGGCCCCCCGCGATCACCCGGAAGGTCATGTCGTCCGGCCGCCGGCGGAGGAACGCGCCGCCTCGAGGCGCAGCTCCAGCGCCTGGAGCGGGCTGAAGTCGCGAAGGCGGAGGAATGCGGCCGCCGCGGCCAGGCGGACCTCGATGGCCGCGCCCGGATCAGCCTCGGCGTGGTCGGCGACATCGGTGAAGGCCGCCAGCGGCGCGAGGCCGATCAACTCGGACTCGTACAGCTCCACGCCGTCCTCCGCGGCCTCCGCCCGGACCGTCTCCCAGACGCGCCAGAGGGGCGTGACCCGGAAGTCGAGGACGTTCATCGAGACCTGCGCTCGCGACGGCAACGGATCGCCGCGCTCCGGCTCCTCCACGGAGAACCCGTTCGCCTGGAGCTTCGGCAGGCCGCCGCCGGACTCGCGGACGCGACGCGCGATCCGCTTGGCGAGGTCCACGTCCGCGCTGTCGAGATTGATGTTGTAGGCGATCAGGAACGGTCGCGCCCCGACGGCGACCGCACCGGCCGATGGGTGCATCCGGGCCGGCCCGAGGTCCGGCTCCCGCCCGTTCTGCGCGATCTCGACCTTGAGCCCCTCGTACTGGCCGCGCCGGACGTCGGCCAGCTTCACCCGATCTCCGCGCAGTGCCGCCTGGGCGTAGAGGTAGACGGGCAGGTCGAACCGGGTCGCGATGCGCCTCCCGAACGCCCGGGCCAGCTCGATCGCCTCGTCCATCGTCGTGTCGCCGAGCGGCACGAAGGGGATGACGTCGACCGCGCCGATGCGGGGGTGCTCGCCCCAGTGCTCGTCCATGTCGATCTCGCGGACGGCTGCCGCGACCAGCTGCTCCAGCGCGTCGCTCACGGATCCCGCCGGACCGGCCAGGGTGAACACCGAGCGGTTGTGGCTCGCGTCGCTCGTCCGGTCGAGGAGGTGGACGCCGGGGACGGTGGTGATCGCGGCGGCGAGCCGCTCGACGACATCGAGGCGGCGGCCCTCCGACACGTTCGGGACCGACTCGATCAGGCGGTCGGCCAGCGAGGCGGAAAGCGGGGTCATGGTCGACATCGTGCCACACCGATCCAGGCAGGCGGCCACACGTCGGACGCATGAGGTTGACTAACTCGTGTTAGATCGTAAACTAACACCGACCGGCCCCCGGTTCGCCCATCCGCCTCCCCGCTCGACGAGGATCCTGTGACCCAGCCCGGCCGCAGCCTGTTCCGCCATCCGGACTTCGTGAAGCTCTGGTCGGCGGAGACGATCAGCCAGTTCGGGACGCAGGTCACGTTCCTGGCCCTGCCCCTGATCGCCGCCACGACGCTCAACGTCACGCCGTTCGAGTTCGGACTGCTCGCGACGATCGAGTTCCTGCCGTTCATCCTCCTCAGCCTCCCCGCCGGCGTGTGGGTGGATCGCCTCCGGCGCCGGCCGATCCTGATCGCGGGCGACCTGGTCCGTGCCGCGTCGCTGGCATCGATCCCGATCGTGTTCGCGATCCAGACGGCCACCGGCCAGCAGCTGCTCACGATCTGGCAGCTCTACGCGGTGGGCTTCATCAATGGCTGCGCCACCGTCTTTTTCGATGTCGCGTACCAGTCGTACCTGCCGTCGCTCGTCGAGCGCGACCAGATCGTGGACGGCAACGCCAAGCTCGAGACCAGCCGCTCCGCAGCCCAGATCACCGGGCCGGGGATCGCGGGCATCCTGATCGGGGCCGTGACCGCACCGTTCGCGATCCTCCTCGACTCGATCAGCTTCGTCGTGTCGGCGCTCTTCATGGTCGCGATCCGACGCCACGAGCCGACGCCGGAGCCGCGGATCGACGAGCACGGCAACCGCCCGTCGATGCGGACCGAGATCGCGGAAGGCCTGCGCTACGTCGGCGGCCACCGCTACCTGCGCAACATCGCCGCCACGACCGGGATCTCCAACTTCTTCTCGAACATCGCGTTCTCGATCCTGATCCTGTATCTCGTCCGCGAGCTGGCCTTCACGCCGGAGCTCCTCGGCCTCGCGTTCTCGGTCGGCTCGGTCGGGTTCCTCCTCGGGGCGCTGCTCGCCAACCGGGTGGCGTCGCGCCTCGGCGTCGGGCCCACGATCGTCGGGTCGGCCGTGATGTTCGGACCGGCCGCCCTGCTCGTCGCGATCGCCCCGCCGGATCTCGCCCCGGCGTTCGTCGCCGCGAGCGGGTTCCTGGGTGGGCTCGGGGGCGCGATCTACAACATCAACCAGGTCAGCCTACGCCAGGCGATCACGCCCCAGCGGATGCAGGGCCGGATGAACGCCACGATGCGGTTCATCGTGTGGGGCACGATCCCGTTCGGGAACATCGTCGGCGGGCTGCTCGGCGGGATCATCGGCCTGCACGAGACGATCTGGATCGGCGCGATCGGCGGGCTGTTCTCGTTCGTGCCCGTGCTGCTCTCGCCGATCCGCGAGATCCATGCCATGCCCGAACCGACGGCCGACGACGCGGCGGCCGCGGACGAGGCGGCCGCCAGCGCGGCGTGAGCGAGGAGCTCGTCACGCCGCGACCAGCCACGCAGTGCCGCCGGCCGTCGCCGACCGGCTACTTCCGGAAGTGGAAGCGCGCCGTCCAGTAGGTTCCGTCGTCGAGCGTGATCTCGAGGGCGCGACAGGTCTCGCCCCACGACTTGTCCGTCTTCCACGCCCAGGCGTAGGTGTCGGTCGAGGCGTCGTACTGGAGCCCGCCGTCGCCGGCGGTCAGGGTCGGAATCGGGGCCCCGGTCGTCGCCCAGGACTGGCAGCTCGCCGGCGCCGAGGTCGGCGTGCCGAACAGCACGTCGAGCCCGAGATCGCCCGCGAGGGAGAACTTCACCGGGACCGTCGAGCCGGCGTTCGCCTCGTTGACCGCCGGCGGAGCCGCGATCGGCGGCTGGAGGCCTTCGAATCCGTACGCGAGCAGGTCGAGGCCGACGACGAGCGCGTCGTGATCCGATGACCGGAAGGCGTTCGGCTCGTACAGGGCGTCCTGGGCCGGCGGCTTGAACGAGGTGTCGTAGTCGAGGATGTCGGGCTCGTCCGCGTTGATGTGCCAGTCGGCGGCGCCGGTGACCTGGCCGTTGAGCGAGGCGCTCGCGAGGCCATGGTCGAGGTATCCCGCCTGGCCGTCGAAGACGTACGAGTAGGCGTAGGTGCCCTGGAATCTGGCGATGAGATTGGTGTAGTCGTCGGCGCTGCCGAGGGCGTCGTCGGCCCCGGCGATGACCGCGTCGATCGGGTCCTCTTTCGCGTAGGAGTTGAGGTCGCCCAGGATCAGGACGTCGCGGTCGCCGCTTCCCGTCGGGTCGGTGGCCAGCCAGTCGACGAGGGCCTGGGCGGCAAGCGTCCGGGTCCGGTTGCAGTTCCCCTGGCCGTCACCGAGATCGGCGTCGCCGAGGTCGAGGCAGGCCGAGCCCTTGGACTTGAGGTGGTTGACCGCCACCGTGAAGCGCGCGCCGGTGCCGACCTCCTCGAAGGTCTGGGCGAGGGCGGGCCGGCTCTTCGTGTCGACGAAGCGCGGGTCCACGGCCGAGGTGAGGACGGCATGGGCGCCGATGGGCGTGACCTTCGCCGGTCGATAGATCAGGCCGACCCGGATCGCGTCCGTGCCGATGACGCCGGTGTCGATGAACGCCCACGTCCCGGCGCCCTCGATGGCGTTCAGGCCCGCGACGATCCCCCGACCCGGATCGCCCAGCGGGCTGACACCGGGCGTGTTCTCGATCTCGTTGAGGCCGATCACGTCGGCGTCGAGGCCGACGAGGGCCTGGAGCAGCTTGGTGCGCTGCCGCGTGAACTCGTCCGGCTGGTTCGAGTCGGCGCCACGGCAGTCAAGGTTCTGGTTCGCTCCGCACGGCCCGGGACCGCTGTCGCTGGCGGTCGTGTCGAGGGTGAGGAAGAAGTTGAGCGTGTTCATCGCGGCCGCGCGGAGCGTGCCGCCGACGTCCGGGGGCCTGACCGGCCGCGTGTTCACCGCGGTGTAGGCCGCCGGAGCAGTCGGCTGGATCCGGTACAGGGAGAAGTCGAAGCCCAGGACGCCGATCACGTTCTGGACGGTGTCACCGCCGCGGAAGCGGTTGTCCAGGGCGAACGGATCGCCGTTCGGGTGCCGGACCGAGGCCGGATTCTGGACGCCGGATCCGTCGTCGAGCGTGATCCGGCTGAGGCTGTTGGCGAGGGCGCGGGCCTGGGCCGGGGCGCCCGGCTCGACGATCGACGTGGGCGTGAACGGGCGGGTCTCCCCCGCGAGCGGGAGGGCCAGCACCAGCTCGCCGAACCGCTCGTAGTTGAAGTACTCGGCGATCACGAGGGCCTGTGGCAGCCGGACCAGCATCCCCTCGAACCGCTCGGGTGCGGTCGCGCTGGAGAACGGCAGGGTCAGGTCGACCGGGTCGACGCTGCCCGTGCCGCAGATCAGGATGTTCGCGGCGGGGACGGGCGCCGAGTTGCTGTTCGTACCGTTGATGGCGGTCTGGTTGAAGCGCTCGCGGGCATAGCCGGACACGCGGACCTCGTCGCCGATCGCGACGGCCGCGGAGGTCGCACCCGTGTACACGAAGATCCCGTCCGACGTCGCCGCTTCGCCGTCACCAGCCGCGTCCTGGAGGTAGAAGCCCTGGTCGGCTCCGCCGCTGATCCGACCGACGACGATGCCCTCGGTCGAGACGTCCCCGGTGGTAGCGGCGGCGCTTCCGCTGCCCTGGATCGCCGGGATCGTGGTGTAGGGGAGGGTGCAGGCATCGACCATCGTGAACGTCGCCGTGGCATCCGCGGCCATCGTGTCCGGCGGGTCGACGACGTCTGTGTCGCTGACGCGTGCGGCGACCACGGTCAGCGTGCATGACTCACTCGAGCCGAAGTCGACGGAGGGGTCGAGGGTGTAGGTCGTCGGGCCGCCCGAGACGGCCGCCGCATGCGCGCCCGTCGTCGTGCACTGGATCGTGAACCAGTCACCGCTGACCGCGACGGGCTCCGAGAAGGTGACCGTGATGTTGGTCCCGGCGTCAACGCTCGACGCGCCGGCGGCGGGTGCGGTCGAGGCGACGGTCGGCGCGGGCTCGACGCTCGTGTCCGGATCCGGCGCTCCCGCCGCGAAGTCCGCGGAGTTGACGTCGGTGTCGTTGGCGCCTCCGCCCGAGCGGATCGCCGCGGAGGAGCTGGTCAGCGTCGGGGCCGCGGCAGTGCCTTCGAAGAAGTTGGCGTTCCCGTACCCGACCAGGTCGACGATCCGGCTCAGCGCCTCGGGCGAGCACGGCGTGGACCCGCCGTTGCAGGCGAGGCTCGTCGTTCCCGTGACCAGCGCGACCTTCCCGGCTGTCCCGCCCATGTTGATCGGGGTCGGATCCGTCAGGTCCGGAGCCGGCAGGGCGATGCCGGCGATTCCGCCCGATCCCTCCTGGACGAGGTAGTACTGCCCCGGGGCAAGCGTGACGGCGGGCAGCTCCGTGAGCTGACCGGAGTTCGCGCCGAAGCTCCCCGTTCCGGTTGCGCTCGCGTACTGGAGCGACCTACCGCTGAGCGAGGCGGGGACGGTGCCGCGGTTGTACAGCTCGATGTAGTCGTGCGTGTACGTCGCGCCGGTGTTGCCGCCGCCGCCGTAGACCTCGCTGATCACGACGTCGGGCGAGACGGCCAGCACGGGGATCGCGGCCGCGGCGGGCAGCAGCCCGGACAGGATCAGCAGCGCTCCGGTGGCGGACAGCAGGGGACGGCGGGCACGGCCCAGGCGCACGATGGACTCCTCCTCGGCGGCGCGCCAAGAGCCCGGCGCGCTCGCTGGGATCGTAATTGCAGGCCCGGTCCATGTGGTGACCGGAATGTCAAATCGGCGTTACAGGCCGAGCATCGGGACGCGCACGCCGCGCTCCCGGGCCACCTCGATCGCCCGCTCGTAGCCCGCGTCCACATGGCGCACGACGCCCATGCCGGGATCGCTCGTCAGGACCCGCTCGAGCTTCCGTGCCGCGAGCTCCGTCCCGTCCGCGACGACGACCATGCCCGCGTGCTGCGAGTAGCCGATCCCGACCCCGCCGCCGTGGTGGATCGAGACCCACGTGGCGCCCGCCGCGGTGTTCACCAGGGCGTTGAGGAGCGGCCAGTCGGCGACCGCGTCGGAGCCGTCGGCCATCGCCTCCGTCTCGCGGTTCGGGGAGGCGACCGAGCCCGCGTCGAGATGGTCCCGCCCGATCACGATCGGCGCGGAGACCTCGCCGGCGGCCACCAGCGCGTTGAAGACGGCTCCGGCCCGCGCCCGCTCGCCGTACCCCAGCCAGCAGATCCGGGCCGGCAGTCCCTGGAACGGGACCTTGTCCCTCGCCATCGTCAGCCAGCGCCGGAGGCCTTCGTCGCCGGGGAACAGCTCGAGGATCGCCGCATCGGTCCGGGCGATGTCGGCCGGGTCGCCGCTCAGGGCGGCCCAGCGGAACGGGCCGCGCCCTTCGCAGAACTGGGGGCGGATGAAGGCCGGGACGAAGCCCGGGTAGTCGAACGCGTTCGTGACTCCCGCCGCCTGGGCCTGGGCGCGCAGGTTGTTGCCGTAGTCGAAGACGATCGCGCCCGCATCCTTGAAGGCGAGCATCGCCCGGACGTGATCGGCCATGGCCGCCATCGAGCGCCGGACGTACTCGTCGGGCTGGGTTCGGCGGAGCACGTCGGCATCGGCCAGCGAGATCTCGGCCGGGACGTAGCCGACGAGCGCGTCGTGGGCGGAGGTCTGGTCGGTCACCGCGTCGAAGCGCTCGCCCGCCTTGGCCCACCCGGGCTCGATCTCGGCCGCGTTCCCGATCAGCGCGATCGACTCCGCCCGGCCGGCCGCCGCCGCGTCGCGCGCCCAGGCGAGCGCCTCGGCCGGATCGGCCGACAGGCGGTCGACGTACCCGATGTCGAGCCGTCGCCGGGCACGGGCCTCGTCGACCTCGATGGCGAGGCAGACCCCGTCGTTCATCGTCACTGCCAGCGGTTGGGCCCCGCCCATGCCGCCCAGGCCTGCGGTGAGCACGACGCGCCCGGCCAGCGACCCACCGAAGTGCTGGCGGGCGAGCTCGGCGAAGGTCTCGTACGTGCCCTGGAGGATGCCCTGGGTCCCGATGTAGATCCACGACCCGGCGGTCATCTGGCCGTACATCATCAGGCCCTTCGCCTCGAGGTCGCGGAAGTGATCCCAGGTCGACCACTTGCCGACGAGGTTCGAGTTCGCGATCAACACGCGCGGCGCCCACTCGTGAGTCCGGAAGACGGCCACGGGCTTGCCGGACTGGACGAGGAGCGTCTCGTTGTCGGCGAGGGCGCGGAGCTCGCGCACGATCGCGTCGAAGGCATCCCAGCTGCGCGCCGCCCGGCCCGTCCCGCCGTAGACGACGAGCGCGTCGGGGTTCTCGGCGACCTCCGGATCGAGGTTGTTCATCAGCATCCGGAGCGCGGCCTCCTGCTGCCAGCCGCGGCAGGTGAGCTCCGCGCCGCGGGGCGCCCGAACGGGTCGAGGTCCGCTGGTCACGGGGCGATCGTAGCGGCCGGCGCGAGGCGTCGGAGGATTGCCTCGCCGACGCGTGCCGTGCCGACCGAGGTCACGGAGAGGACGGTCGCGCCGTCGGCGGTCCGGACGTGGTACGTGAACGCGCCGCCCGCGCACGAGCCGATGAACACGGTCCGGCCGTTGATCGCCGACTCGGCGTGGCGGGCGACGCCGCCGGCCTGGGCGCAGGCGGCCGTGTCGTAGGTGTCGCGCCAGTCGCGAAACCATTCCTCGTCCGAGGCAGGGTCGCGCAGTCGCACGACGCTGACGACGGCGAGGTCGCCGAGCGGATCGGGCGTGCGCAGGCCCTGGGCGCGCCCGAGGGTCGCCAGCCCGACGGCCAGCGACGCTGCGTCGGCGGCGAGGGCGGGATCGGCGGCGATCCGGGCCGTGGTGTCCGGGTCGTACGTCAGGATCAGGCCGTCGGCGCCGATCGGCAGGAGGTCGAGGAGGGCCGGGTCGGGGATGACGGGCGCGAGCGAGACCGGGGCGCTCGCGGGGGCCGAAGAGGACGCCGGCGGTGAGAGGGCGGCCGGAGAGGTGGTCGGGCCGGCGCGACCGGACGGCAGAGCCGTGCCGCAGCCGACGAACAGCACCGCCGCAAGAGCAGCGCCGGCGCGCCTGCCCGGCGCCGTCAAGCCGGCAGCCGCTCCGCGTCCTCGGCCGGTCTCGTGAAGGCCGACTCGTAGAACTGGAGCGGGTTGCCCTCGGGATCCCACAGGAAGCAGAAGGAGCCGTACGCCGTCCGGACCACGGCCTCGTGCCGGACCCCGGCCTTGTCGAGGCGCTCGATCGCCAGGTTCAGGTTGTCGACGATCAGCTCCGGAACGACGCCGCCGGTCCGGTAGTCCTTCGGCTCGGACGAGGCGGTCCCGCCCGAGATCAGCGACAGGCTCGTGCCCTGGGTCGCATCGAAGCGGATGAACGTCCGGGTCCGGTAGAGGAGGCGCAGGCCGATGACGTCGCGGTAGAACGCGAGCTCCGCCTCGGGGTCCTCGACGAAGATCAGCGCGCCGCGAACCTTGCTGACGTTGCCGAGCGCCTGGATCATCGACATCTGGGCTCCTTCGGCGAGGGCTGCTGACGGTCGGACGGTACCACCGCCGGGCGCCGCGAATCCGGTCCGGCCCGGTGGCGCGCCGCTCAGGCGAGCTCGCGCCGGACGACCGGGTAGCGCTCGTCATCGACCGCGAGCACGAAGCCCGCGCCGAGCCAGAACTCCGGCGTGGCGGCACTCGTCGCATCCGGCCGCGTCGCCCGCTCCGGGTACGCCTCGATCGCGGCGAAGCCGCGCCCCTCGAGATCCGCGCAGACCGCGGCAACGAGGCGCGCGGCATGCCCGGCGCCGCGCGCCTCCGCGGTCGTCGCGATGCAGGTGATGACCGCCGGCAGCGGCGCGTCGGGGAGCTGCGGATAGAGCTCGCGCAGGCGCTGGGCGCGGGGATAGGCCGACAGCGGCCCGAACTGGGCGTAGGCGACCGCGATCCCGTCGACCTCGAGGACCTTCGCGTACGAGCCGAACACCGCGAGGCCCCGCCCCAGGAGGCCGAGCTTGCGCGGCACGTCGCTGCCGACCGACGGCCGGTTCGGCGGCGGCGGCGCGAACGGGTTGGCGACCACCGCGGCGTCGTCATCGTCCGCGAAGGGGTCGAACACGGTGGCCGGCGAGCGGCCGGCCGGCGCGAACGGGTTGACCGCCGGCTCGGTCCGGCGCGGCGCGAACGGGTTGTCGGCAAGGTCGGGGCGGGATGGGGGTGCGGGCGCCGCGCCGGCCTCGAGCCAGGCGAGGCGGGCAGCCTTCGAGCCGCGATCGGCGTCCTCCCAGTAGTCGCAGGTTCGGTGATCGAAGCCGGGGTCGGCGCATGGCGGGACCAGCCGGAAGGAGGGCTCGTCGGTCACGTCCACGATCCGGATCGGGCTCATCCAGCCTGGCTCCGGACCAGGTCGGCCAGCCCGCCCCGATGGACAAGGCCCGTGATCGCGGCGAGGTCCGGCCCCGGCTCGCGGTCGCCGGCCAGGCGCGGGACGAGCGCCCGGATCCGCTCGCGCGCGACGGCGACGCCCGCGCCAGGAACCGCGTCGTCGCCCAGGAGGTCGAGCCGGCAGTCGAGGCCCTCCGCGGCCACGAGCAACTCGATCGCCACGATCCGCTCGACGTGCTCGAGCACCGTCCGGGCGTGACGCGCCGCGATCGGGCCCATCGAGACGTGGTCCTCCTGGTTGGCGCTCGTCGGCACCGAGTCGACCGACGCGGGGTGGGCGAGGACCTTGTTCTCCGAGGCCAGGGCGGCCGCCGTGTACTGGACGATCATCAGCCCCGAATCGAGCCCGCTGTCGGCGGCGAGGAACGCGGGCAGCCCACCGCTCAGCCGCGGATCCAGGATCAACGCCGTCCGGCGCTCGCTGATCGCGCCGAGCTCGGCGATCGCGAGCTTCGCGAAGTCGAGCGCGAGGGCGACCGGCTCGCCATGGAAGTTACCGCCGCTGATCACGCGTCCGCCGCCCGTGGCGAGGGCGTCCTCGGCGGCGACGCCGCCCTCGGGGAAGACGAGCGGGTTGTCGGTCGCGCTGTTCATCTCGATGTCGAGGACCCGCCGGAGATGATCCAGCGCGTCGCGGACGGCGCCGTGGACCTGGGGGACGCAGCGCAGCGAGTACGGATCCTGGACCTTGTGACTGTCGCCGTGATGGCCGGTCTGGACCGTCGAGTCGCGCAGCAGGTGACGCAGCTCGGCGGCGACCGCGACCTGGCCGGGGTGCGGCCGGGCGAGCTGGTACGCGGCGGCGAACGCGACGTCCGTGCCGAGCAGCGCCTCCACGCTCATCGCCGCAGCAACGCTGGCGGTCGCGCCCAGGCGGTCCGCATCCGCGAGCAGGAGTGCCCCGATCGCGGTCATCAGCTGCGTCCCGTTCAGGAGCGCGAGACCCTCCTTGGCCCCGAGGCGGAGCGGCTCCAGCCCGACCTCGCGGAGCGCGACCAGGGCGGGCACGACCTGTCCCCGGAACTCCACCGTCCCCCGCCCGATCAGCGGCAGCGCGAGGTGGGCCAGCGGAGCGAGGTCGCCCGACGCCCCGACGGACCCCTGGGCCGGCACGACCGGATGGATCGCGAGCTGGAGGAACGCGAGCAAGCGATCCACCAGCTCCGGCCGGCAACCGCTGTGGCCGAGGGCCAGCGTGTTGGCCCGGAGCAGGAGCATCGCCCGCACGATCTCCCGGTCGAGTGGCTCGCCGACGCCCGCGGCGTGGCTCATCAGGAGGTTTTCCTGGAGCCGTTCTGCGTCGGCCGGGGCAATCGAGCGGCCGGCCAGCGCCCCGAACCCGGTCGTCACCCCGTACACGACCTCGCCGGCCGCCACGAGGCGCTCGATCAGGTCGCGCGACTCCTGCATCCGGCCGCGGGCGTCGTCGTCGAGCGTCGCCGAGGCGCCATGGCGCGCCACGGCCTCCACGTCGGCGATCGTCAGGTCCGCCCCGGTCAGGACGATGGGCTCAGTCACAACGCCGAGGATAGTCGGGCGCACGCCGGCCGTTGGCCCCTGGTCGGCTATGCTCCCGCCGGTGTTCGACTTCCTGAACGGGCCCGTCCGTGAGCTCGTGACCCAGATCTACGACGCCGTCGGCTACGTCGGGGTCGCGCTGTGGGTGGCGATCGAGAGCGTGATCATCCCGATCCCGTCCGAGCTGGTCCTTCCCTTCGCCGGCTTCCTCGTCGGCGCCGGGACGTCGATCGAGCCGCTGACCGGGCAACCCTGGTCGCTCGCCCTCGTCACGATCGCCGGCACGATCGGATCGGTCGTCGGGGCGCTCGTCGCGTACGCGATCGGCTACTTCGGCGGCCGGCCGCTCATCGTTCGCTGGGGCCGCTACCTGCGGATCACGCCCGAGGACCTCGACAGGACCGACGCCTTCTTCGCGCGCCACGGCACGAAGGCCGCGTTCTTCGGCCGGCTGCTCCCGGTCGTGCGCTCGCTCGTCTCGTTCGGGGCGGGGATCGCCCGGATGCCGCTCCTGCCGTTCGTCGTGTTCACGACCCTCGGCTCGCTGCCCTTCGTCTTCGTGCTCGCGTTCGCCGGGACTCAGCTCGGCGCCAACTGGGAGTCGATCGGCGACGTCCTCAAGCGGTTCGAGTACGCGATCATCGCGGTCCTCGCCGCAGCCGTCGTGGCGTTCGTCTGGATCCGGATCATCCGACCGCGACGCCGACGCGACCCGGCCTGACCGGGACCGGAGCGGGGGACGCACGATGCGTGACCGCGGGCGACCTCCGGACGACGAACCCACTCATCGCCGGCGCTCGTCCGGCGCCCCGCCGGATCGGAACGCCCGGTACAGCAGCAGGTCGTAGGCGATCTTGAGGCCGCCCGCCAGGAAGAACGGCACCGCGGCGAGGCCGGCCGTCGCCACGAGGGGCGCTGAGAGGATGGGCGAGATCGCCGCCCCGGTCGTTCGGGCGATCCCGGTCACGCCCGCGGCGGCCGACCGCTCCCCCGGCTCCACGACCGCCATCACGTACGACTGACGGGTCGGGACGTCCATCTGGCTGAGGCCGAACCGGAGCAGGAGCACCGCGACGGCGAGGCCCACGCTCGGCATCAGCGGCACGAGGAGCAGGAGCACATTCGACGGCAGATGGGTGAAGACCATCGTGTTGACGAGCCCGAACCGCGCGGCCAGGCGCGACGCCGACAGCGACGACACCGCGGCGAGCAGGTTCGCCCCGAAGAAGATCGCGCCGAGGAGCGCCGGCTCCAGGCCGAAACGGAGGTGAAACCAGTAGGCCATCAGGCTCTGGGGAATGAACCCGCCGCCGAACGCATCCAGCGCGAACAGGCCCGAGAGCCTGGCCACGACGCCGCGCGAGCGCCTCCCGAGCCCCAGGCGACGCGCGAGCCCATCCTCGGCGGGGGGCGCGACCGGCGCCTCCACCGCCGGGCCGACCTGCCAGAACACCCCGGCCATCGCGAGCCCGACCAGCCCGTAGGCGATCACGATCGCGCGGTACGCCTCCGCCTCGCCGAGGCCGGCCGCCAGCAGAGCCTGGCCGACGAGACCGGCGGCCAGCGCGCCGACCGCCGTCGCGACGTAGCCAGCGAGGTTGTACCAGGCAAACGTCGGCGTGCGGCGGGCATCGGGCGTGGCCTGGCTGAGCGCCGCCTGCTCGACCGCCAGGAACGGCCCGACCTCGTTCCCGGTCGGGCTGATGACGCCGATCGTGCCGGCCAGGATCAGGAGCGGGACCCAGCTCGTCGCGGCGAACGCGAGCCCGGCACCGGCCATCAGGAGCGACCCCGCCACGAGCACCCGCCGCCGGCCGATCCGGTCCGCCCTCGTTGTGAGCCAGAGGGAGACCAGCGTGTCACCGACCAGGGTGAGGGTCAGGATCAGCCCGATCGCGACCGCGTCGAGGCCGAGCGCATCGAGGTACAGGACGAGGACGACGGCCAGGAAGCCGTAGGCGAACATCCGGAGGCAGCGTGTCGCGAACAGCAGCCGACCGTCGCGGTCGAGCCCGCGCAGGCTCGCGACCAGGCCGGCATCGAACGGCTCGTGGGTGCCGGGCTCGCCGGCGCCATGGGTCACCGCGGGAGTCTACGTGCGTCGACGTGCGAGAATGCCGGCGGAGGTGAGTTCGCTGCGATGAGCACGACCCAGACCAGCCGCGAGCCGAGTCCCGCCGAGCTCGACGCGCACGCCCCCGCTCCGCACGACGATGGGCCCGGCCACGGCGATGAGCACGGCCACGATGGCGATGCCCTCGGCCCGATCGACGTCCGGGCGTGGGGAGCCCTGCTCCTCGGCATCGCTGCCGGCCTGCTCGTGGTCCTCTGCCTCGTGATCACGACCACCCTTCTGGCGAGCCCCGCCGCGGCCTGATCGCGCCCCGGTCTCCGCGGCGTCCCGCGTCCAGGTTCAGGAACCTTCACCCGCCCGACTGATCCGGATCGGGTCGCGTCCCGTATGCCTGTCGATCGCCCACCACGACCTTGGCCGGCCTCGAGAGGCCTGGCCGGCGATCGCGTGGACGCTGAGACGCAGCGACAGGAGACCCGACTCGTGAAATTCCGATCCATCGCCTTCACCGCGGCCGTGGCGGTCGCGTTCGCGGCCTGCGGCGGCAGCGCGGCCACCCAGCGGCCATCCCAGGCCGCACCCTCCACAGCGCCGTCCGTCGCGCCGTCCATGGCGCCCAGCGACGGCATGTCCATGGCCCCGTCGGGCGGTGGGACCGCCGTGACCGAGTCGGCCGCCGCCGACCTTCGGACGAACCTGAACCTCGCCCTTGGCGAGCACCTGATCTTCGCCGCGAAGGCGACCGGGGCCGCGCTCGACGGCCGGGCCGACGAGTTCGCCGCCTACGGCGACCTGCTCAACAAGAACGGCACCGACATCGGGGCCACGATCGGCGCAGCCTACGGCGCCGAGGCCGAGGACGCATTCAACAAGATCTGGAGCGCCCACAACGGCTTCTTCGTCGATTACACGACCGGCGTCGCGACGAAGGACATGGCCAAGCAGGACAAGGCCGTCAACGACCTCACCACGATCTACGTCCCGCAGTTCGCGGACCTGATCAGCGGCGCGACCGGCCTGCCCAAGGATGCGGTCACCCAGCTGACGACCGAGCACGTCCTCCAGACCAAGGCCGTCGTCGACGCCCAGGCGAAGGGCGACTGGAAGGCGGCCTACGCCGCGATCCGGACCGCGTACGCGCACATGCAGATGATCGGCGACGCGATCGCCCCGGCCGTGGTCGCCAAGTTCCCCGACAAGTTCGCGGGCGATCCGTCGAACAAGGGCGTCGACCTTCGAGTTGCGCTCAACCAGCTCCTCCAGGAGCACCTGTACGTCGCCTCGCTCGCGACCGGCTCCGCCCTGGGCGGCCGGACCGATGAGTTCGCCGCCGCCGGCGAGACCCTCAACACCAACGGCACCGATGTCGGCGCCGCGATCGGCTCGCTGTATGGCGATGAGGCCAAGGACGCCTTCAACAAGATCTGGAGCGCCCACAACGGGTTCTTCGTCGACTACACGACGGGCGTCGCGACGAAGGACCAGGCCAAGATGGACAAGGCGGTCTCGGACCTGACCACGGTCTACGTCCCCGACTTCGCCAAGTTCCTCGCCGGCGCCACGGACCTGCCGGAAGCGGCCCTGACGGACCTCATCACCGAGCACGTCCTGACCACCAAGGCGATCGTCGACGCCCAGGCCAAGGGCGACTGGGCCGCCACCGCGGCGGCCGACCGGATGGCCGGCCAGCACATGAAGATGCTCGGCGACCCGCTTGCGAAGGCGATCGTCGCGAAGCTCCCCGCCAAGTTCAGCTGATCCGGCTCCGCCGTCAGCGATCCCCGCGGCGGGCAGGTGGTTTGCCACCTGCCCGCCGCCCCGTCACCCGAGGACGCCTCCCATGAACCATCGCTTCGCCACCGCCGCCACCGCCATCGCCCTCGTCATCACCCTCGCTGCGTGCAGCGGCTCAGCGGCATCCTCTGCGCCGCTCCCGTCGGCACCCGCCGCTCCGTCGGCGCCCTCCGCATCACCTTCGACGGCCACGGCCGGAGCCGCGATCACCGTCAAGGACTTCACGCTCGACCCGACGGACGTCCGCGTTCAGGGCGCGGTGAGCCTGGCGGTCACGAATGCCGGCCCGACGGTCCACAACGTTGCGATCCGCGACGCCGCCGGCGCCGTCGTCGGAACGACGAAGGACCTCAAGACCGGAGAGTCCGAGACGATCACGCCCGCTCTCGCCGCCGGGACGTACACCCTGTTCTGCTCGCTGGCCGGCCACGAGAGCCTCGGGATCAAGGGCACGCTCACCGTCGAGTGACGCGGCCCGAACCCGCGGAACATTGGCCTGCCGCAAGGCGTCCCACCGGGGCTCAGCCCTCGCTCCGGAGCCAGGCCCATGACCACGGTCCTCCCCGCGTTCCGCCCGGTGCCGCGTCCCATCCTCCTGGCCCTCGTCGCGCTAATCGGGGCCTCCGGCATCCTGCTCGCCAGCGCGCGTCCGGTCGCGGCCTGCAGCTGTGCCGAGTTCCAGACGATGAAGGACTTCGCCACGGCGGACAACGCCGTCTTCACCGGCACCGCCGGCGTGCGGGAACAGCGCGGCGTCCCGGTGACGGTCGATCAGTGGTTCTGGGGCCGGGGCGCGGCGCCGGTCGTCTGGCTGGCCGCCGCCAGCTTCGGTGACGGGTCATCCTGCGGGACCGATCCGCCCCCGCCCGGATCGGCATGGATCTGGGTCACGTGGCTTCCGCCCGACGGCGGCGACCCGATGACCGGGCTGTGCTCACCGAGTGGCGAGCTGACGACGCCCGAGGGCCGGAAGATGCTGGCCGAGGCCACGGAGGTCTTCAGCGGGCTTGCCCAGCCGGCGACGCCGACACCCACCGAGGCGCCGCCGGTCGCCGCGCCGACGACACCGGTCGAGACCGCCCCGCCGGACCCTGCCGCCGTCGCCCGCGACCAGGCCACGATGACGATCGCGCTCGCGCTCGGCGGCGTCGTGATCGTGCTGTTCGGCGGGCTCGTCCTCCTGGCCCGGCGGCCGGGCCGCCCGACCGATCGGCCCTAGAAGAGTCCGACGACCTCGCCCTCCGCATCGACATCGATGTTCTCGCCGCCCGGCCGCGAGGGGAGCCCGGGCATCGTCCGCATCTCGCCGACGAGCGGGGTGATGAAGCCCGCCCCGGCCGAGAGCCGGATGTCGCGGATCGGGACGGTGAAGCCGCTCGGGGCGCCCTTCAGGTTGGCATCATGGCTGAGCGAGTACTGGGTCTTGGCCATGCACACCGGCAAGTGGCCCATCCCGAGGTCCTCGTACAGCTTGAGGGCCTTCTTCGCCGCCGGCGCGAGCTCGATCCCGGCCGCGCCGTAGATCCTCGTCGCGATCGTCAGGATCTTCTCGCCGAGCGGCGCGTCGTCCGGGTAGAGCAGCTGGAACGCCGCCTCGCCGCTCGCGGCCGCGTCCCAGACCGCCTGGGCGAGGGTCGCGGCGCCGTCCCCGCCCTCGGTGAAGTGGGTCGCGACCACGGCGTCACGCGCGCCGGCGGCCAGCGCGACCTGGCGGATCGCCTCGACCTCACCCGGAGTGTCGGTCGGGAAGGAGTTGATCGCCACGACGACCGGGACGCCGAAGATCCGGACGTTCTCGATCTGCTTGGCCAGGTTCGAGGCGCCGGTG
>DASSPG010000086.1:0-24594 GCA_035699725.1 Candidatus Limnocylindrales bacterium | reverse complement strand
TATCAAGAGTGGCGGAGGGACCGGCCCTGTGAAGCCCGACAACCGACCGACGGCGACGTCGGCACGGTGCCAAATCCGGGCAGGTCCTCCTGCGAGATAAGGGATCCCTCCCAGGCCCTTCCTCACAGGAAGGGTCTCTCGATTTCTCGGGCTCGATGTCGGACCTCCGCGATGGAGACGACGCCCGATGACCCTCGAGACCCCGATCCGACCGGACGCCCCGGTCGCGGCCACGCCCCCGCCCGGCGCGACCTCCCACGTCCGCGGCCTGCGCTGTCGGGCGTGCGGGCACCCCGAGGAGCTCGGCCCGAGCTTCGTCTGTCCGGCCTGCTTCGGCCCGCTCGAGGTCGTCTACGACCACGACGTCGCCCGGGCCAGGCTGACCCGGGCGTCGATCGCCGCGCGCCCGGCGGGGATCTGGCGGTACCTGGAGCTGCTGCCGGTCGACCACGCCCCGGAGCGCGGGCTCGCCGTCGGCTCGACCGCTCTCGTCCGGGCCGATCGGCTCACGCGTGACCTGGATCTCGGCACCGGGACGACGCTCCACCTCAAGGACGACACCCGCAACCCGACGCTGTCGTTCAAGGACCGCGTCGTCGCCGTCGCCACCGCCCGGGCGGTCGAGTTCGGGTTCGACACGCTCGCCTGCGCCTCGACCGGCAACCTCGCCGGCGCGACCGCTGCGGCGGCCGCGGCCGCCGGCCTGCGTGCCTTCGTCTTCGTCCCGTCCGACCTCGAACCCGCCAAGGTCGAGCACGCCCTCTCGTACGGCGCGACCGTCGTCCGCGTTGACGGGACCTACGACGACATCAACCGGCTCAGCCTCGAGATCGCCGACGAGGAGGGCTGGGCCTTCGTCAACGTCAATCTCCGACCGTTCTATGCCGAGGGCAGCAAGACGATCGCCTTCGAGGTCGCCGAGCAGCTCGGCTGGCGCCTCCCGGACGTCGTCGTCGCGCCGATCGCCTCGGGCTCGATGTTCACGAAGATCGCGAAGGGCTTCGAGGAGCTCGTCGCGGTCGGGCTCGTGGAGCGCAAGGACGTGCGGTTCGTCGGCGGCCAGCCGGAGGGCTGTGCGCCGGTGGCGACGGCCTTCAGCGAAGGGGTCGACGACATCCGGCCGGTCCGGGCGCCCGACACGATCGTGCGCTCGCTCGCGATCGGGTCCCCGGCCGACGGCGGGTACGCGCTGGAGCTCGCGCGCCGCACCGGCGGCTCGATCGAGTCGATCCCGGACGTGGCGACCGCGGCCGCCATCCGCCGAACCGCGGCGAACGAGGGGATCTTCGTCGAGACCGCCGGTGGCGTGACGGTCGCAGCGGTCGAGGCGGCCCGCCGGCGCGGCGTGATCCGCGATGGCGACGAGGTCGTGGCAATCCTGTCCGGGAACGGGGTGAAGACCCCCGACGCCCGCCGGTTCGGGGAACCGGTTGCGACTGAGGGCGGGTTCGCCGATCCGATCCCGGCCAGCTACGGGGCGTTCAGCGCCCGCTACCCGAGTTGAAGCGGGCCCGGCCCTGCGGACCGGGTCGGAACTTGGTCATCGATGCGCCCGGGGACTCGTACGGCAGGTTCGAACCTCGTTTCGGGCCGGGGTGAGTTGACTCCGAGCGTGGCCCAGCCGCGGGACGGCGTCCGATGGCACTGATTGGCGCCGTACGAGTCCCGGAGAACTGGTTGATGAGATTGGGCGGCCTGGCACGCAACGGCGACGCGGGAAGGGCGACGCGGGAAGGGCGACGCGGGCTAACAAGGAGCGGGGACACGGGAAGGGCGACGCCGAATTGCAACCCACGACCGAACGAGCGAAGGAGACGTGCATCGACTCCGGTTTCGGGCGCTCCCTGACCGAATCCGCGGGTGAGCCCCGGACCTGAGCGCGTTCCTCCGTCCGTTCGGTCGTCGGGCGACCGAACGATGGGGGCGCGACACCGGCTGCGACGCCGCCGGTCATCCGGTACCGAATCGCAACCTGAGGTGGGGTTGCATCATCCAGTCCGAACATGCAAGGTATGCACATGCGCCGCACCTTCCTGACCGACGAGGCCAAGAAGAAGCTCTGGCGGCCCTGCCGGGAGGCACGGGCCCTGGGGCTCTGACGGCGCGCGAGCGAACGACCGACAGGAGTCTCCGGGCACGGAGGCTCCAGGGGCCGCGGACACCTCGATGGTGACCGCGGCCATTTGATTCTGGGCTCCGCACCGTCCGCCGACTCCTCGAACCACGCGAGGAGGCACACATGATCACTGCCACCGTCCTGGGTGACGGCCCGCTCGGCCGAGCCATCGGCCAGGCGCTCCGGGCACGGGGCGACGCCGTCGCGATCCTGGGCCGCCCGGAAGGCGGACGACACCTGCCGGAGCAGCTGGGCGGAGGGGACGTCGTCATCGATGCCAGCCGATCGGAGGCCGTGGCGTCCAACGTCGATGCGGCGCTCGCGGCCGGCTGCCGCGCGTTCGTGATCGCGACGACGGGCTGGCACGCGGACGTGGACCGGGTCGGGGCGGCCCTCCGCCGAGCCGGCGCGACAGCCGTTGTCGCCCCGAACCTCGCGCTCGGCGCGGCGCTGTTCCTGCGCCTCGTCGACGAAGCCGCCCGACTGGCGGCCGCGCTCGGCGGGTTCGAACCGTCGGTGGTCGAGTGGCACCGCCGTTCCAAGGCCGACCGGCCGTCGGGCACGGCCCGCGAGATCGTGCGGCGCATGTCGAGCGCGCTGCCGCTCGAGCTCGACGAGGTGGCGGTCGTCCGCTCGGGATCGATGCCCGGCCAGCATGCCGTCGCGCTGGACGGCACCAGCGAGACGATCGAGCTCCGCCTGACGGCCCGGGACCGCGCCGGCTACGCCGCGGGCGCCCTGGCCGCGATCGACTGGCTCGCCACCGAGCGTCACTCGCCCGGCATCCACTCCTTCGACGCGGTCGTCGACGCGCTCATCGCGCGCCGGTCGGCCGCGGCCCGCGCTGTCGCCTGACCACCCCCATCACCCGAACCGGAGGCTCCCGATGACCACCCTCGATCGCACTGTCCCGGCCGGCCGGCCCGCCCTGCATGGCGCGCTCACGGCGCTCGTCACCCCGTTCGCCGCCGATGGCTCACTGGACGAGGAGGCGTTCCGGCGCCTCGTTCGCTGGCAGGTCCTCGCCGGGATCGACGGCCTCGTGCCCTGCGGCACGACCGGCGAGGCACCCACCCTGACCCCGTCGGAGCGTGACCGCGTCATCGCGATCGCCGTCGAGACGGTCGCCGAGCGCCCGTCGTCCGCGCGGATTCCGGTCGTGGCCGGCACCGGCACGAACGACACCGCGGCCACGGTCGCGGCGACCCGGCGGGCGGCGGCCCTGGGTGCCGATGCCGCGCTCGTCGTCGCGCCGTACTACAACCGGCCCGACGGCCGGATGCTCGACGCCCACTTCCGGGCCGTGGCCGATGACGGCGACCTGCCGATCGTCGTCTACAACGTGCCGTCGCGGACGGGGACGAACGTTCCGGCGGACGTGTTCCTGCGTCTCGCCGAGCACCCCCGGGTCATCGCGATCAAGGAGGCGAGCGGCAATCTCGAGCAGATCGCCCGGATCAGCCGCGAGCGGCCGCGCGACGTGGCGGTCCTTGCCGGCGACGACGCCTGGACCCTTCCGATCCTCGCCCTCGGCGGGGACGGCGTCATCTCCGTGGCGAGCAACGAGGTCCCGGGCGAGCTCGTCGCCCTGTGCGACGCGGCGCGGTCCGGCGACTGGGACGGCGCCCGCCGGATCCACGAGCGCTGGCTGCCGCTGTTCCTCGCCAACTTCGTCGGCGGCCCGAACCCGGTCCCGGTCAAGGCGGCGCTCGAGCTGATGGGCCTCCTGGAGACGGACGCGGTGCGGCTGCCCCTCCTGCCGCTCGTCCCGGCGGCGCGGGTCGAGCTGACGGCGGTCCTGCGCGCGCTCGGCCTGGTCGAGGCCACCGGTGGCCGGATGCGCGATCGGATCGAGGTGCCGGCATGACGGCGATCGCCGACGTCACGGCGGCCCACGCCGTCGGGATCGGAGGGGGCGCGCCCGTCGGCGGCGACGTCCTGGCCCAGCTCGCGGCCGGAACGATCCGCGCGGCCGAGCCGGACCCCGCCGCGCCCGACGGCTGGCGCGTCCGGACCGACGTGAAGGACGCGATCCTCGCCTGCTTCGCCGACCGCACCATCGCGTCGTGGTCGGTCGGTCCGCTCGCCTTCCACGACCGGGCCGCGCTCCCTCCGATCGACCCGGGACCCGAACGGCGGATCGTCCCCGGCGGGACCGCGATCCGGTCGGGCGCCCACCTCGCCCCGGGCGTGATCGTCATGCCGCCCTCGTACGTCAACGTCGGGGCGTGGATCGGGGAGGGGACGATGGTGGACTCGCACGTCCTTGTCGGGTCCTGCGCTCAGATCGGGGCGAACGTCCATCTCGCGGCCGGCGTCACGATCGGGGGCGTCCTGGAACCGGCCGGGGCGCGCCCGGTCATCGTCGAGGAGGGCGCCTTCGTCGGGGCCGGCAGCCGGCTCCTCGAGGGCGTGCTGGTCGGGGCGGGCGCCGTGATCGGGGCGGGGGTCGTCCTGACCGGGACGTCGCGGCTGTACGACCTCGTCGGCGAGCGGGAGCTCGTCGGAACCGCGGATCGGCCGCTCGTCGTTCCGCCAGGGTCAGTCGTCGTGGCCGGCAGCCGACCGGCGAAGGGAGACTGGGCGGCGGAGCTCGGCCTGTCGATCGCGACGGCGGTGATCGTGAAGGTCCGCGACGACGGGACGAGTGCCCGGGTCGCCCTGGAGGACGCCCTGCGCTGATCGCGCCACGGTCGCGCGGCGCATCCCGCGCGCGGTGCGGTCCGGGCGGCATGGGGTGAGTGAGCGGGGCTCGAGTCCGGTGCGGTGCGGTGTTGAGCAGGACGTGGTACCCGTGACCGACGCGACCGGGACCATCGCGCGGCGGACCTGGGCGAGGACGGGGCCTAGTGTCGAAGCACACCGGACTCCCCACTCCGGCACACCACGAGACCGCCCTGCTGATGACCGAACCTGCCGCCCGCCCCCGGCCCGTCCTGTTCTCGGATCCGCGTCGGCTCGCCGTGATGACGGCGATCGCGTTCGCGATCACGGCCGTCGGGCTGCTCGTCGCGCCCCGCCAGGTGCTCGCCTGGGACGTCAACGCGTTCAGCTCGGCATCGGAGGCGAAGCTCGTCAGCCTCACCAACCAGTCGCGAGCTGCCGCCGGCCTGCGGGCCCTCAAGGTCGACTCGAAGCTGACGGCGATCGCCCGCAGCCGCAGCAAGGACATGATCGTCCGCGACTACTTCAGCCACACGATCAAGGGCACGAACGACAACGTCTTCGACATCCTGAACCGGAAGGGCTACTGCTACCGGATCGCCGGCGAGAACATCGGCTGGAACAACTACCCCGACGATGTCGCGACGAACGCCGTCCACCGCGCGTTCATGAACTCGTCCGGACACCGGGCGAACATCCTGGGCAAGTCCTGGGACGTCATCGGCGTCGGCGCCTACAAGGGCCCGACCGGCAAGAAGATGTGGACCGTGCTGTTCGCGGACCGGTGCGGTTCGACCAGCCCGGCACCCACGCCCAAGCCGACCCCCAAGCCGACTCCCAAGCCGACCCCCAAGCCGCGCGTCGTTGCCACCCCGAAGCCGACGCCGCGCCCGACCCCCAAGGCGATCCCGGCGACACCGGCCCCCACGCCGACCCCGACCCCGACGCCGACGCCTGACCCCGACGAGGTCGGCCGCGGCCTCGGCCCCGGCGGCCAGCAGCAGGGCAACGGCAACGGCGCCGGCAACGGCGCCGGCGGCAACAGCGGCGGCGGCCCGCCGCCGGGCCAGGTCCGGGACGCCGATCCGGGAAGCGCCGAGGGCAGCCTCCGGGTCGTCGACCCGGCGACACCGCCCGGCTTCTTCGAGACGGTCGTCGGCGGCGTGACGAGCTTCTTCTTCGGGAGCTGAGGCGCCCGATCCGGGTCGCCAGACCGCTCCCGCCGCCCGCGCCGCCCGCGCCGGCCGCGGCGCGGGCTACACTCCCGGCGATGGCCGCGATCCTCGAGGCGCACGACCTCGCCAAGCGCTACCGCCTCGGCGCGACGACCGTCGATGCCCTGCGCGGCGTCTCCCTCCGGGTCGACGAGGGCGAGTTCGTCGCCCTGATGGGCCCGTCGGGATCGGGCAAGTCGACCCTCCTCCAGCTGCTCGGCGGCCTCGATCGTCCCACCGCGGGCTCCGTCGTCCTCCAGGGCGAGACGATCAGCCAGCTGTCCGACGACGCCGCCACGAAGCTTCGCCGCGATCGGACCGGGTTCGTCTTCCAGTCGTTCAACCTGATCCCGCTCCTCGACGTGGCCGAGAACGTGGCGCTGCCGTTCACGATCTCGGGCATCGACACCGGTTCGGGCGAGATCGCCGAACGGATTCGCGACGTCATCGCGCTCGTCGACCTCGCGGGCAAGGAGCACAACAAGCCGGATCAGCTCTCGGCCGGCGAGCAGCAGCGGGTCGCGATCGCCCGGGCCCTCGTGACCCGGCCGGCCCTCCTCTTCGCCGACGAGCCCACCGGCAACCTCGACTACACGACCGGGACCGAGATCCTCGAGGCGCTCTGGCGGTCGTGCGTGGAGCGTCACCAGACCGTCGTCCTCGTCACGCACGACTCGAAGGCGGCGGCCTACGCCGACCGCGTCCTGGTCATCAGTGACGGGCGGATCCGCGACGAGATCGTCCTCGGCCGGCGCGACGACCATGACACCGCGCCGCTCGTGAGCCGCCTCGCCGAGCTCGGTCTCTGACGATGGGCGGACGCCCGACGAGCGACCGTTGATCGCCCTCGCGATCCGGAGCCTCGGGGCCCGTCGCGGCCGGACGGGGTTGTCGATCGTCGGGATCGCGCTCGGGATCGCGGTCCTCTTCGCGTCGCTGACCACGGACGCCGGGATCAGCGCCGCGATCGATCGCACCGTCCGCGACCTGGTCGGCCGGGCGGATGTCCGTGTCGAGGCGTTCGGGCCCGGCGGCCTGTCCGCCGAGAGCCTGGCGGCGATCGAGGCGGCACCCGGCGTCGTCGTCGCGGCGCCGGCGCTCGAGCGTCGGACCTACCTGGCGCCCGCGGCCGATGCGCCGGAGACGACGCCGGCTCCCGTGTCGGTCCTCGGCATCGACCCGGCGCGCGAGGCCTCCGTCCGCGACGCCGCCCTCGCGGCCGGCGTGCCGCTCAGCGGGCCCGAGGCGTTCCAGGCGGTCATCAGCCGGACGCTCGCGACCGCGGACGGGACGACGGTCGGCGGGTCGATCTCGTTCCAGGCCGGTGACGGCAGCCTCGTCGACCTGGACGTCGTCGGCATCCTCGAGGGCGACGGCCCGATCCTCGACGCGGCTGGCCGAACGGTGATCCTGCCGCTCCGGACGATGCAGCGGATCTTCGACGATCCGACGGTCAGCCGGGTCGACCTCGTCGCCGGCGAGGGCGCAACCCCGACCGAGGTCGCGAGCGCGATCGGCGTCGCCCTGACGACCCAGCCCTACGTCCTGTCGTCGCCCGGCGACGTCGCGGCGTCCCTGCGCAGCTCGACCGCCGACTTCCGCTCGACGACGGCGCTGATCGCGGCGATCGCGCTGTTCGGCGGGTCGTTCCTGATCTTCAACACGCTGTCGATGACCGTCAGCGAGCGGGTCCGCGAGCTTGCCCTGCTGCGCGCCGCCGGAGCGACGCGCGGCCAGCTCAACGGGTTCGTGGCCATCCAGGCCGCGGTCCTCGGGCTGGCGGGCGCCGTGGTCGGGCTGGTGGCCGGCCTGCTCCTCGCCGAGTTGATGGCTGTCCGGCTGCGGTCGATCGAGTCGATCCCGTTCGTGCGCGTCGACCCGACCTTGTCCTCCATCCTCGCGATGGTCGCGATCGGCCTGGGCGTCACGCTGGCCGCCGCCGTGGAGCCGGCCCGGCGCGCGGGCTCGATCCCGCCGGTCGAGGCGCTCCGCGACCGGACCGACCCGGCATCCGCGCGACGAGCCCGGCTGCGCTGGCTCGTCGGAGTGTTCGTCGTGGTCGGCGTGGTGGGCCTGCTCTCGTGGCCGCGCGACGGCGGTTCGGCCGGGCTCGTCCGGTCCGCCCTGGTCTACCTCCTCATGTTCGCGGCCGTGCTGGTCGCGCCGGTGGTCCTCGGCGGCCTCGGGCGCCTTGCCGGGCTGCCGTTCCGCGGCACCCTCCGCCTCGAGGAGCGCCTGGCCCGTTCCTCGATCGTGCGCGACCGGAGCCGGACGACCCTGACGGTGGGTGCCCTCGCCATCGGGCTGGCGATGGTCGTGGCCGTCGGCGGGGTGGCCCACCAGTCGCGTCTCGCTGCGACCGCGTGGCTCAGCGAGGTGATCCCCGGCGACATGCTCGTGACCTCGATCCGGCCGATCGCGCTCGACGAGGAGGTCGTCGCCGAGCTCGAGGCGGTCGACGGCGTGGAGCGGGTCAGCCCGATCGCGTTGTTCGAGGTCGCCCGCAACGGGGTCCGGATGGACGCGGCCGCCATCCGGGGCGGCGACCTGCGCGACGACGGCCGACTCCGGCTCGAGGCCGGCGAGCGCGACCGGGCGCTGGCCGCGATCGACGCCGGCGGCGCGGTGATCCTGCCGCGGAGCGTCGCCGACCGGACGGGGCTGGCGCTCGGCTCGACCCTGACGCTGGCCATCGGCGAGAGCCGCGTCATCGACCTGCGCGTCGCCGGGATCGCCGCGCGCACGGTGCCGGGCAAGGTCGGCGAGGCGGTCCTCATCGGCTGGGATGACGCAACCGCGGTCTTCGGGCTCCCCGGCGCGGAGGTGTTCGCCATCCGCTACGAGCCGGGACGCGCGAACGACGCCGGCCCGGTGCTGGAGCAGACGGCTCGCCTCGCCGCCCTCGAGCCGACCCCGATCGGCGCCGTCGCGGGCGCCGTGGACCGCGCCCTCGGCCAGGTCTTCGGCCTGTTCGACGCGCTCGCCCTGGTCGCGGTCATCGTCGCCGCGCTCGGGATCGTCAACACGCTCACGGTCAGCGTCCTCGAGCGGGTCCGCGAGCTCGGTGTCCTGCGCGCCGCCGGCATGACGCGCGGCCAGGTCCGGCGAACGGTGGTGGTGGAGGCGGGGATCCTCGGGATCGTGGGCTCGGTGCTCGGCATCGTGACGGGGCTCGTGGCCGCGGCCATCCTGATCGGGCTCGCCGGTGGCGGCCGGGTCGTCCTCGAGGTGCCGTGGGCCTCGATCGGGATCGCGGCCGTCCTTGGAGTCGGGGTGTCGATGCTCGCGGCGTGGTATCCGGCGCGCCTCGCGAGCCGGCTCGCCATCGTCGCCGCCGTTCAGCACGAGTAGGGCCGGTGGTAGACTCGGCGGGTCGTGCGCGGACGGGAGGGGATTCACGGTCCGGAGCGCGCCCAGTGGAGGACTCCGTCGTCCGATGTCCAGCGCCACAGCGCGATTGACGCGACTCCCCGCCGAGGACCGCGGGATCACGATCGCCGACTTCCTCCTGCCGATCCGGCTCGGCGAGCGGATGGGCAGCCGCCTCCGCAACGTGGCGTTGATCGCGGTCGGTGCGCTCCTCATCTTCGTGACCTCGCGGATCGTGATCCCGCTCCCCGGCACGCCGATCCCGATCACCGGCCAGACCTTCGGGGTGCTCCTCGTCGGTGGCGCCCTCGGTTTCCGGCGGGGCGTCCTGAGCATCGCCCTCTACATCCTCATCGGGCTGATCGGCCTGCCGTTCTTCGCTGAGGGCAAGGGTGGGCTGGCGGTCATCCTCGGCGCGCGCGGCGGCTACCTCGTCGGGTTCCTTGCGGCCGGCGCCCTGGTGGGCCGCCTGGCGGAGATGGGCTGGGACCGCCGGATTCTCGGCGCGCTGGGCGCGATGGCGATCGGCAACGTCCTGATCTACGTCATCGGCGTCCCGTGGCTGATGGTCGTCGCCAGGCTTGACCCGGCCACAGCGATCGCCCAGGGCCTGACGCCGTTCATCCTCGGCGACGCCCTCAAGCTGATCCTTGCGGCGGCGGCGTTCCCGGTTGCGTGGTGGGTCGTCGGCCGGCGGGCCGGCGAGGGCTGATCTCGGAGGCGGCGGGCCTGTACGGCCCGGACTCCGAGGCCTGGGCGCTCAACCGCGAGGCCATGCTCCTGCTCGGGGCGGGACCCCGGGCGCTCCTGCTCCAGCTGGCCCATCCGCAGGTCGCGGCGGGCGTTGCCGACCACAGCGACTTCCGGGCCGACCCGTGGGCCCGCCTCCAGGGCACGCTCCGGAGCTATCTCCGGATCGTGTACGCGACGGAGACGGCGGCGCGGGCGGAGATCCGCCGCCTGAACGCGCTCCACCGCACGATCACCGGGCCGACCTACCGCGCCCGTGACCCGGAGCTCGCGCTGTGGGTCCACGCGACGCTCGTCGACTCGACGATCGAGGTCGCGGACCGCTGGCTCGAGCCACTGTCCCGGGCGCGCCGCGAGCGCTACTACGCCGAGACGCTCCCGATCGGGCGGGCGTTCGGGATCCCTGTGGACCGGCTGCCACCGGATCTCGCGGCGTTCGAGGACTACCTGGCGACGATGCTCGATCCCGACGGACCCGTTCGCGTCGGGCCGCTCGCCCGCGAGCTCGCCGACGTCGTGCTCCATCCGCCGCTGGGCCCGGTCCTGCCGGCCCTGGGCTGGTTGCCCGCCCCGGCCTATGCCTGGACGCTCTGGCCGGCCGTCGGGCTGCTGCCGCCCATCGTCCGCGCGGGGTACGGGCTGCGCTGGGGTCCGCTGGAACGCGCGGTCGCCGACTGGCTGGTCACCGGCTGGCGGGCATGGCGCCCGCTCCTCCCGGCGGGCTTCCGCCAGATGCCGCAGGCGCTCGCGGCCGACCGTCGCCTCGAACGGGCCTGCGCAGGTCGCGCCCACGCCGGTCGGCCGGCGACTCAGTACAGCCCGGGGAAGCGCGGCTCGTAGCGGGGGACGAGGTCGAGGGGCGTGTGCGCGTCGAGCGTGTCGAGGAGGCTCTTCGTCGTGGTCAGCTTGAAGCGGTTCGTCGCGAGGTGGTCGCGCATCCCGGCCCAGAACGCGGCGTTGCCCATCGCGCGCCGGGTGTCGTCGAGGAAATTGCCGCCCTGGATGTAGATCCGCTCGTAGTAGCACGCGTTCGTGTACTGGTAGATCGACAGGTCGAGCCGGCCGGTCGTACAGCGCGAGGCGCGCCGCAGCCCCAGGACGTGGCGCGCCACGAAGTCCGCCGCGGCCTCGTCGGCGAACGGCTGGCGGGCCTGGTCGCTGCCGACGATCCCGTAGAACCACTGGTGGGCGGTCTCGTGGGCGACGAGGTACGACAGGCTGCCGGCCCCTCCCGGGATCCACGTCAGGCCCGGTGCCTCCATCCCGTACCCGCCCGCGGTCTGGGCGATGTCGTAGGTCGGGTAGGGGTACGGTCCGAGGAGGGCGGCCTGGCGGGAGAGGGCGGTCTTCGCGGCCGACAGGACCGTCGACGCCGGGAAGCCGGGCCGGCTCCAGACGCGGACGGCGACGCCGCCCACGCTGGCGGTCGAAACGCGATAGTCGGGCGCGGCGGTGAGCGCGAAGTCGCGCACGTTGCGGGCCTCGAACGTCTTGGTGAGGCCGCTCCCGCCGACCTGCTCGCCGGTCGTGGCGTAGCGCAGGACGCGGTCGCTGATGATCGTGACGCGGACGCGGGGGCTGGATGGCGTCACGAACGGGTCGCCGTGGTTCGGCCGGGTGAACGGCGTGGGGCGCGAGATCCACGGCAGCCAGCGATGCGCCTCGAGGATCCCGTTGGCGCGGGTGAACAGCCAGTTCGAGCCGGCGGTGTCACCGCGAAGGGTCGCCCGGTAGCCGATCTTCACGACCACGGTGGCGCCCGGCTGGAGCACGCCGCCGAGCGGGAACCGGATCGTCTGGTCGGACACCGACGGGGTCACGGTCCGGCCGTCGGCCTGGGCGAGCGTGATCCGAAGCCCGCCGAGTCGGGCGGCGATCGTGTTGAGCTCGAGCCGGTCGATCGCGATGCCGGACGTGTTCGTCACGGTCATCGTCGAGCCGACCAGGAAGCTCCGGGTGGCGAAGTTCAGGCGGACCGTGGTCGCGTACTCGGCGCGGAGGTTCAGGCTCGTCGCGTCGACGCTGCCCGGGACGAGGCCGTCGGCGGTCGGCGCGGAACCCGATGGGACCGTCGATGGGTGCGCGATGGCCGGGGGCGGGGAGCCGGTGCCGGGGCGGGTGCTGGGGCTCGTGGACCGGGCCGGGCTCGCCGGGGTTCGCGTGACGAGCGCGGTGGGCTGATCGGAGCTGGGCGTGATCGTCGGGGCCGAGGCCCGGGCGGTCTCGATGCCGACCTGTCCCGCGCCGATCGCGAGCGGCACGCCGACGAGGAGGGCGAGGGCGAGGAGCCAGCCGGCGGCCGGGGCGGCGCGTTGGGGCATGCCGGAATCCTACGGCGGTCCGCCCGATCGGTCGAACCCCCCGGATAGACTGGCCCGATGGCGACGATCGACCGACCCGGTCCCGCGAGCGAAGCCGACGAGGACGCCGGCCGGCGCCTCGTCGCCGCGATCCGAGCGGAGCTACCCGGCGTGCGCCTGCTCGACGACCCCGTCGACCGCGAGGCCTACCGCAACGACGAGACGGCGTATCTCCGGGCGGGCCTGCCGCTCGCGGTGGCCCTGCCGGAGACCACGGCCGAGGTCGCGACCCTCGTTCGCCTGGCCGCCGCCGAGCGGGTCCCGATCGTGCCGCGCGGCGCAGGCTCCGGGCTGTCGGGCGGCGCGGCCGGGATCGAGGGTGGCCTGACGATCGCGCTGACCCGCATGAATCGCGTGCTCGACATCGATCGGGCGAATCTCGTCGTTGTCACCCAGCCCGGCATCCTCAACGCCGACCTGAAGGCGGCGGTCGCGGCCGAGGGCCTGTTCTACGCCCCGGACCCCGCGAGCTACGAGATCTGCTCGATCGGCGGGAACCTCGGCACGAACGCCGGCGGGCTGTGCTGCGTGAAGTACGGCCAGACCCGCGACAGCGTCCTCGGCCTGGAGGTCGTCCTCGCCGACGGCCGGGTGATCCGGACGGGCGGTCGCTCGGTCAAGGACGTCGCGGGCTACGCCCTCACCCACCTCTTCGTCGGGTCGCAGGGGACGCTCGGGATCATCACCGAGGCCACGCTCCGGCTCCACGTCGCGCCCCCGCCGCGGTCGACGATGCTCGCGTTCTTCCCGACCGTGCCCGCGGCGGGGGCAGCGGTCGCGGCCATCGTCGAGGCGGGCGTCCGGGCGGTCACGCTCGAGCTACTCGACCACGAGACGATCCTGGCCGTCGACGACGCGTTCTCGCTCGGGCTGGAGCGCGACGCCGCGGCCATGCTCCTCGTCGAGAGCGACGTTCCGGCCGCCGCCGCGGCGGCCGAGCTCGCCCTGGCCGTGGCCGCTTGCGAACGCACCGGGGCGACGAGCACGGTCCGCGCCGAGGACCCGACCGAGGCCGACTGGCTGCGCCAGGCGCGGCGACTGGCCCTCCGCGCGCTGGAGCGGCAGGGGACCGTGCGGATGGAGGACGTGGGCGTGCCACGCGGCCGCGTCCCGGAGCTCCTCGTCGCGATCCAGGCCGCGGCCGATCGGCATGGCGTCCGGGTGGCGACCTTCGGTCACGCCGGGGACGGCAATCTCCACCCGAACTTCGTCTTTGCCCACGACGACCCGCGCGCCGCCGAGCTGACGGAGACGGTTCGGAACGAGATCTTCGCCGCGGCGATCGCGCTCGGCGGGACCGTGACCGCGGAGCACGGGATCGGCCTGTCACGGCGCGAGGCGCTCGTCGATCAGGTCGGTCCGGAGGTGATCGACGTGATGCGTTCGATCAAGGATGCGCTCGACCCGCTCGGCATCCTCAATCCGGGTCGGGTCATCGCGCGCTGATCTGCGCTGGGTCCGTCAGCGCCGACTCGGCTCGTCGGCGATGCGCAGGTAGGCCGTGCGGAGCTCGACGAACGTTGCATGGGCCGCCTCCCAGGCGGGGCTGCCCGGAGGGACGGCCTGCAACGTCCGCTCGGCCGCCCGCCAGGCGCTGAGGATGCCTTGTAGCCGGACGGCCTTCGGCTGCGAGTCCAGCAGGTGGAGCTCGCCGACCATCGGCTGCCAGTCCGTCGGGTCCGGTAGCGGGAGCTCCACCCAAGGTCCGATCACGGAGGGCGCGCGCCCATCGTGGGCGGCGTCCGCATCCGGGATCCCGGCAGCGGCTCCCAGGCCACGCGATGGTGTTTCGATCATGACGGAACCCTCACCCTCGGCATCGGTCACTTCCGTCCCCACGGTTGTCGCCTGCCCCTGCGTCGCGGTGAATCCCGGCCGTACCGCGGCTGCCATGCGCCCGCCGCAGTTCTCTGCCGCGGCACGGCCGGGGCCCGGCGGGCTCCGTCACCACCCGGGCGTCAACAGTCCTCGAACGCGCTCCGCGTGTCATGACGAGCCGTCATCCGGCCGGCCGGTGATCCGCCCGGCCGTGCCGTCCGAACCCTCTCGAGATGAACGCCCATGCTCGACACCCCCTCGCTCCGGCCGCGATCGGCGCCATCCTCGCGATCACCGTTGCCCTGACCGTCGGGGCGTGTGGCGGCCCTGCTGTGGCGCCACCTGCCTCGTTCGCGCTGCCGCGCACGACGGAGCTCCCTGTGGAGAGCCCCGTCACGGCGCCTCGGTCGAGCGCGCCACGACCCGGCGGCACGGCCGGATCCCCGACCGGCGCCGAGATCGAGCGGCTCCGTGCCGCCATCGCTGCCGACCCGCGCGACGTCGTCGCCCGGCGTGACCTCGGGTTCGCCCTGGTCCAGCGAGTCCGCGAGACCGCCGACCCATCCCTGTACGAACCGGCCATCGCGGCGTTCGATGCGGCGCTCACGCTCCAGCCCGAGGACCCGACCGCGCTCGTGGGCCGGGCCGCGGTCCAGCTCGGCCGGCACGAGTTCGAGGCAGCTCTCGCCACGGCCCGCCGGGCCGTCGAGCGGTCCCCTTCGCTCGTCGCGGGCCACGCTGCGATCGTGGACGCGCTCATCGAGCTCGGGCGGTACGACGAGGCCGACGAGGCCGCCGGCATCATGCTCGGCCTCCGGGTCGACCTCACCACCCTGGCCCGCGTCTCGTACCTCGCCGAGCTGCGCGGCCGTCTTCCGGCAGCGGTGGCGGCGATGCGCCTGGCGGCAGCGTCGAGCGGGCTCCCCCCCGAGAACGCCGCGTACGTGACCGCCCTGCTCGGCAATCTGCTCGTCTACAGTGGGAAGCCGGATGCGGCCGAAGCCGCCTATCGCGATGCCCTCGCGCTCGTCCCCGACCACCCCGCGTCGCTCGCGGGCCTGGGCCGGCTGGCGGTCGGCTCGGGCCGCCTCGACGACGCGATCGGCTACTTCGAGCAGGCCTCGGCCATCGTGCCGCTGCCGGAGTACGTCGTGGCCCTCGGGGAGACCCAGGCGGCGGCGGGGCGGACCGCCGACGCTCAGCGGAGCGAGGAGCTCGCGCGGGCGGAGATCCAGCTGTTCCGGTCCGCGGGCGTGGGCATCGACGTGGAGCTCGCGCTGTTCGAGGCGGATCACGGGGATCCCGCGGCGGCCCTCCGCCATGCCCGGCTCGCCCATGCCGCCGCGCCCACCGTCCGCGCCGCCGACGCCGTCGCGTGGGCGCTCCATCGACTCGGACGGGACGCGGAGGCCGCCATGTTCTCCGCGGAGGCGCTCCGTCTCGGCTCGATCGACCCTGTCGTGCACTATCACGCCGGTGCGATCGCGGTGGCCGTCGGTGACGCGGCCGCGGCGCGGCGTCACCTCGCGCTGGCCCTGGCGACCGACCCGGGGTTCTCGGCGACGGGCGCCGCGGACGCCCGGCGCCTCCTCGACTCGCTGCGCTGAACCCGCCGGCCTGCGGTCAGGTGTCCGCAGACCCCGATGGCGACTGCCCCGTGGCCCAGCCGACGTTCGTGAAGGTCGGGATGAAGCGATAGCCGTGACCCGGCACGGTTGCGATGAATCGCGGACGGCGATAGTCGTTCTGGAGCTTGATCCGGAGCGAGCGGATGTGGCGGTCGACGACGTTGCTCTCGGCCACGAAGTCGGTGCCCCAGATCGAGTCGAGAATCTGCTCGCGGCTGACGACCCGCCCGCTCCGGCTGGCAAGGAGGTACAGGAGACTCTGCTCGATCCCGCTGAGGTGGATCACGGAGTCGCCCGTCCGCACCTCGCGATTGATGATGTCGACCTCCATCTCGCCGAGCCGGATCGTCGGCACGATCGGACGATCCGTCCCGGTCGAGCGCCGGCTGACGACGATCGACCGCGCGAGCAGCTCCTCGGGCGAGAAGGGCACCGTCAGGATGTCGTCGACGCCGAGATCGAACGCCCGCAGCTTCGTCTTGAGGTCCCCGCGCCGGGTCAGCCCGAGCACGGGAGTCAGGCTGCCCGAGAGCGAGTTCGATGCGCCGAGCCGGGACAGCAGCGCGGTGCTGTCGTCGTGCTCCATGTCGACGATCGCGAGGTTGGGCTGCCAGGCGGAGGCGATCTCCGCGGCGTCCTTGATTGTCGTCGCACGGCGGACCACGAAGAGGCCGTGGTTGAGGGTGAGCTCGATCAGGTCGACGATGAGGGGCTGATCGTGCAACACGAGGGCACGCCGTGAGGTCGCGGAGACGTCCATCTGCGTTCGATCCATGGAGGAGCTGACCCTTCTCGATCGTTATACCAGACGTCCCGGATCCGGCCATCTCCGTTTCGCCGTTCTGCCAGTCATCCGAGTCATCGTGCCCAGCGAACACCCCTCGACAGCCTCCGGTGAAGAGTCGCGACGCGCCGGACCTGCAGTGCCCAGACAGACCGAGGGACGTCGGCTCTGCCCCAGTCCGAAGCCAGGAGAACGACTCGTGTCCACCCGATCCAAGGTCGCCGCCCTCACCGGCGCCCTGGTCATCGCCACCAGCTCCATCGGCGGCGTGCTGGCCTCCAGCCACCGCGAAGCCCCCCTGATTGCCGGCGACCCGTCCGCCGACAACACCGATCTCTACGCGTTCGTGAACCCGAGCGACCCGACGAAGCTGACGATCATCGCCAACTACGTTCCGCTCCAGGAGCCGGCCGGCGGCCCGAACTTCTTCCCGTTCGACCCGACCGTGCGCTACGAGATCAAGGTCGACAACAACGGAGACGCCAAGGCCGACGTCACCTACCGGTTCAAGTTCCAGACCCGCAACACCGCGAACAACTTCGCCGGGATCCCGACGTTCCTCTACAACGACGGCCCGGTCACCAGCCCGGGCGACGCCAACCTGCTGGTCAAGCAGACCTACAGCGTCGAGCGCAACGGCGTCGCGATCGGCAGCGGCCTGCGGACCCCGCCGGTCAACATCGGCCCGCGGTCCACGCCGAACTACGCGGCGACCGCCGCCCAGGCGGTCCACGCCCTGGCCGACGGCACGAAGGTCTTCGCCGGCCAGCGCGACGACGCGTTCTTCGTCGATCTGGGCTCGATCTTCGACCTGGCCGGGCTGCGCACCTTCAACCCGCTCCACGCGATCGCGCTCCCGGCCGAGGCCGGGGTCGACGGCGTCGGCGGCTTCAACACGAACGCCATCGCGATCGACGTTCCGCTCCATCACCTCACCCGCGATCACGCCCAGCCGACGGGCCCCAACGATCCCGATGCCGTGCTCGGCATCTGGGCGACGGCCAGCCGCCAGCAGACGCGGGTCCTCAACGCGAACGGGACGATGAGCTTCATGGGTCCATGGGTCCAGGTCTCGCGCCTCGGCAACCCGCTGGTCAACGAGGTGATCATCCCGCGCGTCAAGAAGGACTACTGGAACAGCCAGGCTCCGGCCGGCGATGCCCAGTTCGCTCGGTACTACAAGGCGCCCGAGCTGACCGCCGTGGCCAACGTCCTGTACGCCGCCCTCGAGACGCCGGCCACGGCCAACCGCAACGACCTCGTCGCGATCCTGCTGACGGGGATCGACATCCCGAGCTCGACGGTCGTGCCGGGCGGGCTCCAGTTCACCTTCACCGGTCCCACCCAGGCCGACCTGCTCCGCGTCAACACGGGCATCAAGCCGAACGCTGCCGGGGCGTGCGTCTTCGGGGTGGACGGCGGCGGGACGCCGAGCCGGCTGGGCGCCATCGACGGCGACCTGTGCGGCTTCCCGAACGGCCGGCGGCTCCTCGACGACGTCACGGACATCGAGGTCCGGGCACTGCTCGAGGGCTACGGCCCGACGCTCAACGCGGTCCTCGGCGTGCCGAACCGCAGCCCGAACAACCTGATCGGTGACGGCGTCGACGAGAACGACCTTCCATTCCTGAGCGCGTTCCCGTTCATCGGGACGCCGCACCAGGGCTACGAGCACGGCCACCACAAGCTGGGTCCCTCCCCCAGCTGAGGAGCGTTGCTCACCACCGGACGGCCCGGGCCTCGTGCCCGGGCCGTTCGATTCCCGGCGCCCTGGCCCGATTGACGGGAGCGCCCTGCTCGAGGATCATCCCCTGCACATCTGTATCGTGCAGATGTGCCCGTCCACCCGTCGCGGAGCGCCCCACCCCGTGTCCGACGTCCAGCAGCTCATCCAGGCCAGCCGGCTCTACTACGAGCTCGGCGAGACGCAGTCGCGCGTCGCGGAGCTGCTCGGCGTCACCCGGCCCCAGGTTTCACGGCTCCTGAAGCGGGCACGGGCGGAGGGCATCGTCGAGATCCGGATCGTCGACCAGGCGGCGGCTGCCGCGCCCGCCGGTGAGGAGCTGCGGACGCGCTTCGGGCTGGCCGCGGTCCATCTGGCGCCGGCGATCTCGGGACCGGACGAGATCAGCCGTCGGATGATCGGCCGCCTCGCCGGCGAGGTGCTGCGCGCCGCGATCCGCGACGGCGCGATCGTCGGGATCGGGGAGGGGGCGTCCATCTCCGCGGTCGCGGACGCCGTCGCGGCCGAGGAGCCGCTCCACGAGACCGGCGCGACGGTCGTCCCGCTGTGCGGCGGGTACTGGTTCGGCGGGCCGGCGCGCGAGCCGTTCCGGCGTGTCGCCGACGGGATCGGCGGCGTGCCGCTCGGCCTGATGGCCCCGGGCCTCGTGGATGACCCGGCGACGAAGACCGCGCTGTGCGCCCACGCCGGCGTCCGCCGGATCGTCGAGCTGTGGGACCGGCTCGAGGTCGCCGCGTTCGGAATCGGTGGTCCCGTCTGGAGCGCGGCCGTGCTCGGGGCGGACGTCGCGGCGGATCTCGATCGCTCGGGCGCCGTCGGCGAGGTCCTCGTCAGTCCGTTCGACCTCGATGGCCGTCTCGTCGGCGAAGGGCTCCGTGACCGGACGATCGGGTTCGATGTCCGCAGGATCGCCCGGGTCCCGGTCCGGATCGGCGTCGCCGGTGGCGCCGCCAAGGTTCGCCCGATCCTGGGTGCCCTCCGTGGTGGGTTCGTCACGGTGCTCGTGACCGACCAGCCCACCGCCGAGGCCGTTCTCGCGCTCGACGACGAGGCCCGGGCGTGAGCCGCGAGACGGCCGTCCTCGCGATCGATCTCGGCACGACGGAGGTCAAGGCGGGTCTCGTCGGGCTCGACGGGCGCGTCCTCGGCCTGGCCCGAGCCGGCTACGCGACGTCCGCGGATCCGACGACCGGTCGGGCAGAACAGGACCCTGACGCCTGGTTGGGGGCGATCGGGCTCGCCGTCCGCGAGCTGGTCCGGCTCGACGTCGGCGACGTCGCGGCGATCGGGATCGACGGCCATGGACCGACGCTGGTCGCGGTGGACGCCGCCGGCGCCGCCACGCACCCGGCGATCATCTGGCAGGACACGCGCGCGACGGCGGAGGCGTCCGAGCTCGCCGCAGCCACCGGGCTGCAGGGCTGGAGCCTGGCCGGCCTCCCCGCCGCACTGTGGCTGGAACGCCACGCGCCGGCGGCCGCGGCGGCGACCTCCTGGTACCTGGCGACCTGGGACTTCGTGGCGCTGCGACTGACCGGCCGGGCGGCAACGAGCCTGGCGGAGGGACAGCCGTTCCCGGATCCGGCCACGCTCGATGCGATGGGACTGCCCGGCGCGAAGGTCCCGCGGGCGATCCGCGCCGGAGAGCGGATCGGGGAGTTGACGATCGGCGCGGCGGCAGCCCTCGGCCTGCGCCGGGGGATCCCGGTCGTGGCGGGCATCGTGGATGCCTGGGCGAGCTACCACGGCGCCGGGATGGCCGAGGCGGGTGATGCGATGGACCCGGGCGGTTCGGCAGGCGGCTTCGGGGTGTACTGGGCTCGCCCGCTCGAGGTCCCGGGCTCGTTCTCCACGATCGCGCCGCTGCCGGGGCTGTACTCGGTCGGGGGGGCGATGGCGGCAACCGGCCGAGCCGTCGACTGGTTCCGCGTCGACGTCCTCGGCGCCACCGCCTCGACCGAGGCGCTGCTCGAGGAGGCCGGCGCGGTGCCGGCGGGGGCCGGCGGCGTCGTGTTCCTGCCCTATCTCGCCGGGGAGCGGTCGCCGCTCTGGGATCCGGCCGCGCGCGGCGCGTTCGCCGGGCTGGCGCTCTCGCACGGGCGCGCCCACCTGACCCGCGCGATCCTCGAGGCGTCGGCGTTCGCGATCCGCCACGTCGCGGAGGGCGTGGTCGCGGCCGGGGCGGAGGTTCGCGCGATGCGCGTCTGCGGCGGCCCGGCCCGAAGCGAGCTCTGGAACCAGATCAAGGCCGACGTGACCGGCTTCACCGTGGAGGTGCCGACGGTCCTCGAGACCGCGGTGGCGGGATCCGCGATGCTCGCCGCGACCGCGGTCGGGGCGTGGCCGGACCTGCCCGCGGCGATCCGCGGCATGAGCCGCCCGGCCCGCCGGCTCACGCCCAACCCCGCCACGCGCGAACGGTACGACGCCACCTACGACGCCTATCGCCGCCTCCATCCGGCGATCGCCCCGATCATGCGCGATCTCGCGCAGGTCGGACCGTGACGTCGGCCGTGCCGTCGACTCGGCCCGGGCGGCTCGTCGCCAGGGACGTCCGGGTCCGCTTCCCGGCACCCTCCCGGGACGCTGACCCCACCGTCGCCCTGGACGGGCTCTCGCTCGAGGCGGCGGGGGGCGAGATCGTCGCGCTGATCGGCCCGAACGGTTGCGGCAAGTCGACGTTCCTGCGGGTCGCGGCCGGGCTCCTCGCGCCGGAGCGCGGCACGATCACGCTCGACGACGTCGCGGTCACGGACCCGGATCCGCGGATCGGGCTCGTGTTCCAGGAGCCGCGCCTCCTGCCGTGGCGCTCGGTCGCGGCCAATGTGACGTACCCGCTGGAGCTCGCCGGCTGGCCGCGCGAGCGGCGTGGCGCCCGCCTGGCGGAGCTGCTCCACGCCGTGGGTCTCACCGCGGCGGCCACGCTCCGGCCGGCCCAGCTCTCGGGCGGGATGCGCCAGCGCGCGGCGATCGCCCGATCCCTCGCCCTCGCGCCCGAGGTCCTGCTCCTCGACGAGCCGTTCAGCGCCCTCGACGCGCTGTCGCGGGAGCGCTTCAACCTGGAGCTGCTCCGGCTCCAGGAGCGGACGGGGACGACCATCGTCATCGTCACCCACAGCATCCCCGAGGCAATCCTCGTCGCGGACCGCGTGCTCGTGATGACGCCCCGGCCGGGCCGGATCGCGGCCGAGGTCCGGATCGACGCTCCACGGCCGCGCTCGATCGAGGTCCTCGACCAGGCCCTCGTCTCGAGCGCCGCGGCCGAGATCCGGTCGCACCTCGAGCTGTCGGAGCACGTCGCATGATCGGCCCGGGCGTTGCCACGACCGCCCGCGGCACCGACGCCACGGGTCGCACGCTCGCGGCCGCATGGCCGATCGGGGCCGCGTTCGTCGCCTTCGTCGTCGCCTGGAAGATCGTCGTGCTCGTGAGCGGACTGCCCTCGTTCATCCTCCCCCCGCCCGAGGAGGTCGGCGGCCGGCTCGTCGAGGCCTGGGCCGACGGCACGATCCTGCCCCACGCCTGGACGACGCTCGTCGAGGTCGTGCTCGGGTTCGCCGTGGGCGGGGGATTCGGGCTTGCCGTCGGGTACGCCCTGGCCCGATCGCGGCTTGCCGAGCGGCTCCTGTCGCCATACCTCGTCTCCGCCCAGGCCGTCCCGATCCTGGCCCTCGCCCCACTCCTCGCCCTGTGGTTCGGCCCGGGGCTGCTGGCCAAGGTCGTGATCTGCGGGCTGATCGTGTTCTTTCCCGTGGCGATCGCGACGATGGTCGGGATCCGCTCGGTCGATCGCGGCCTGCTCGAGCTCGCCGCCTCGCTCCGCGCGACGCGACGCCAGGTCCTGACCACGCTCGAGATCCCGGCGGCTCTGCCGTCGATCCTCGGGGGCTTGAGGGTCGGGGTGACTCTCGCCGTCGTCGGAGCGATCGTCGGGGAGTGGGCCGGTGCCGATCGCGGCCTCGGCGTCCTCGTCAACCTCGCCCGCGGCAGCCTGTTCGACATCCCGCTCATGTTCGCGACCCTGGTGACGATCGCGTTGCTCGGCGTCGTCTGCTACCTCGTCGTCGTCCTCGCCGAGCGCCGCCTCATCGGCGTGCGCTGACCCTGCCCATCCACCCAGGAGGAAACCCCGTGCTCGTTCGCCGTCCCCGCCCCCGATCCCTGGCCGCGCTCGCGGTCGTCGCCCTCGTCAGCGTCCTCGTGGCGGCATGTTCGCCGTCGGGCACGGCCGCACCGTCGGGAGCCCCGGCGTCGTCGCGGGCCCCGTCGTCGCCCGCCGCCACGAAGCTGACCGTCGGGCTCGGCTACATCCCGAGCGTCCAGTTCGCGGCGTTCTACCGGGCCGACCAGGCCGGCTACTACGCCGCCGAGGGCGTCGCGGTCACCTTCCAGAACGAGATCGACGCAAACCTCGTCCCGAAGATCGGGGCCGGGGCGGTGGATCTCGGCATGTCCGACGGCACGAGCGTGATCCCGGCCGTCAGCCAGGGGATCCCGATCAAGTACCTCGCCACGATCTACGGCCAGTTCCCATCGATCGTGTTCGCCAAGGCGTCGAGCGGGATCGACAGCGCCGACGATCTCGTCGGCAGGAAGCTCGGGATCCCGGGCAAATACGGTTCGTCCTGGATCATGCTCCAGGCCCTGATGGCCTCGGCCAAGCGGTCGGTGGACGACGTCAAGGTCATCGAGTACCCGGACTTCGGCCAGGGTGCCGCGGTCAGCGAGGGCGCGGTGGACGCGGCGACGGGCTTCGTCAACAACGAGCCGGTCCAGCTCGGGCTCACGGGCGAGAAGGTGAACGTCCTGCGGATCGACGAGTTCACCCCGCTGCCGGGACCCGGGATCGCTGCCGGGACCGCGACGATCGCGACCAAGCGGGACGCGGTCGCGGGATTCATCCGGGCGACGTTCAGGGCGATGAACGAGATCGCCGCGAACCCGACGGTCGGCCTCGATGCGGCGATCCAAGCCGTGCCGGAGCTCGGCAAGGACCGTGCGAAGCAGGCCGCGATCCTCGACGCGACGATCGCGGCCTGGCGACCGAAGGGCGCGACGGCCGGGGCGCCGATCACCGGCGTCGTGGACCAGGCCGCCTGGCAGGCCTCGCTCGACTTCATGACGTCGCTGAAGCTCGTCCCGAAGCCGGTGACCGTCGGTGACCTCGTGGACCCGTCGTTCATCGCGGCCTCGTAGGGGGGACGGCGCCCGTATCATCGGGCGATGCCCACGGCGAGCAGCCAGCCGACCCGTCCGCCGTTCACGATCCGGGCTCGGGTCGTGTCGCCGCTCGGGGACGGCGGCGTTCTGGACCTGGCCGATGGGCTCGTCTCGGTCGATGGCGGCGGGCGGATCGCCGCGGTCTCGCCGGTCGGCGTCGGTTCCGATTCGACCGTCGCGGCGGCGGTCGACCTTCGTCCGTGGGTCGTTCTGCCCGGGATGGTCGACCTGCACGCCCACCTGCCGCAGGTCCCGAACGCGGGCCTCGGGTATGCGCTGCCGCTCCTCGACTGGCTCGACCGGCTGACCTTCCCGACCGAGCGTTCGTGGGCTGATCCGGCGGTCGCCGAGCGCCTGGCGCCGGCGATCTTCCAGGCGTTCGCGGCTGCCGGGACGACGACCGTCCTGGCGTACGGCGTCGTGTACGAGGCGGCGATGGACGCCGCGTTCCGGGCCGCGGAGGCGCACGGGATCCGGGCGATTCTCGGCAAGGTGATGATGGATCGCCTGACGTACGACGAGACGATCGATCCGGCGTCGATCCTCGAGCGGACGCTGCGCGAGAGCGCGGACCTGGTGGGGCGCTGGCACGGGGCGGCCGATGGGCGGCTCGGCTACGCGGTCACGCCGCGGTTCGCCGTGTCGTGCACGGCGGAGCTGCTGGCCGAGTCGGCGTCCCTCGCCCGTGATCTCGGGTGCTGGTGGCAGAGCCACGTCGCGGAGGATCCCGGCGAGATCGCCGAGGTGGCGCGGCTGTTCCCGGAGGCGCGCGACTACGTCGACGTGTACGACCGGGCGGGCGCGCTCGGACCGCGCTCGATCCTGGCGCATGCGATCCACCTGTCTGCTCGCGAGCAGGCGCGGATGGCCGAGACCGGGACGCGCATCGCCCATTGCCCGACCTCGAACCTGTTCATCGGCGCGGGG
>DASSPG010000085.1:0-9300 GCA_035699725.1 Candidatus Limnocylindrales bacterium | reverse complement strand
ACGGGGTTGACCGACGGGATCCGGATCAGCTCACGGAGGGTCGCGACGAGCTCGTCGCGGGAGCGGTCGAGGACGCCATCGGCGAGGGCGGCGGAGGGCGGGGCCGGCGGGGGCACGGGGTCAGCTCGGCCGGCCGATCAGGCCGTTGAACCCGAGGAGGGCGGCGACGATCCCGACGACGAAGCCGGACAGGACGATCGCGACGACCATGATCAGCAGGATGCGGAGGTACCGGCGCTCCTCGGCCTCGGCGCTGGCCTGGTCGGGGTCGCGGCCGCCCGGAATGTACGGGGTCGAAAGACCGCGCCGGCGGGCCGCCGCGCCACGCTCGCTGTCGTAGGCCGCCGGGTCCGGCGGAAGCTGCTGCTCCGTCACCGTTCCATCATCGCCGCGCCGGCCGATCCGCGCATCGTGAGCGGGACGGCCATCACGCGGTCGCGTCGCGGAGCGGGGCCAGGCACTCGCGGGCGACCTCGTCGAGGCCGGCCGGGCCGAGCGCGGCCGGCATGCCGAGGAGGATGTGCGTCGCCCCGGCGGCGATCAGTCCGCGGGACGCCGCGACAGCCTCGCGGCGGGTGACGGTGGTTGCGCCGGTCGACACCTGCCCGACGACATCGAAGTCGGCCGGATCGCGGCCTTCGGCCTCAAGGGCCGCCACGAGCTCGTCGCGCTTGCCGGCGAAGTACGGGACGTTGCCGGCGTGGGTCCCGGGTAGGAGCCAGCCGGCCGCGGTCCGGGCGGCGAGCCGGATCCCGCGCGGGCCCTGCCCGCCGAGATAGAGCGGCGGACCGCCGGGGGTCCGCGGTGGCGGGGCGCAGACGGCGCCGCGCAACGGGTAGTGCGGATCGTCGCGGGTCACGCCGGGCGAGCTCGCGGCCTCGGTCGAGAAGAGCGCCCGGAGCGTCTCGACGGCCGCCACGAGTCGGTCGATCCGCGGGCCGATGTCGTGGAGCTCGATCCCGAAGGGCTCGTGCTCGCCCTCGAACCAGCCCGCCCCGAGACCGAGGACGAACCGACCAGACGTCGCGTGGTCGAGGACGACGGCCGCCTTGGCGACGAGGACGGGATGGCGGAACGTGTTCGACAGGACCGCGTGCCCGACCGTCAAGCCCGGCACGTGGTGGACGAGGGTCGCGAGCAGGGTGAGCGCCTCGAGCGACGGCCCGGGCTCGGCCGCGTCCAGGTTCGTCAGGTGGTCGTTCAGCCAGCCGCTGTCGAAGCCGCCGCCGGGCGCGCCGGAAAGCTCCCCGGCCCGCGCCCACGTCGCAGCGAGCGTCGCCCAGTCGACGTCCTGCGGCGACGTCTTGAACCCGATCTGAACCGTCATCCGCCGCTGATCACCGTGTCCGCGGTGGGGCTCGTCTCGACGGTCGCCCGATCGAGCGCCACAGCCAGGCGTCGGCCGGTCGTGACCGCGCCATCGGACGCGGACGACACCAGCGCCGCGTACTTCCCGAACACGCCCCCGGCGTAGCGAGCGGGCCGCGGGCTCCAGCGCCCGCGGCGCTGCTCGAGGACGTCGGCGGCGACCGAGAGATCGAGCCTCCGGGCATCGACGTCGATCACGATCTCGTCGCCCTCCTCGACGAGGCCGATCGGGCCGCCCAGCGCCGCCTCCGGCGCGATGTGCCCGATCATCAGCCCGTGGGTCCCGCCGGAGAACCGGCCGTCCGTGATCAGCGCGACCGAGTCGCCCAGGCCCTCGCCGACGAGGGCGCCGGTGACGCTCAGCATCTCCTGCATCCCGGGTCCGCCGACCGGCCCCTCGTAGCGGATGACGACCACGTCACCCGCCACGATCCGGCGATCGCGGACGGCCGCGAAGCAGGCGGCCTCGGAGTCGAAGACCCGGGCAGGCCCGCGGTGGAGCCGCCGCTCGTGCCCGGCGAGCTTCACGACGCAGCCGTCGGGGGCCAGCGAGCCGCGCAGGATCGCAAGGCCGCCCGTCGGCTTGATCGGGCGGTCGATCGGGACGACGACGACCTGGCCGTCGGCAGGCTTGGCGTCGGCCGCGATGTCGGCCACGGTCCGGCCGTCGACGTTGCGGGAGGTCCCATCGATCTTCCCGCCGGTGAGGAGCTCGCGGGTGACGAGGGCGAGGCCGCCGGCCTCGTACAGGTGGGTCGCGGTGTAGCGGCCGCCCGGCTGGAGGTCGGCCACGATCGGGGTCCGGTCGGCGATCGGCCCGAACTCGTCGATGCCGAGCGGGATCGCGAACTCATGGGCGATCGCAAGGAGGTGGAGGACGGCGTTGGTCGAGCCGCCCGTCGCGGCGACCGCGGCGATCGCGTTGTCGATCGCCGCCCGAGTCACGAACGTCGAGGGCCGGATGTCGTCGCGGACCAGGTCCATCACGAGCTCACCGGCCCGTCGCGCGGCCGCGTCCTTGGCCGGATCCTCGGCCGGGATGTCGTTCAGGCCGGCGGGCGACAGGCCGAGCGACTCCATGACCATGCTCATCGTGTTGGCCGTGAACTGGCCGCCGCAGGCGCCGGGCCCTGGACACGACGCGCTCTCGACCTCGTACAACTCGTCGAGCGTGATCTTGCCCGCCCGGTAGGCGCCGATCGCCTCGAAGATCGTGACGACCGTCGCGTCGCGCGATCCGTCGCCACCCATCGCCGCTCCCCGCGTTCCCGGGTAGATCGTGCCGGAGTAGAGGGCGAGGCCCGGGATGTCGAGCCGGCCGAGGGCCATCGCCGCGCCCGGGCCGGTCTTGTCGCACCCGAACACGCACACCACGCCGTCGAACAGGTGGCCGCGGGCGACGAGCTCGATCGAATCGGCCACGACCTCGCGGCTGACGAGGCTCGCCTTCATGCCTTCGCTGCCCATCGAGACGCCGTCGCTGACCGAGATCGTGTTGAACTCCATCGGCGTGCCGCCGGCCGCCCGGATGCCCGCCTTGACCGCCTCCGCCAGGCGGCGGTGGTTGTAGTTGCAGGGCATCGTCTCGATCCAGCTGTGGCCCACGCCGACGATCGGCTTGGCGAGGTCCTCGTCGGTGAAGCCGATCGCCTTGAGCATGCCGCGCGCAGCGGCCCGGTCCGGACCGTCGGTGAGTGCGGCGGAGTGGCGCTTGGCGGGATCGGAGGGACGGTCGTAGGGGTGGCGGGTGTGGGACATCTCCGGGTCTCCGTGACGGGCGGCGGTCGAGAATTGGCGGACGGGCGGGCGTCCAGTGTAGGACCGGCCCGGCCGCTCGACCGCGACCGCCTTCCCAGGTGCCGGGTCCGCGGCTATGCTGCCCGGACGCGCGCCCGGCGGGCGAGCGCGCGAACCAACAACGGGCTGGAGAGGTCGATGGCGCAACTGGACGAGAAGCTCGAACTGCTCAGGCGCGTTCCCCTGCTGTCCGCCCTCGGCCGGCGTGAGATCGAGGAGGTCGGCAAGCTGGCAGAGGAGATCGACCTCCCGGCGGGAAGGGTCCTCATGCGCGAGGGCGACACCGGTCGCGAGTTCTACGTGCTCGTCAGCGGCGCCGTGGAGCTCGAACGGGCCGGAGCGCCGTTCCGGAGCATGCAGCCCGGCGACTTCTTCGGCGAGATCGCGCTCCTCTCGGAGGGTCCGCGGACGGCGACCGCTCGGACCTCGACCCCATCCAAGCTCCTCGTCCTCGGCCATCGTGAGTTCCACTCGCTGATGGACCAGTTTCCGGCGATCCGAACCTGCGTCCTCGACGCGCTCGCCAAGCGCATCCGGAGCCTCGACCCGGACAAGGCGTACTGAGTCCTCTGCCCGCCAGCGGCCCCGAACCCGTCCGTCGCCGAACCGCAACCCCAGGATCCAGAAACCCGGTCTTGCGCATGGTGGCAATCGCTGGCAGGATGCCCCAACGATGACACCGCGCCCGATCACCACGCGCCGCTGCATGCGTCCGTGTCTGCCCGCGACGGGCCGGCGGTGGCCATAGGCGTGTGATCGAGTCGCACGCCAGAGCCATCCCGGACCCCTGCCGATCGCAGGGGTTTTCTGTTTCCCCGACCGTCTCCGTCACGACATCCGAGGGACACCCGCCATGACCGCACCGATCACCAGCGACGAGCTCAGCCAGGTCCTCACCGATCCCCGCCTCACGATCGTCGACATCCGCCCGCTCTCGGCGTTCAACGGCTGGCGGGCCGGCAACGAGCCGCGCGGCGGCCATATTCCGGGCGCCGTCGCGTTCCCGGCGGCCTGGCTTGACAGCGTCGACGAGGCAGAGATCGAGCGTCTCCTCGCCGGTAAGCAGGTCGTCGCCGGGCGCGACGTCGTCGTCTACGGTCAGGCGGCCGACACCACCGATGCGTCCCGGGTCGCCTCGGCGCTCGAGCACCGGGGCATCCCCGGGGCCCGGATTCTGGCCGGCGGCTATGAGGACTGGGCATCGGACCCGGGCCGGGCCGTCGATCGTTTGGCGCGTCACGACCGCCTGGTCCACATCGACTGGCTCGGCCAGGTGCTCGCCGGCGGCCGGCCCGAGGCCGCCCCGGCGAAGGACTTCCTCCTGTTCCACGTCAACTTCGGCGTGCCCGAGGAGTACGCCGAGGGCCACATCCCGGGCGCCATCCACCTCGACACCAACCGGCTCGAGAACCCGGTCGACTGGAACCGTCGCTCACCCGCGGAGCTCGAGGCGGCGCTCCGCAGCCTCGGCATCCGCCACGACGCGACGGTGGTCGTCTACGGCCGGGACACCGTCGGCGACGCCAACGAGAAGTGGCCCGGGCGGCGGGCCGGCCAGATCGCGGCCACGCGGGCGCTGATGATCCTGCGCTATGCCGGGGTCGACGACGTCCGCCTGCTCGATGGCGGCTACGACTGGTGGGTCCAGGCCGGGTACCCGGTCGAGACGACGCCGCGCGAGCCCCTCCCGGTCGCGGACGTCGGGGTGTCGATCCCGCTCCGACCGGAGGTCATCGTCGACATCGGGGACGCGAAGGCGATCCTCGCCGATCGCGATGGCGCCGCCCTCGTCAGCGTCCGGACCTGGAACGAGCACATCGGCCGGGTGAGCGGCTACAACTACATCGGCCCGGCCGGGCGGATCGCCGGCGACGTCTGGGGCAACTGCGGCTCGGACGCGTACCACATGCAGCACTACCGGAACATCGACAACACGATGCGCGCCTACCCCGAGATCGCGGCCAACTGGGCCGAGGCGGGGATCACGGCCGACAAGTGGGTCGCGTTCTACTGCGGCACCGGATGGCGGGCGAGCGAGACCTGGTTCTACGCGTACCTCCAGGGCTGGGACCGGATCGCGGTGTACGACGGCGGCTGGTTCGAGTGGAGCGCGGACCCGCTCAACAACCCGATCGAGGTCGGCGAGCCGCGCGACGCCGCGCCGCGCGACATGTCCGCGGCCTAGCCTCCGCGGCCGGCCCATCGCGGCGGTCGGCCGAGGACCGGCTCAGCGGATGCAGGCGCCCGTCCTGATCGCCCCCGTCCGGCCGATGGACGGCTGGATCGCCGTCGCGACCCGGGTCGGCGAGAGGGCATAGCCGACGGTGTCGTCCGTCCGCGCCTCGGCGAAGACGACGCCGCCGACGCTTCCGTCCGCGAGCACGAACGGCCCGCCGCTGTCGCCGGCGTCGATGATCGCGCGGAGCTCGAGGATGGTCCGGCTGACCCGGCCCTCGCCGTAGATGTCGCGGCCCTGCGCCACGTAGCTCCCGGATACGGCCGCCGAGCCGACGACGAGCCCGCCACCGTGCGGATAGCCGAGCGTCGCGCCCTTTGCGCCGCGCTCCGGATCCCGGATCGCGAACCGGAGAGCCGGCGCGTCGAGGTCCGGGACCCAGAGCAGCGCGATGTCGAGGTCGGGGTCGGTGAAGACCGCGACCGCATCGAGGGTGGAGCCCGCCTCGCCCCGGACCCGGATCGTCGTCGCGCCGGCGATCACGTGGGCGTTGGTGACGACGTAGCCACGAGCCACCACGAACCCCGATCCGGAGGACTGGAGCTGGCACGTCAGGGCGGAGATCCGCAGCGTGCTCCGGCTGGCTGCGGCGGCGATCGCCCGGGCGTCCGGATCGGTCGGGCGCTCCACGTCCGGAGCGGGCAGGGGCTCCAGGCCGATGAACAGGTCCGGGATGCCGGTGTCGTCGAGGAGCCGGCCGAGCTCGGCCGTGATGGCGGTCGGCGGCGGCAGGACGGCGCTCAGGGCGCGGACGATGAAGGAGGTCTGGGCCTGGACGGCCAGCGTCCGGAACGGCCCCACCGCGAGGAGGCCCCCGACGAGCCAGACGACGAGGATCGCCTGGCCCGCCCCCACGAAGCCGCCGAGGACCCGATCCACGGTCCCGAGGACGCCGCCCCGGAGCTGGCGGGCCATCGCCCGACCGACGCCCGACCCGATCGTCTCGCCGATACCGACGACGAGGAGGACGCCGCCGAGCACGACGATCGCCCGGTAGTCCGGCGGGACCTCGTCGAGGGGCTCACCGACCCATGGCAGCACGGCGATCGCCAGCACCGCGCCGCCGAAGGCCCCGAGGAGCCCGCCGACCTGGGGCAGCGCGCCCGAGCCGATGCCGATCAGGACCGCCGCCAGGACGAGGAGGATGACGAGGAGGTCGAAGACGTTCACGCTCGGCGCAGTATGGCCGAGGGCCGCGAAGGGCAGGGCCGTGATCCCCCCGTTCGTCCGACGCCGGGTCGTGGCGCCCCTGCCGGCGGCGCCGGTCAGTCGATCGTGATCGTGACGGGCGGGGCCTCGCCGTCGGGCGACTGGATCGTCCAGGTGCCGGGCTCCAGGTCGCCGAGGTCGATGATCGTGGCCTTGAGGAGCGCGATCTCGATGCACATCGCGTCCGGATCGCCGGTGCCTTCGAGGAGCGTGATCGAGATCGTGGTGCCCACCCGCTCGACCTTGACCGAGTCGAGGACGTTGCACGGCTCCACGCCGCTGTACCAGGTCGCCTTGACGAGGACGCGGCGGCCGTCGATCGAGGTCTGGAGCTTCGTCACCGAGACCGGGTGCGGGTTCAGCTGGCCGGCCCTCGGGGTCACCAGCTGGCCCTGGCCGGCGCCCGGGTCGATGACGCCCGGATCCACGAAGCCGGGATCAATCGGCAGGACGCCGGTCCCGATGTTCCCGGAGCTGCCCCCGCCGCCGACGCTCCCTCCGCCACCGCCCGCCGGATCGGTCACGGGCGGGGCGGCCGGAAGGCTGGCGGACGGCTCCGGTGGTGGGCCGCCGGCGCTGCACGCGCCGAGGGTCAGGGTGGCGGCCAGGGCGGCGATCAGGAGGGGGCGGGTCGACCGCGAGGTGTTCATGGCCGCGAGACGACGGGCTCGCGGATCGGGTTCCGTCAGGCCGCACCGGCCCGCGTGTCGATGCGGGCGGGGTGCGCCGCCTCCCATGCCTCGATCGCCGGCATCCGGCCCAGGAGGTAGCCCATCTCGTCGGTCCCGTCAAGCAGCATCAGCCGGGCGAACGGGTCCACCTCGAACGGAAGGTCCTCGTCGCCGGGCAGGTGGATGACCTGGGCCTCGAGGTCGACGGTCAGCTCGGCCGTCGGGTTGGCGGCGACCATCTCGAACAGCTGGCGGTGCTTCTCCGCCTCGACGACGATCGGGAGGAGGCCGTTCTTCAGGGCGTTGTTCCGGAAGATGTCGGCGAACGAGGTCGACAGGATCGCCCGGATGCCCCACGCGGTCAGGGCCCACGGCGCGTGCTCGCGCGACGATCCCGTCCCGAAGTTGTCGCCGACCAGCAGGATCTTCCGGTCGAGCATGGCGACCCGATCCATGACGAACAGGGGCTCCTTGAGCCCGCCGTCCTCGTCGTAGCGCCAGTCGCGGAAGAGGGCCTCGCGCAGGCCGTCCTTGTCGGTCACCTTGAGGTACCGGGCCGGCACGATCTGGTCCGTGTCGACGTTCTCGGCCGGAAGCGGGATCACCGCGCTCGTGAAGGAGCGGAACTTCTCCGCCATCGTCAGCGCCCCCCGACCGCGGCGATCGATTCGATGCCGGGCAACGTCCGCGGATCGGTGACGACGCCGCGGATCGCGGACGCGGCGGCGGTCAGGGGCGAGGCCAGGAACGTCCGGCCACCCTTGCCCTGGCGCCCCTCGAAGTTCCGGTTCGACGTGCTGATCGCGTACTGGCCGGGGGCGAGCTGGTCGCCGTTCATCGCGATGCACATCGAGCAGCCGGCTTCGCGCCACTCGGCGCCGGCGGCCCGGAACGTCTCGTGGAGGCCCTCGCGCTCGGCCTCGCGCTTCACCTCGTCGGAGCCGGGCACGATCATCATCCGGACGCCGTCGGCCACTCGGCGATCCTTGAGCACCTCTGCAGCAAGGCGGAGGTCGCTGATCCGGCCGTTCGTGCACGACCCGACGAACACGACGTCGACCTTCTGGCCGAGGATCTCCTGGCCGGGCTGGAGGTCCATGTACTCGAGGGCACGCTCCAGCGCCCGCTTCGCCGAGGCATCCGGCTGGCGGTCGGGGGAGGGGACGCGCGAGGTGATCGGGATGCCCATCCCGGGATTCGTGCCGTAGGTCACCATCGGCTCGAGGGCCGAGGCGTCGATGGTGATCGTGCGGTCGTAGGCGGCGCCGTCGTCGCTCGGCAGGTCCCGCCAGCCCGCGACCGCGGCGTCGAACGCCGCGCCCTGCGGTGCATGGGGCCGGCCCGCGATGTACTCGTACGTCGTGTCGTCCGGGGCGATCAGGCCGGCCTTCGCGCCGCCCTCGATCGACATGTTGCAGATCGTCATCCGCTGTTCCATCGTCAGCGCCCGGATCGCGTCGCCGGTGTACTCGAACACGTGGCCCGTCCCGCCGCCGATCCCGATCCGGGCGATCAGCGCGAGGATCACGTCCTTGCTGCTCACGCCGGGGGCGAGACGGCCGTCGACCCGGACCTCGTAGGTCTTCGGGCGGCGCTGGAGGAGCGTCTGGGTCGCGAGGACCATCTCCACCTCGCTCGTCCCGATTCCGAACGCGAGCGCACCGAACGCGCCGTGGGTCGCCGTGTGCGAGTCGCCGCAGACGATCGTCATCCCCGGCTGGGTCAGGCCGAGCTGCGGGCCGATGACGTGGACGATGCCCTGGTGCGGGCTGCCGATGCCGTGGAGCGGGATGCCGAACTCGCGGCAGTTCTCCTCGAGCTGGCTGATCTGGGCGGCGGCCTGGAGGTCGAGCATCGGCAGGCTGCGCGGCGTCGTCGGGATCGAGTGATCCGCGGTCGCGACCGTCTGGGACGGGCGACGGACCCGGAGACCGCGCTGGCGGAGACCGGTGAAGGCCTGCGGGGAGGTGACCTCGTGGATGAGGTGGAGATCGACCGCGAGGACCGCCGGGGCCCCGG
>DASSPG010000084.1:0-3855 GCA_035699725.1 Candidatus Limnocylindrales bacterium | reverse complement strand
ACGAGCCTGGTCGGGATCATCGAGACACGTCGAGCCGTCGCTCGACGTCCCCACGATCCGATCGATCTCGAGCGCGTGCTGAGCGGGATCGAGGTCGTCGGCATCAACGCCCGCTTGGCGGACCGTGCCGCAGGGATCGCGCCGACGACCGTGCGGACGCTGGACGCCATCCATCTGACCACTGCATTGGGGATGGGGTCGACGCTGGCGTCGTTCGTGACATACGACGATCGCCTGGCCGAGGCGGCCCGAGCCCTCGGACTGCCGGTGGTGTCGCCCGCCTGACGAATCGCCGTTGCCCGGCGGATCAACGATCGCTAGGATCGCGGCCATGGCCCGCCTCCAGGCGAAGAGTCTTGCGACCCCGGACGAGGTCCGCTCCTTCCAGGACGGCCGGGTCGACATCTTCGATCTCGGCGACATCGTCGTGGGTCGGATGGTCTTCGAGCCGGGCTGGCATTGGACCGAGCAGGTCAAGCCGATCGCCGGGACCGACTTCTGCGAGTACCACCATATCGGGGTCGCCCTGTCCGGTCGCTTCCACGTCGTGATGGCCGACGGGACGGAGCTCGAGATCGGGCCGCAGACCGCGTTCGAGATCCCGCCCGGCCATGACGCCTGGGTCATCGGCGACGAGGCGTTCGTCACGCTCGACTTCGCCGGCATGCGGACGTTCGGCGTCCCGGCCGAGGCGACCGGCGAACGGGTCCTCGCGACGATCCTGTTCACCGACCTCGTCGACTCGACCGCGCTCGCCGAGAAGGTCGGCGACAACCGCTGGCGGAAGCTGATCTCCGATCACAACGATCGGGCCCGCTTCCAGTTCGCGACCTTCCGTGGCCGGGAGATCAAGCAGACCGGCGACGGGTTCCTCGTCCTGTTCGACGGCACGGCGCGGGCGATCCGCTGCGCGGCGGCGATCCGCGACAGCGTCGCCGAGCTCGGGCTCCAGGTCCGGGCGGGCCTCCACACGGGCGAGGTCGAGCTGGTCCCGAACGACATCCGCGGCGTGGCGGTCCACACGGCCGCGCGGATCCTGGCCCTCGCGGCGCCCGGCGAGATCCTCGTCTCGGGCACGACCTACGAGCTGCTGGCGGGGTCCGGGATCCCGTTCCTTGATCGTGGCAGCCACGAGCTCAAGGGCCTCACCGGCGTCCGGTCGCTGTTCGCGCTGGGCGAGTCCGTCGCCCGCTGAGCCCGAGTCAGGTGCGGCCGGCTCCGCCCAGCCCCGCCGGGCGCCATGCGTCCGCGTCCCACTCCTCGTCCGACTTGGCGAGCTCCGTCACGAGGTCGTCGAGACCGGCCTCCAGCCCGTCGATCACCTTGCGCTCGACGCCGGGCATCATCCGCAGGGCCGCGCCCAGCATCAGGTTCGCGGCGAAGCCATCCGGCTTGATGTCGACCGCCATCGTGAGGCCGGTCCGGCCGTCCGCGGTCGGCGCGAGATCGGCGACCGCGTTGGCGAGGATCCGGCCCTGGGTCGTGCGGAGCTCGATCCGGTTCGGGCCGCGATCGGCGACCTGGATGCCGAGCGGCCCGTCCATCCCGAGGAGCTGGGCGGCCTGCGTGCCGGGCTCGATCGGCGGCGCCTCGTCACGAAGGCGCGCGGCCAGCTCGAGCAGCCGGGCGTGGACCACGTCCGGCCGCTGCTCGACGACGCGGATCGCCCGATGGCTCAGGTCCGCCATCAGTCGATCGTGATCCGGCCGTCCGGGCCGATCGGGAACGAGGGGTTGTAGCAGACCTCCCAGGCGTGGCCGTCGGGGTCCGCGAAGTAGCCGCCGTAGCCGAACGGGAGGTCCGTCCCGGGTTTGAGGATCGTGCCGCCGGCGGCGACGGCCTCGTCCAGGGCCGCATCGACGGCCTCGCGGCTCTCCACGTTGATCGCGAGCGTGACGCCGCCGAACGATCCGCGCGTCGGCTCGATGAGGTTGGCGTCCGCGGCGAGATCGTGCCAGCCGAAGATCCCGAGATAGGAGTCCGCGGTCCGGAACCAGGCGATCTCGTCCATCGACGCCGAGCAGCGTTCCCACCCCAGCGCTTCATAGAACGCCGCGGATCGTGCGACGTTCGTGACGCCGACGGTCACGATGCTGATCCGCGCCGGGACGGTCATCGGGCGCCGGCGACCGGGACCGCGAGCTTCTCGATGCGGATCGCGGTCGCCTTGAACTCGGCCGTGCCGGACTTCGGGTCCGTCGCGTCGATCGTGAGCAGGTTCGTCGCCACGTCGTCCTGGAAGTGGAGGGTCATGAACGTGAGGCCCGGCCGGAGCGACTCGTCGATCCGGATCGGGGCCTCCACCTGGCCCCGCCGCGACACCACCCGCACGCGCTCGCCCTCGACGAGCCCGTACGCCTCGGCGTCCTCCGGCGAGATGTCGAGCGATTCGCCGCGCCGGAGCGGCGAGGTGTAGCCGCCGGTCTGGACGCCGGTGTTGTACGAGTCGAGCCGCCGGCCGGTGGTGAGCCGGATCGGGAAGTCCTCGGTCAGCTTGTCGACGGGAGGGTCGTGGTCGACCGCCTGGAACGGGACGCGGTTGCCCGGCACCGGGTCCTCCCACAGCCGGCTGTGGAGGAACAGCTCGCCCGGATGGGTCTCGTCGTAGCACGGCCACTGGATCCCGCCGAGCTCCTCCAGCCGCGCGTAGGACATGCCGGCGTGGACCGGGGACAGCGCGCGGACCTCGTTCCAGGCGTCCTCGGCGGTCCGCCAGCCCCAGTCGGCGCCCATCCGGCGGGCGATCCCCTCGATGATCCAGAGATCGTCGCGGGCCTCGCCCGGCGGCTCGAGCGCCTTGCGCACGCGCTGGACGCGGCGCTCGGAGTTCGTGACCGTGCCCTCGCTCTCCGCCCACGACGCGGCGGCCGGCAGGACGACGTCGGCGAGCTCGGCGGTCGCGGTCAGGAAGATGTCCTGCACGACGAGGAAGTCGCGGGTCGAGAGGAGGTGCTTCGCCTTCTTCTGGTCGGCCTCGGACTGGACCGGGTTCTCGCCGATCACGTAGACCGCCTGGAGCTCGCCGCGCTCCATCGCCTCGAACATGCCCGACAGGTGCCAGCCGCGCTTGGGCGGGACGGTCACGCCCCAGCGCTCGTCGAACTTCGCCCGGAGCTCGTCGTTCTCGACGTGCTGGAAGCCCGGCAGGCGATCCGGCAGGGCGCCCATGTCGCCGCCGCCCTGGACGTTGTTCTGGCCGCGGAGCGGGTTCACGCCGCTGCCCCACCGGCCGACGTGGCCGGTGAGGAGCACGAGGTCGATCAGCGCGACGACGTTGTCGACCGCGTTATGGTGCTCGGTGATCCCGAGCGTCCAGCAGATCATCGCCTTGTCGGCCGTCGCGAACGCGTGGGCCAGCTCGCGGATCGCCTCGCCCGGGACGCCGGTCTCGCGCTCGGCGTACTCGAGGGTGTAGCTCTCGACCTTGGCCTTGTAGGCCTCGAAGTCGCTCGTCGCCCGGTCGATGAACGCCTGGTCCTGGAGCCCGGCGGCGATGATCTCGCGCCCGATCGCGTTGGCCAGCGCGATGTCCGACCCGACGTCGAGCCCGAGCCAGACGTCGGCCCACTCGGCGCTGCTCGTCCGGCGCGGGTCGACCGCGTAGAGCCGGGCGCCGTTGCGGACGCCGCGCAGGAGGTGGTGGAAGAAGATCGGATGCGTCTCGCGGGCGTTGCTGCCCCACAGGACGATCAGGTCCGTCTCCTCGGCCTCACGGTATGAACTTGTGCCGCCACCGGCACCGAACACGGTCGCCAGACCGGCGACGCTCGGGGCGTGTCAGGTGCGGTTGCAGCTGTCGATGTTGTTGCTGCCCAGCACGGTCCGGCTGAACTTCTGGGCCGCGAAGTTGACCTC
>DASSPG010000083.1:0-16259 GCA_035699725.1 Candidatus Limnocylindrales bacterium | reverse complement strand
GGCGACGATCCCGGCGGCGCCCTTCAGCTTGTCCGCCTGCGCGCCGGTCATCCGGGCCGCGAACCCGTTGAACGAGTAGACGTAGTCATACATCTTCGTCGCGCCGGTGAGCTTGGCGACGACCGCGGCGTGCTGCCGCTTGAGATACCCGGCGTACTTCACGACGTTCGCCGAGGCCGGGTTGATCTTCTTCCCCTTGGCAGGCCTGGTGGCGGCGTAACCCGCCACCCCTCCACCGTAGGCGACGACCGGGGCAGCCTCCATCTGCACGATGTAGGTCGCGACCGCCGACGTTGCCGAGTTCCTGGCCACGGCGGCGGCGGGCAGCATCGCCGCCAGCAGCAGCGCGGACGCCGACAGGGCGACGAACAATCTCCGATGCATGAATCTCCCTTCAGGCAATGCCTGACTCCTCCACGCACGCCGGCAGCCCGGGCCGAGGCGCGCGGAACGTTCCACGCGGGCTCGCGCCGGACAGCTGGGGTGACCACCAGCACCGACCCTCCCGAGGCCGGTGCGATTCGTGGGCTGACGATACGACCCGGCCCGGGGCGGGTCAATTCCGGCCGTGACTCTCCGGGCGACGGTCCAGCGAATGGCGGTGCGCGACCGCACCGCCATGGCCGCCCGCCCGGCGGTCAGCCGAGCTTGTCGACCAGCTCCTGGACCGCAGCGGCCGATCGGTCGAAGGCGGCCTGCTCATCAGCGGTCAGCTCGATCTCGAAGACCCTCTCCATGCCGCCCCGACCGAGGACCACCGGCACGCCGACGAAGAGCCCGCTCGTCCTGAACTCGCCCTGGAGCAGGACGGCGCACGGCAGGACGCGCTTCCGGTCACGCAGGATGGCGTCGACCATCTCGAAGGTGGACGCGGCCGGGGCGTAGAACGCGGAACCGGTCTTGAGGAGAGCGACCACCTCCGCACCGCCGTTGGCCGTCCGCTCCTCGAGAGCGCGGACGCGATCGGGCGGGAGGAGCTCGGTGATCGGCACGCCGGCGACCGTCGAGTAGCGCGAGAGCGGGACCATCGTGTCCCCGTGGCCGCCGAGGACAAAGGCGTGGGTGTCCTCGACCGAGACGCCCAGCTCCTGGGCGATGAACGTCCGGAAGCGGGCGGAGTCGAGCACCCCGGCCATCCCGAGGACGCGCTCGCGCGGGAAGCCGGACGCCTTGAGGGCGACGTGGCACATCGCGTCGAGCGGGTTCGTGACGATGATCAGGATCGCGTCGGGCGAGTGCTTCGCGGCCTGCTCGACGACCGCCCTCACGATCCCGGCGTTCTTGGCCAGCAAATCGTCGCGGCTCATGCCGGGCTGCCGGGCGAGGCCGGAGGTCACGACGATGATGTCCGAGCCGGCGGTGTCGGCGTAGTCGTTCGTCCCGGTGATCCGGCTGTCGTGGCCGACGACCGGCGCAGCCTCGGCAAGATCCAGGCCCTTGCCCTGCGGCAGGCCCTCCACGATGTCGACGAGGACGACGTCGGCGAGCCCGGCCTCGGCGATCCGCTGGGCGGTGGTCGCGCCGACATTGCCGGCGCCGATGACGGTGACCTTGTTGCGTGCCATGGGCGTGGGGAACCTCACGTGGGAGTTCGTTGCGTGTCGTGTGGCCATTCTACGGAGCACCGCGGCGTGACCCCGTACCGGCCTGGCTTCCTGACAGATGTCGGCCAGCGGAGCATGAGCCGCCTGCGGCGGACACACCGGGACCGGATCCGGGGCGAGCCTTGCATGGACCGCGCTCCGCCAGGTGGCACATGACCGCCTGGGGACCATCTGGCAGGAACGCTGGCCTTGCGTCCGCTTGGGTGATCGTCAGGCGAGCATCTGACAGGGTCTGCGCTGCGGGCCGCCTGCCGCGCGTCAGCCCTCGCCCGGGCCGGCCACCTTCAGGTCCGGGCCGCCATCCTCGAGCACCCGCGGCCCGGCGCGCCGGACGGTCTCGGGCACGCCGTCGGCGTAGGCCGCGAAGTTGTCGGCGAACATCCGGGCGAGGGCCGCCGCCTGGTGGTCGTAGGCCTCGCCGTCCGCCCAGGTTCCGCGCGGCTGGAGCACGGCGTCAGGAACGTCCGGACAGGACACCGGGATCTCGAAGCCGAAGATCGGGTCGGTCACGGTCGCGACGTCGTCCAGCCGGCCGTCGAGGGCGGCCCGGACCGTCGAGCGCGTGTGGTCGATGTTCATCCGCTTGCCGGTCCCGTACGGCCCGCCGGTCCAGCCGGTGTTCACCAGCCAGGCCCGGACGTTGTAGCGGGCCAGGCGCTCGGCCAGCATCGCGGCGTACTCGCCCGGGTGGCGGGGCATGAACGGGGCGCCGAAGCACGCCGAGAAGGTCGCCTGCGGCTCCTTGACCCCGATCTCGGTGCCTGCCAGCTTGGCCGTGTAGCCGCTGATGAAGTGGTACTGGGCCTGGTCCGCGGTGAGGCGGCTGATCGGCGGCAGAACCCCGAACGCGTCGGCCGTCAGGAGCACGACGTTGGTCGGCTGGCCGGCCATCCCGGTCGGATCGGCGTTGCCGATGAAGTGGAGCGGGTAGGCGCCCCGGGTGTTCTCCGTGAACCGCTCCGAATCGAGGTCCAGCTCGCGCGTCGCCGGATCGAGATCGACGTTCTCCAGGACCGTCCCGAAGCGGCGCGTCGTCTGGAAGATGTCGGGCTCGTACATCGGCGAGAGGCGGATCGTCTTCGCGTAGCAGCCGCCCTCGAAGTTGAAGACGCCGTCGACGCCCCAGCCGTGCTCGTCGTCGCCGACGAGGCTCCGGAGCGGGTCGGCCGAGAGGGTCGTCTTGCCGGTTCCCGACAACCCGAAGAACACGACCGAATTGCCGTCCTGCCCGACGTTCGCCGCCGAGTGCATCGGCAGGACGCCCTCGTCGGGCATCAGGTAGTTCATGACCGTGAACGCCGACTTCTTGATCTCGCCGGCGTACTCGGTCCCGACGATGATGATCTCCATCGCCGCGAGATTGAGCAGGATCGCGGTCCCGGTCCGGGTGCCCTCGGTCGCGGGGTCGGCCTGGAACGACGGGACATCGATGATCGTGAAGTTCGGGGCGAAGCTCGCGAGGTCCTCGCCGGTCGGGCGGCGGAAGAGGTTGCGGGCGAAGATGCTGGCCCACGCGGTCTCGGTATAGACCCGGAGCGAGCGGCGATGGGCCGGGTGGGCCCCGATGAAGCAGTCCTGGGCGTAGACCGGCCGGTCGGCGAGGTAGGCCATGAGCCGGGCGCGGAGCCGGTCGTAGTGCTCGAGTGCGATCGGCCGGTTGACCTGGCCCCACCAGATCTTCTGCGCGGAGCCGGGCTCCTTCACGATGAACTTGTCCTGGGGCGAGCGCCCGGTGTGCTTGCCGGTCCGGACGACGAGCGGGCCCTCGGCGGCGACGAGGCCCTCGCCGGCCCGGATCGCGTCCTCGTACAGCTCGGCGGTCGAGAGGTTCGCCCGGACGATCCGCCCGATCGCGGATCCGGGGGCGGCCGCGTGGGGCGCGCCGCCACCCGAGGAGGCGGTCGTGGGGCGGGTCGAGGACTGCGTCATGCGTTCGGATCTCCTGCGCGCGGGCGATCGCACCCGATCGACCGGCCGCGCGTGACCCGCGATGACCCGGTCGCCTGACGGCGCACGAGCGGGCGGGAGAGTCGGCTTCCGCAGTCTCCGTTTGCGGCATCGTACCGCAACCGGGATGCAACCTGTCCGCAACCTGAACGTCCCAGTGGTTGCAGCCAACCGGCAGAGGTCGGGCTGATTCAGGAGCGGTCGAGAGCGCCTCGCAGGTCGGCGATGAGGTCGTCGACGTGCTCGATCCCGACCGACAGCCGGACGAGGGCAGGGTCGACCTCGAGGGTGGAGCCCGCAACCGAGGCGTGGGTCATCGTGGCCGGCACCTCGACGAGCGATTCGACGCCGCCGAGGGACTCGGCGAGGGTGAAGAGGCGGGTCGCCTCCGCGATCGCGATCGCACGGCGCTCCCCGCCGCGCGGGATGAACGAGACCATCCCGCCGCCGCGGCGCATCTGACGACCGTCGCCCACGAGGGCGGCTCCCGGGTGGGCGTGCGGGCCCTCGGCGAGGCCGGGGTACAAGACCCGCTCGATGTCGTCGCGCGCGGCGAGGAATTGCGCCACGGCCGTCGCATTGGCGACGTGGCGCTCGACCCGCAGGTGGAGCGTCCGCAGGCCGCGCAGGACGAGGAAGCAGTCGAGCGGGCCGGGCACGCCGCCCATCGCGTTCTGGAGGAAGTGGAGCCGCTCGGCGATCGCGTCGTCGCGGGTCACCGCGATCCCGAGGATCACATCCGAGTGGCCGCCGAGGTACTTCGTGGCGGAATGGAACACGATGTCGGCGCCGAGCGCGAGCGGGTTCTGGAGCGCCGGCGAGGCGAACGTGTTGTCGACGACGAGGAGCGGCGGGGTCGTGCCGGCATGCGCCGCGCGGTCGCGGATCGTGCGCGCGGCCGCCGCGATGTCGGTGAGCTTGAGATGCGGGTTCGAGGGAGTCTCGAACCAGACAAGCCGCGTTCTAGCGGTCAGCTGCTCCCACAGGACGTCCGGCCCGCCCGACAGGTCGGCGTAGCGCGCCTCCCCGGCCCCGCCGGGCCGGTGGACCCGCTCGAGGTAGCGGTAGGTGCCGCCGTACACGTCGTCGCCGACGACGATCTCCTCGCCGCTCGCCGCGAGCTGGGCGATCGCCGCGGTCGCGGCCGAGCCGCTGGCGAACGCGATCCCGTGTCGTCCCTTCTCGAGGGCCGCGACCGCTCGCTCGAGGCGGTCCCGGGTCGGGTTGATCGAGCGGGCGTAGTCGTGGCCGCGGCGCGGCCGGTTGACGCCGTCCTGGGCGTAGGTCGAGGTCTGGTAGATCGGCGGCGAGACGGCGCCGGTGATCTCGTCGGGCTCGGCGCCAGCGTGGACGGCAAGGGTCTCGAAGGCATCGTCGGGCGGTTCGCGCTCCGTGTCGGTCATCACGGCGCATGATCGCATCCCGCGAGCCCCTCACGCATCGACGGCTCGATCGAGCCCACGACCGCGGCAACCGCGCGTCACGAGCGAGCGGCGCCGAACCTTGACGTCGCGACACCTGGACGTACCATCGCGCCACCATGGCACCACGGCCACCCGCCCGGGCCGGTCCTCTCGACCAGGAGATCCGCTTCTGTCGCTCGCGCGACGGCACGCGCCTCGCCTATGCGGTGCATGGATCGGGCCCGCCGCTCGTGCTCGTCTCGTGCTGGCTGAGCCACCTCCAGCACGACTGGCAGAGCCCGGTCTGGCGCCACTTCCTCGACGATCTCGGCCAGATCGCCACCCTCATCCGCTACGACGAGCGCGGCTTCGGCCTGTCCGACTGGGATGTCGACGACTTCTCGCTGGCGGCCCGCCTGTCCGATCTCGAGGCGATCGTCGCGGCCGTCGGCGTCGATCGCTTCGCCGTCCTCGGGATGTCCGGGGGCTCGGCGGTTGCCCTGGCCTACGCGCTGGGCCACGGCGAGCGGCTGACGCGACTGATCCTCTATGGCACCACCTCCGGGACGCGGTCCGTCCGGACGGCGGAGAAGCTCGCCGAGGAGGAGACGTACCGGAGCATGATCCGGGTCGGCTGGGCCAAGCAGGACCCGATCTTCCGCCGCCTCTTCACGACGATCTACATTCCCGAGGCGAACGAGGAGCAGATGCGCTGGTTCGACGATCTGCAGCGCATGTCCACCTCGCCGGCCAACGCCGTCGCGGCACGGATCGAGCGGCAGGCCGTCGACATCGTGGCCGACCTGCCCCGGATCGCCGTCCCCACCCTCATCCTGCAGGCCGTCGGCGATCGGGCGACGAGGTTCGACGAGGCGGTCACCGTGTCGCGCCTGATCCCCGATGCGCGCCTCGTGGCCCTCGACAGCCGCAACCACATCCTCCTCGCCGACGAGCCGGCCTGGGAGACCTTCGTCGCCGAGGTGACCGCGTTCCTCGCGCCCGACCGTCGCGACGTGGCAGGCGACGAAGCCCTCGCATCCCTCTCGCCGCGGGAACGCGAAGTGCTGCGCCTGTGCGCCGAAGGCCTGACGAACGAGGACATCGCGACGACGCTGACGCTCAGCCCGCGCACGGTGGAGCGCCACCTCTCGAACCTGTACCTGAAGCTCGGACTCCGGGGCAACGCGGCGCGGACGGCCGCGGTGGCCCGCTACCTGCGCAAGACCTGACCCTGGCTGCGTGTCGGCCGCCAGTCCCCGCTCGGGTCGGTCCTGCTTTGCGTGCAACCACGAATTCCCACGGCCGCCCCTCCGGGCTAGCGTCGGTACACGACCGGACCACGGTCGAAGTCCCTGGGAGGCAGCACATGGTCATGAGTGAAGCGGCCGAGCGGTTTCGCGCGGACCCGTCGTCCGCGCGATCGAAGCCGGCCGTGACGGCCACGCTCGTCAACGGCCATGCCCGGCTCTCGGCGGGTCCGTTCAACTGGGACGCCGACCTGCCGGCGGCCCTCGGGGGCGGCAACCTGGCGCCGAGCCCGACGGCGTATCTCCTCGGCGCACTCGCCGGCTGCGCCGTCGCGTTCCTGCGCAATACGCTCGCTCCCGAGTTCGGAGTCGAGCTCGATGACGTGACCGCCGTCGCCGCAGGAACGTCCGATCTCCGCGGCCTGCTCGGTATGGACGACGCGGCACCCGACGTTGGCGATCTGACCCTCGACATCCGGCTCGCGACCGCCTCGCCGGCCGACCGCGTCGAGGCGATGCTCGCCGCGTGGCGGGAGCGTTGCCCGATCTATCTCGCGCTCCTCAAGCCGAACCAGATCGCGTTGACGACGAGCGTCAACAGCGCCCACCCGCTGGAGGCCTGACATGACCCGGACACGCCTCGTCCGCGCGACGGCCCTCGGGCTCGTCGCCGCGCTCGCCTCCATCGCGGTGGTGCAGGCCACGCCGGGCTCGGGAGCCGTCGGAACGGTCCTGGCGCGCGGCACGCTCGATGCCGGCGTCAGCATCCACACCCCGTCGCTCAAGCTCAAGACGAGCGACGAGATCGACGTCGTGACCCAGACGATCACGATCGGCCCCGGCGGGCACACGGGCTGGCACAGTCACCCGGGCCCGGTGGTCGTCACCATCCAGGCCGGGACGTTGACCTTCTACGACGCCGACGACCCGACCTGCACGGGCCGGACGTACGCGACCGGGGCGACGTTCGTCGATCGTGGCGGCGGCCATGTCCACATCGCCCGGAACGAGGGTTCCGCGGATCTCGTCCTCTACGCGACCTACCTCCTGCCCGTGGGAGCGGGCCTGCGGACCGACGCCGGGAACCCGGGCGTCTGCCCCTTCTGAACGACGGGCCACTTCCCTCGGCCGGGCGCGAGCACGCGCCCGGCCGAGCCGCTCACCGGTTGCCGGCGTGTGTTCCCGTGAACGCGCATCGCCGTGGGCGCGTGCTCGCGCCCGACCAGGTGCCCGCCTCAGACGCTGCGCGCGCGGTGCGACAGGTACTCGAGCAGGTCGAGCTTCGTGACGACCCCGGCGGGCTGCTCGCCGCGGATCGCGACGACCGCCGGAGAGCCGCCGCTGAGCAGCGCGAACGCCTCGTCGAGCGTCGCCGAGGCGTCGACCAGCGGCAATGGCGCCTCCATGACCTCACCGACGGTCCGCTCGACGATCGACGGATCCCGATAGGCCCGGTCGAGGAGGGCCTTCTCGCTGATCGAGCCGACGATGCCCGCCACCGCATCGCCCTCGGCGTCCTCGGACACCGGCATCTGCGAGATCCCGTACTCCTGGAGCGTGGCGATCGCCTCGCCGACCCGCTGCGTCGTCCGCGCGACCACGACCGCCGGCCGCTCCGGGCCGTGATGCCGGCCGGAGAGGAGCTCTTCCACCCGGGCCACCCCGCCGGTCGTCGGGAGCAGGCCGTTGACCCGCATCCACTCGTCGTTATAGAGCTTCGAGAGGTAGCTCCGGCCGCTGTCCGGCAGGAGCACCACGACGACCTTGCCCGCCCCGTCACCGGCCCCGGTCAGCTCGCGGGCGACCGTGAGCGCGGCCACCAGCGCCGTGCCGCATGACCCGCCGGCGAGGATCCCCTCCTCGCGGGTCAGGCGCCGCGCGGCGACGAACGCGTCCCGGTCCGAGACCCGGACCCAGCGATCCACGACCGACGGATCGAGCGTGCCGGGCATGAAGTCCTCGCCGACGCCCTCCGTCAGGTAGGGCCGGGCGGTGTCGCCGGACAGGATCGAACCCTCCGGGTCGGCCCCGACGATCACGATCCCCGGGTTCTGCTCGCGCAGGTAGTGGCCTGCCCCGGAGATCGTGCCGCCCGTCCCGACCGAGGCCACGAAATGGGTGAGTCGGCCCTCCGTCTGCTCCCAGATCTCGGGGCCCGTGGTCCGCTCGTGGGCGGTCGGGTTCTCGAGGTTCCAGTACTGGTCCGGCTTGAACGCGCCCGGGATGTCCCGGGCGAGCCGGGCGGCGACCGAGTAGTACGACTCCGGCGATTCGGGCGGGACGTTCGTCGGGCACAGCACCACCTCCGCGCCGTACGCCCGCAGGAGCGACTGCTTCTCGGTCGACTGCTTGTCGGCCATCACGAAGATGCAGCGATAGCCCTTGAGGGCAGCCGCGATGGCGAGGCCGTGGCCGGTGTTGCCCGACGTCGGCTCGATGATCGTGCCGCCCGGCTTCAGGAGCCCGGCCCGCTCGGCCGCCTCGATCATCGGCAGGCCGATCCGGTCCTTGACCGAGCCGCCGGGGTTGAGCATCTCGAGCTTGGCCAGGACGAGCGGCTGGCGGTCGGCCGGTCCCAGGTCGCGGGTGACCCGGCTGAGCCGGACCAACGGGGTCCGCCCGACGAGATCGAGGATCGTTTCGGCGTACTGCATGGGGCCGAGGATAGCGCGCCACGGCAGGTCAGCCGGCCAGCCGCTCCCGCACGACCCGCTCGCCGGCGGCAAGGCTTGCCGGCGTTCCAGCAAGACCGGCCAGGAAGGTCTCGCGATCGAGGCAGAACAGGTGGATCTCGGTCAGCGCCCGGATCGACGCGGTCCGCGGCACGTCGCGGAGGAGGGCGATCTCGCCGAACGAGTCACCCGGTCCCTGTCGACGAATGGTCCGCCCGTCGACGACGACCTCGACCTCGCCGCGCTCGATGATCGACCAGCGATCCCCGACCTCGCCCTCGCGGATGATCCAGGTCCCGGCCGGGACGCTGACGTGGACGATGCGGGCCGCGAGCCACTCGAGCGTCGGCGGCGCGAGCGGCGCGGTCAGGGGATCGGCCCGCAGGGCGTCCAGCTCGTGGACGTGAACGACCGCCGCGTCGTCGGCGTGCCTGAGCGAACGCCACGACACGGCGGCGATCGCCGGCATCGAGAGGCCGACGGCGACGAGGGCCGCCTGCGGACCGACCAGCCCGATGATCAACGGCACGGCGATCGAGCCCAACCCGACGAGGGCCTGGTGGAGCCCTTCCAGGACCCCGAAGACGCTGCCGAGGGCCCGGTCCGGGGTCACTCGCTGGAGGAGCGTCCGGCCGGCCACATCCATGACGCTCCGGCTCGCCCCGCAGACGGCCAGCATCGCGACCGCCGTGACCGGCAGCGTCAGCGTCCCGATCACGGCCAGAGATGCGCCCCAGCCGAGGAGGCCCAGGATGAACGCGCCGGCCAGCCTCGGCCGGCCGACGAGCCCGGCCGAGATCGCCGCGCCGATCAGCCCGCCCGCCCCGATCGCCCCGCCGAGGGGTGCCACGCCGGTCTCTCCGAGGGCAAGCAGGTCGAGGGCCAGGACGAGGGTGAAGATGTCAATCGCGCCCTCGATCGCGGCCGCCGCGGCGAGGATCAGGACGATCGTCCGCGGATCGGCCATGCCGGCGAGGGCGCGAATGCCGCTGACGAACTCGGGCACGACCGATCCGGGCTGACGCTCGAGTTCGATCGGCGCGCGCTCCGTCCGGATCGACCGGACGAGGAGGACGGCGATCGCCAGGACGAGGGCCGACAGGCCGAAGCCGGCCGCCGCCCCGGCGCTGCCCAGGACGAGCCCTGCGACGACCGGGGCAATGAGCATGCTCAGGTTGCCGGTCGTGCCGGTCGCGACGTTGGCCGCGGTCAGCTCGCTGGGAGTCCGGGCCAGGGCCGGCAGGAGGGCCCCGTGGGCCGGCCTTGTCAGCGTCAGCGCCGAGGTCGTGAGGATCGCCCCGGCGTAGACGACCACGATCGGCGCGTCGAGGAGCAGGGCGAGGCCGGTCAGGGTCATGGCAGCGGTCTCCACCACGTACGAGGCCACGAGCATCCGTTCGCGCGCGTAGCGGTCGCCGATGCTCGCTGCCAGTGGCGCCACGACCGCCGCCGGCAGCAGCTGAAGGAGGGCCACCAGGCCCGACTCCCCCGCCCCGCCCCGCTCGAAGGCGACGACGAGGATGACGATCCATGCGGTCCACTCGGCGAAGGCGAAGCCGCCGTAGGCCACGATCGCCCGGAGCAGCCCTTGGTTGCGGGCAACCCGGCGCAGGCCGTCGCCCCGGCGCTGGGTGGCTCGAACCGGCTCCGGAGCGTGGGCCTCGGTCACGCGTCGCGGTCGAGGCGGCCGGGGCGGAGGAACAGCCAGGTCAGGCGGCGGCGGAGCCGGCGCGGCCGAGCGGGGGGATCCACGGTGCGCGGCCAGAGCTCCTCGACCGCCGGCCCCAGGACGGTCTCCAGCGCCGTGCTGATCTCGCGGGCGAGCGCGATCTCCGCCCGGCTCCCCGCCACGGGCACGGTCCCGTCCCAGCTCGGACCGAGGAGGCCGGCGACGCTCGTCCGCGGCAGGATGCGCGAGGCCATCCGGCGCCCCAGGTACAGCTCCTCGGTGCCGGCCATCGCGAACGGCACGATGGGGGCGCCGGTCCGGAGCGCGATGATCGCCCAGCCGAACCGGAACGGCCCGATCCGGCCCGGCGGCCCGCTCACGGTGCCCTCCGGCATCTGGACGAAGACCCCGCCGTTGGCGACGACGGCCCGGGCCGATGCGACGTGCTGGTCTGCCCCGATCCCGCCGCGCCAGACGGGCAGCAGGCCGCCGAGCCGGTGGATCAGGACCTCCCGCCAGCGGGCGGTGAAGGTCGACGGCGCGCTGCCGAGGAACCACGCGCGGGGTTCGGTCGGGAGTGCATGGACGACGACGAACGGGTCCATCCAGCCACGGTGGGCGGCGCCGACGAGGAGGTAGCCTCCGGCCGGCAGGTGCTCCTGGCCGGAGGTCTCGATCCGGAACCGGAACAGAACGAACAGGATGAACCGGGCGAGGAGCCGGACGGCCCGATAGAGCAGCGACGCCTTGCTCTCCGGCGTGCGGCCGAGCCAGGCGAGTCCTTCGACGGCGCCGCCGCGGGCGGCGGCGAGGGCCTGTGGCGAGATCCGGCCCGGTGGCGGCCGGCGGCGAGCCGGCGGCGGGAATGGGTCGGTGTCGCCCTCGGTCATGCCGGACGGTCGGCCGATGGGTCCGGGGGCCGCGCGGCGTCGACGTCGGAATCCGGATCGACAACGGAGGCGCCGTCGTCGTCGAGCGCTGTGTCTTCGTCGTCGTCTTCGTCGTCGTCTTCGTCGAGCGCGTCTTCTTCGTCGTCGTCTTCGTCGTCGTCTTCGTCGTCGTCGTCCGACCAGAAGTCGTCCTCGTCCTCGTCGGCATCCGCCCGCTCCCCCTCTGCCGGGAGCAGCTCGGCGGCGGTCTGCGCCGGCCGGCCCGGGCCATGCCGGTACAGCAGCCCGAGCACGCCGAACAGGATGAAGCCGAGGGTCACGATCTGGGCGGTCGGGATGCCGAAGAACGTCCAGTTGGCCGTCCGGAAGCCTTCGAGCGCGAAGCGGGTGATCCCGTACCACACGAAGAACAGGAGCAGAAGGTCGCCCGGCATGAGCCGCAGGGTCCGCCGCCGCGCCAGCCAGAGCAGGACCACGGCGCCGGCCAACCCGGACACGGACTCGTACAGGAACAGCGGGTGGAAGTGGGTCGTCGCGACCGGGTACCTGGCGAGGTCCGTGAACTCGCCGACCCGGTGGGCGGCGTCGATCCGGATCCCCCACGGCAGCGTGGTCGGCGGGCCGTACAGCTCCTGGTTGAAGAAGTTGCCGAGCCGCCCGATCGCCTGCATGACGAAGAGGCCCGGGGCGACGACGTCGGCCCACTGCCAGAACGGCTGGTGGTGGCGGCGGACGTAGAGCCAGGCGGCGATCGTGCCGGTCACGATCCCGCCCGGGACGCCGAGCCCGCTGAACCCGGCGAAGGCGTACGAGCCGTCCGCCTGGACGGTGAGGGGCAGGATGGCCGTCAGCGGGTGGTCGCGGTAGAGGACCCACTGGTCGATGACGTGGTACAGCCGGCCCCCGATCAGGGCCGCCACCGCGACGACGATCATGCCGGTTCCCAGGAGCGTGTCGTCGAGGCCCCGGAAGCGCGCCTCCCGGACGAGCACCCAGTAGACGGCAGCAAGGCCGACCGCATAGGCGATGCCGTACCAGTAGATCGGGAAGCCGAGCAGCCGGACGAAGACGGGATCCGGGGTGATGTCGATCATGACGGTGGAGTGTAGGGCGCGGAGCGGCGGCCGGGCCGGGGTTCGAGGTACCCTCCCGGCGTGAATGCCGAGTTCAACTGGTGGCTCCTGATCGTCGGCCTCGTCATCGGGGCGGGTCTCGTGTGGCTGGTGCTGGCCGACTCGCGTCGGCGCGACGTGGATGTCCTCGAGCGGGAGCGTGAGAGCGAGGCGCTCTGGATCGCGGAGGCCCTGGCCGACGAGGGCCGCCCGATCGAGGCCAGCTCGGTCCTGGCGGTGCTCCGGCACCACGCGACGTACCTCGCGGCGCCGCCGCCCGACGCGGTCCCCGACGACGAACCGCCCCGGCGGGACCGCTGGGCCGCGGTCGGCGACCGGCCGCCGATGGCCCACCCGATCGCCCACGCCACTGAGCGACCCCGGCCCGACCGTGACCCGCCGGCCGCGCCAACCGGCGGCTGAGCCGCCGTTGGAACCGTTCTTCCGTCGGTTGGTGCGCCCGACGCAGGAGACGTCGGCTGAACGGCGGCTCGACGTCCTTCGTCGGTCCAGCGGTGCATCCGGCGCACGAAACGGCGGCTGAACCGCGGGCTTCCACGCCCGCACCAGGACTCCAGCCGCCCGTTGACCCGCGGGGTGTACGAGGGACGGGCCGCGAGTCAGCCCCCGCTGATCAGGACCGGGTCGCCGGGGGCGCCACCGCCCGTCAGGTCGACCAGCGACACTCCAAAGCGGGCGTCGGGGCCGAGCCCGGCGACCTCGGGCACGTCGCCGACCCAGTAGGCGACGTTCCCGCCGAAGTACATCTTCCCGATCGACGCCCGGCTCCCGCCCGCCTCCACCCAGCAGCGGTACTCCTTGCCGGCGGGCGGTGGGGCGAGCTGGGCCACGACGACGAGCTCCGTGGTCGAGGGCGAGAAGGCGACGCTCGCGGTGGTCGGGCCGCCGGCCGGGCTGGCGAGGGGGACCCGGCGCGCGTCAGCCCGGCTGTCGACCCTGACCGTCCAGGACGCGACCCTTCCGAGGGCCTCGATCGTCGCGGCCTGGACGCGCAGCGCGGCCTGCCGATCGGCATCGACGAGAAGCGCCGTCCCGCCGACGGCGATCAGGAGTGCGGCGGCGATCCCGGCGAGCGTGGGCAGGCGAGAGCGGCGGCGGGCGGTCGGCTCGGGTCGCGTCGGCCCCGGCACGGCGGCCGGCGACGGGCGCGCACCGAGCGCGGGCGTCGCGTCGGGGACGGCTGCGACCTCGGCCACGACGCCGCGTGGCCGGCCCAGCGCGGCGACGTAGGCAAGCGTCCGCTCGCGGAGCGCGGGCGGCGGCACCGACCGAAGAACCGGGCGGACCAGACCCACCGTCCGGTGCAGCCGGCCGAGCTCCTCCGCACAGTCCGGACAGGCCGCCAGATGGCTCGCGACCAGCGCCGCGGTCGGCGTGTCGCCCGCCATCAGCCGCTCGAGGCCGCCGGGCTCGATCGCCGCGTCTTCGAGGATCTCACGCACCTCGCCGTGGTCCAGCGCGCCCATCATCGGTCGGTCCAGTCGCGGATCGGGACGGGAACGGGTGTCGGGGCGGCGCCGGGTCCCAGCTCATCGGCCAGGGCGGCGCGCAGCCGGAGCAGCGCCCGGCGCGTCCGCGTCTTCACGGTTCCGAGCGGCCAGCCCAGCCGCTCCGCGATCTCGCTCTGCGAGAGCTCCTCGCGATAGGCCAGGACGATCGCGGTGCGCTCGGCGTCGGGCAGCTCGTCGAGGGCGTCGCGCAGGACCTGGCGGAGTTCGGTTGCGGCGAGCTCGCCCTCCGGGCCCGGCCCGACCCCCGCTCCCCCGAGGACGGTCCCGCTCGCCACGAGCCGATCCAGGGCCGCCGCATCGGGCTCGTCGCCACCGGCCGCCGAGGCGAAGGGGAGGAGGCTCGGCCGTCGGCCGGCCGCGCGCAGCCGATCCACGGTCCGGTTGCGGGCGATCGTGTGGAGCCAGGCGCCAAGCGACCCGACGCGTTCGTCGAACAGCTCGGCCCGGTTCCAGAGCGCGAGGAAGGTCTCCTGGACCACCTCCTCGGCGAGCTGCCGGTCACCGGTCAGGCGGATCGCCGTGGCGTGGATGACGTCGATGTAGCGGTCATAGAGGACTCCGAGGGCTTCCTGGGACCCGTCCGCCACCTCACGAACGAGAGCCGCGTCGTCGGGGCGCGGGGGATCCCCAGCCATCGCTACGTCCCGGTCGAGTCGTCGGTTTCGGGCGGAACGTGGAGCGGCCGCCGCTCGAAGCCGCTCGAGAACACGACGTCGGTCTCGGTCTGGAACACGTCCTTCGTCGACTGGACGAGGCGGAGCACGCGCTCGAGGTCGCGGGTGTCGCGGGCCCGGACCTTGATCAGGTAGTCGGCCTCGCCGGTGATGTGGTGGCATTCCTCGATCTCGGGGATCGCGGCGAACGAGTCGGTCAGGTCGTTCGCCACCGTGCCCGGAGCCTGGGTGATCCAGCTGAAGGCGAGGATGTCGTAGCCGATCGCGCGCGGGTCGACGACCGCCGCATAGCCCTGGATGACGCCGCGCGCCTCGAGTTTCTTCACCCGCTCGTGGGCCGACGCGCCGCTCATCCCGATCTCGGCGCCGAGGTCGGCGTACGGGCGGCGGCCGTCACGCTGGAGGAGCTCCAGGATCCGGGCGTCATTCGTACTCAGTCGTTCGGACGATGCCATCTAGTGCCAATTCATCAGGTGGATCGATTGTTGTTTCGACATTTGTTAGGTAGAATAGCCCTATCAGACAACTCTGATCGTCGGTCCGCCGCAATCCAGCGGCGGGAGTCGGGCGGCCCACGGTCGGTCCGGCTCCGCGGCGATCACGCAGCGGAGGTACCCACCATGTTCATCGTTGGACTCGGGTTCCTGGCGCTGTTCTCGGCGATCAGCATCCTGCTGGGCAATGAGGATCCGCGCCATTCGACGGACCCTCGAGACGAGTTCGGGGTCTGGATGCGCTACGGCATCCGCTGATCCCGGCTCGCTAGCCTACTCCACGAGGTCCCGGAACCGATCCGGGACCTCGTTTCGATTCCGCGGCCGACCGCCGAGGGGACCTCGGCTACCACTCCCCCGCGGCTCGCCGCCCGACGGCGCCGAGGGAGCCGGCCGGCAGGTGGGCCTCGAGGCAGGTGACGCCGGTCGGACCGACGGTCGCGCGATGGCGGGTTCCTGCGGGCAGCTCGAGCCGATCGCCCGCGGAGAGGACCACCGAACCCGACTCGGGCGGCAATCCGAACGTGATCGACCCGGACTCGACCACGATCACCTTGTCGTAGCCGTGCTCGTGCGCGCCGTACCGATCGCCGGGGCCGTTCGACCACGACGACGCGGCCAGCCCCTCCCCGCGCAGCCGGTCAGCGACGCTGGTCACGCCACCGACACGCCGATGACCGATCCGACGAGGTACGTGACGACCGCGGCGGCAGCGCCGATCCCGACCTGGCGTGCCCCGGAGAACAGGACGCCCCGGCCGGTCAGCAGGCTGACGCCCGCGCCGACCGCGAACAGCCCGACCAGGCTGAGTCCGATCGCCGCGACGAACGCTGCACCGCCGCTCCCGATGACGTACGGCAGGACTGGCACGAACGCCCCGATCGCGAACGCGACGAACGACCCGAACGCCGCCCCGAACGGCGACCCGAGCTCGTCCGGATCCAGCCCCAGCTCCTCGCGGATGAGCTGCTCGAGCGCCTGTTCCGGGTCCTCGAACAGCCGGTGGGCGATCGCC
>DASSPG010000082.1:0-1077 GCA_035699725.1 Candidatus Limnocylindrales bacterium | reverse complement strand
AGGGCGGCGCGAAACCGGGCGACGTGCTGCTCCTGACCAAGCGGCTGGGGACCGGCATCCTGGTCAGCGGCCGGCGCCAGGGCAGGACCTCGGATGCAGACCTGGCGGTCGCCATCGATCAGATGCGGACCCTGAACCGCGTCGCGTCGGAGGTCCTCGTCTCGCACGGCATCACCGCGGCGACCGACGTCACGGGCTTCGGACTACTGGGCCACGCGCTCGAGATGGCCCGTGCCTCGAACACCTCGTTCGCCTTCGAAGCCGCGGCGCTGCCTGTCCTGCCGGGCGCGCTGGAGCTGGCGCGCTCAGGCATCGAAACCGGCGGCGCGTCCCACAACCGCCGCTTCGTCGCCGACGCGCTGACCGTCGCGCCCGACGTTCCCGGCGAGCTCCTGGCGCTCGCCCACGACCCCCAGACGAGCGGCGGCCTCCTCGCGGCGATTCCGCCGGACAAGCTCGCCGCTGTCGAAGCCGCCCTTGGCCACAACGACATCCCATTCGCCAGAGTCGGCGTCATCCAGGCAGCGACTGAGGCCCGGGTCTCCCTCAGGTGAGATCACCCTGACGGAGCACGCCGCGATATCGCCCGACATCCGGGCGGCCTTAGCCCGGCGTCCTGGAGGATCTCAGTGCGATGACCTCGACAGTGTCCGACCGACCGCGGACACTGAGCGTCCGGTGCTCCAGGGAGGGTGAGTCGAGGCCGGCGGCTGCCGCGGCGCTGATCGAGACGAGCAGTTCCCCAGCGCTCGCCTCGCTCGCGAGGCGAGCGGTCGTGTTCACGACGTCGCCGAGGGCCGTAAAGTCACTCACTGCTCCCCCCGCCCCAGTCGAGCCTACGAACGCGTCTCCCGTATGCACCGCCGCGCCAACCGGGATTGGGCCGCTCTGGCTCGCATCGGGCCGATCGACGGCATCGAGCAGCGCGCGAGCGGCGCGGATGGCGGCGGCGGAGTGCTCTGCGCCGCTAATCCCCGCGAAAAAGAGCCCGATGACCTCATCACCGACGAACTTGTCGACCATCCCGTCGTTGTCGAGGACCGCGCTTGAGGAGAGCCGATAGAAGCGGTCGAGAAA
>DASSPG010000081.1:0-1054 GCA_035699725.1 Candidatus Limnocylindrales bacterium | reverse complement strand
CCCGGCGGCGAGGTGATCGGGACGCTGGCCGTGTCGTCGGCGCAGCGGCGGGACTTCGACGCGGAGGAGCTCGACCTGCTCCAGGGCCTCGCCGACCAGGCGGCGATCGCGATCACCAATTCGACGCTGCTGACCCGACTGACCGAATCCGAGGCGCGCTACCGCTACCTCGTGGAGCGTGCGCCGGACCTGGTCTGGTCGATCGACGCCGAGGGACGGCTCACGTTCGTGTCCGACGCGGTCATCCGGCTGACCGGCCGCCGCCCGGCGGACCTCCTGGGCCAGCACTTCGGGGCGATCGTCCATGATTCGAGTCGCGACGTCGCGGAGTTCGACTGGACGAGCCAGATGCATGCCGGCTCGCAGGAGGTCCGCGGCCGACTCAACCTGGCCGGACCCGACGGCGAGCCCGTACCGGCCGAGTTCATCGCCGCGGCGCGCCTCGACGCGGATGGCCGCTTCCTGGGGGCAAACGGGTCCGTCCGCGACATGCGCGAACAGGAGCGCCTGGAACGCGAGCTGCGCGACTCGGAACAGCGCTACCGGACGCTCGCGTCCTCCTCGCCGGACCTCGTCTTCGAGACCGATGCCGAGGGGCGCTACACGTTCGTCAGCGACCGGGCCGAATCGGTCCTCGGCTGGGATCGCGAATCGGCGATCGGCCGTCACTTCATGGAGTACGTGGCGCCCGGCTGGGAGCCGGCCGCAGCGGCCTCGTACGAGGCGCTCGTCGCGGAGCCCGAACGGGTCGTCACGTCGCGGATCGATTTCCTGCGCGGCGACGGAACGCCGACCCCGCTCGAGATCAACGTCGTCGGCCGCGTCGAGGACGGGCGGCTGGTGGCCATCCAGGGCGTCGCGCGCGACGTCAGCGACCGCGAACGCCTGGAGCGCGAACTGCGCGAGTCCGAGGCCCGCTACCGGTTCCTGGTCGTGAACTCGCCGGACGTGGTGTTCGCGACCGACGCCCGGGGCGTGTTCACGTTCATGTCCGATTCGATGGAACGGATGACCGGCTGGCGACCCGACCAGCTGGTCGGGCAGCACTTCAGCG
>DASSPG010000080.1:0-55613 GCA_035699725.1 Candidatus Limnocylindrales bacterium | reverse complement strand
GTCCGCGCATGGGCCATGGCCGCGATCACCGGCGCTTCGGGCGCCGTGTCCGGACCGTCCGACAGGAAGTCGCCGAGGGCACGGTCGAAGTCGACGAGGTTCGTCATGCGTGGGACTCCCGTCCGATTCCCAGCCGGGAATCGGCCTCGATGGCCGCGCGAAGGGCGCGCGCGGCGTAGTGGATCCGCGAGCCGGCCGTCCCGATCGGGATGCCGAGGACATCGGCGATCTCGGCCTGACTGAGGCCGGCATAGTGTTGGAGGACGAGGACGGCCCGCTGCTCGGCGGAGATCCGGGAGAAGCCGCGCTCGAGGGCATCGCGATCGCCGATCGCGCGGAACTCGTCCGGTGCCCGGGAGACGTCAGCATCGTCGGGGAGGAGGGGAGCGGCTGGGTTCGCCCGGCCCGCCTTGCGCGCCTCGGCCGTGGCGGCCCGCACGATCAGGCGGTACGTCCAGGCGTCGAACCGATCCGGGTCACGGAGCCTCGGCAGCTCGTTCCAGACCGTGATCAGGGCCTGCTGGAGGGCGTCCTCGGCCAGGTACTGATCCCGCAGGATCCGGTAGGCGATGCCGTAGAGGCGGTTCGAGGCGAAGCGGACGAGCGCGTCGAACGCCTCGTGGTCACCCCGCGCCGCGCGTACGACCAGCTCTCGTTGATCCATCCGGGCCCTCATGCACCATCGTCCGCGGTGGGACGTCGGGGAGTATGAGGGCGCGCGGCGGCCGGTTCTTCAATCTTCGCCGCCGTCCCGCGGCACCGGCTGGGTCAGGCGGCGAGGCAGGGCTCGACGACCGGTCGCTGCGTGTGGAATGCGGCGAAGTCGAGGCGGACGAGCGACGCGAGGAGGCCGCGCCGGTGAGCGAGGCTGGCGCACTCCAGCCAGAGGGCGTCGCCGCGCTCGGCGATCGTCGTGGGCTGGCCGCACTGCTCGCAGAACGGTGTGCCGGCCTGCGCGCCTTCGATGCGCTCGAGGATCTGCTGTCGGGTGAACATCGGATGGCTCCTTGCCATGAAACGGTACGGACCGTATCGTATCATCACGATGGTTGCGAGACAAGGACATCCGGGGGGTCCCTTCGGATCGAATGCCACGGCGAACGGCTCCGCGCGACGAGCCGTTCGGCCCCCCGGTCGGCCGCGCAGCGAGGAGGCCCACCGGGCGATCCTGGACGCGACGCGGGAGCTCCTCGTCGAGGAGGGCTTCACCCGCCTGCGCCTCGAGCACGTCGCCGCTCGGGCCGGCGTCGGCAAGGGGACGATCTACCGCCGCTGGCCATCGAAGGAGGCGCTGACCCTGGACCTCGTCCTCGAACTGGCGGACCCGCATCTCGACATCGCCGACGCCGGCGACACGCGGGCCGAGCTCCTCGCGGCCGTCCGCAACCCGCTCGACGCGATCGTCGCGACCGAGTGGGGTCCGGTCATCCGGGCCATGCTCTCGCAGATCGCGGGCAACCCGGTGATCGGCGACCCGTTCCGGGTCGCGGTCGTGGCCCGGCGCCGGGCCGAGGTCCGCCACGTCATCGAGCGCGGGATCGCACGCGGCGACCTCCGGCCGGATGCCGATGCCTCGATCGCGACCGAGCTCCTCGTCGGGCCGGTCTACTTCCGGCTTGCATTCGGCGGCACCCTCGACGAGGACTTCGGCGCCCGGATCGCCGACGCGGTGTTCGCGGCGTTCCGGGCCGGCTGATCGCGGACCGGCCCGAGCGGCCCGGGCCGACCGGCCCGCCGCCTTCGGGCGCACCGGACCCTCGACCGGAGGCGGGTGGTCGCGCAGACTTGACGACATGGAGATCGTCACCCCAGCCGAGGCCGTCGCCGGGATCCGGAGCGGCGACCAGGTCTACCTCCACTGTGCCGCCGCGACCCCGGAAGCACTCCTCGACGCGCTCGTGGCGCGCGCGGCCGAGCTCCGCGACGTCGGCGTGGTCCATCTCCACTGCGAGGGTCCCGGCCCGCACCTCGCGCCGGAGCTCAGCGCAAGCTTCCGTCACCGCGCCCTGTTCATCGGGCCCAACGCCCGGGCCGCGGTCAACGAGGGCCGGGCGGATTACGTCCCGGTCTTCCTGTCGGACGTTCCCCGGCTGTTCCGCTCGGGATCGCTCCCGCTCGACGTGGCGTTCGTCAACGCCACGCCGCCCGACGCGCACGGATTCTGCTCCCTCGGGGTCTCGGTGGAGGCGATGCACGCCGCGATCACCGCGGCGCGGACCGTCATCGTCCAGTTCAACCGCGCCATGCCGCGGACGCTCGGCGAGAGCTTCATCCACGTCGACGAGATCGACCTCGCGGTCGAGGTCGACGAGCCACCGTTCGAGCTCCACCAGCCGGTGATCGGGGACGTGGAGCGGCGGATCGGTGAGTTCATCGCCGAGCTCGTGCCCGACGGCGCGACCCTCCAGCTGGGGATCGGGGCGATCCCGACGGCAGCCGCGGTCCAGCTCCGCCATCGGCGCGACCTGGGCATCCACACGGAGATGTTCAGCGACGCCGTCGTGGACCTGGTCGAGGCGGGCGCGATCACGGGCGCCCGCAAGGAGCGCAACCGCGGCAAGATCGTGACCGCGTTCCTGATGGGCTCGCGGCGCCTCTACGACTTCGTGAACGACAACCCGATGGTCGAGATGCGCTCGGTCGACTTCACGAACGACACCCACATCATCCGCTCGTTCGCCACGATGACCGCGATCAACTCGGCGATCGAGGTGGACGTCACCGGGCAGGTCGTCGCCGATTCGATCGGCGACCGGCTCTACAGCGGCGTGGGCGGCCAGATGGACTTCATCCGGGGAGCGGCCCTGGCGGAGCAGGGACGGGCGATCATCGCCCTGCCGTCCACCGCCGGCGACGGATCGGTGTCGCGGATCGTGACCCACCTCAAGCCTGGCGCCGGCGTCGTCACCACGCGTGCCCACGTCCGGACGGTGGTGACGGAATTTGGGGTCGCCGAGCTGTTCGGCCGCTCGATCCGGGAACGGACCGAGGCGCTGATCGCGATCGCCCACCCCGACCATCGCGATCGACTCCGCGCGGAGAGCCGCCGGACCGCCGGCTGAATGCGGCCCGACGGCGTAGACGTTGGGCGCTAGACGCGACCCTTCGGAACCGTGTGCCAGTACGTCTTGTTGAAGACGATCTTGCCCAGGTGCCACAGCCGGTTGGGGGTCGGCGGCTTGGGTGGATGGTCGTAGTCGAACTGGAGCAGCGTCCCCTTCCCGTCGCCGATCTCGAAGAAGCACATGACCTTGCCCAGATAGTTCTCGTGCTTGCCGCTCGGAACGCGTCCTTCGACCGCGGCGGCGATCCGCTCGGCGATGACCGGCGCCTCGAAGTGAGCCGTCGAGCCCGCCTTCGAGAGCGGCAGGTCGGTCGCGTCGCCGAGGGCGTACACGTCCGGCCGCCCGCCGACCGCCAGGGTCGCGCGATCGGTCGGGAGCCAGCCGCCGGGAGCCGGGGCGAGGCCAGAGTCGATCAGGAACTGCTGGCCCCGGTGAGGAGGGACGAGGATGAGGAGGTCGTACGGCAGCTCCTCGCCCTCGAGGCTCAGGACGACCTTCCGCTCGGCGTCGATGGCCTCGACGTTGAAGAACGTGTGGAGCTCGATGCCCTTCTCGGCCAGGATCGGGGTGGCCATCTCGGAGACGCTCTCGATTGTGAACGCGCGCCCGATCGGCGAGCAGAAGTCGATCGTGGTGGCGGCGCGCAGGCCGCGCTCGCGGAGCTCGCTCTCGATGAGGAACGCGACCTCCAGCGGGGCCGGCGGGCACTTGTACGGCATGCCGGCGATCCCGATCACGATCCGGCCGCCCTCGAAACGGTCGAGCGCCGCCCGGAGGTCCGCTGCGGCCTCGGCGGAGTAGAAGTGATGGGCCTGGGTCGTGAAGTGCTCGATCGCCTCAGGCACGATCCGCGACCCGGTGGCCAGCACGAGCTGGTCGTAGGCGATCGCCTCGCCGCCGGCCAGCTCCACGAGCCGCGTCGTCTCGTCCACGTTCACGACGGTCCCGACGACCAGGCTGACCCGGCTGTCGAGGAGGCCGCGCTCGGGCCGATGGAGGTTCGCGGCGTGCTCACCGCCCATCGCGATGTACATGAAGCCGGGCTGGTAGACGTGCTCGCCGCTCATGTCCACGACGGTGATCGTCACCGTCCCGGCCTTGATCCGGCGCCGCAGGCGGCGGGCCAGGAGATTTGCGGTGAGCGTGCCCCCGACGCCCCCGCCGAGGATGACGATCCGATCCATCAGGTGCTCCTTCAGCGACGCTTCTCGACGACGATCTCGTCGTAGCCGTCGCGGGCCGACACGGCGATGAGCCGGTGGCCAGCCTTGTCGATCCACTTCGGGATGTCGGTCCGGCTGCCGCTGTCGGATGACAGGACGGCGAGGACGTCGCCGACGGTGGCCTCGCGAATGCCGCGGATCAGCTCCATCAGCGGTCCCGGGCAGAAGCTTCCGCGGGCGTCGATCGTGCGGGTGATCGCGGTCTCGCCCGTCGCGGCGGGGGGAGTCTCGAGCATGACGCCGGTCCTTCCTAGATGAACAGCGAGGCGTCGGCCTCGGTCATGATCTCGATGGCCGTCGCGGCGCCGGCCGGCTCGCCCATCCCGTCGATGAGGTCGTCGCGCGTCAGTCCGAACATGTCCATCGACATCTGGCACGGGATGAACTCGACGCCAAGGGCCTGGCAGGCCTCGAGCAGCTCCCGCGGTGACGCGATCTGGTAGCGCTTGCGAAGCGACCCGATCATCCAGGGGCCCATGCCCAGGAAGTTCATCTTGCTGAGCTTCAGGTGGTCGATGCCCGGGCGCTGCATGAAGGACAGCATTCGCTGCATCCAGTTGTCCCCGGTGATCCGGACGCCATCCCGCACGAACGGGAGGAGGCCCCAGAAGGTCACGAAGACCTTGCACTGGACGCCGGCCGCAGCGGCGGCCGAGGACAGGATGAGCGTCGGCCAGATCCGGTCGAGCTCGCCCGACCAGTTGACGATGACGAGCTGCTTGGTGGCGACGGGCGTCTCGGCGACCGCCGGCTGGGCGACGGGGACCGGTGGGGCGACCGCGCCGATGGGTTCTGCGACGAGCGTCATGGCGTCGAACCTCATGCCTTCCGGATGACGAAGCGATAGGTCGTTCCGTCGGAGCTGGACTCGAGGAGGGGGTGGCCGGTCGTACGAGACCAGGCCGCGAAGTCCTTGACTGATCCGGGATCGGTGGCCACGACCTCGAGGGTCTGGCCGGATGCCATCTGGCGGATCAGCTGGGCGGTCTTCACGATCGGCATCGGGCAGGCGAGCCCGCGTGCGTCGAGGACCTGGTCGATCTGGACGAGACTCATGGGAAGCTCCCTTCCGTGGTGCGCCGTTCGCGCGATCGCAGGGTCAGATGAAGACGACCGGCCCATTGCCGGCGTTGAGGTGGAAGGCGGTCACGCCCTCGACGCCGTCGACCAGCGGGTCGAGATCCTCGGGGCCGATCCCGAGCAGGTCCATCGACAGCGAACAGGCCTCGATGTCGACCCCGCCGAGCTCCTTGACCTGGCGGAGGGTGTCGGCCCAGCTCTGCTGGCCCGCGGCGGCCATGGCGGACACCCGGCGGCGACCTTCGTCGCCGGCCTCCGGCGCCAGCCCGTGTGAGCGATCGATCCGGTCGGAGCGGAAGGCGTCGAGCGCCCAGTACTGGAGGAAGATGTTGACCGGGCGGCCGAGCGCGGCGGCCCCGGCGCTGAGCACGGCGGCGGCGGTCAGCTTGTCGTCCGTACCGGAGAACAGGACCAGGTTCAGGGGCTCGTCCATCGGGATCACCTCGGTACGGCCGGCCGTCGATCGGTCGGCACGGGAAGGGTTGGCACGGATGCGTCCGGCGCGATCGGCGTGTCGCCCGGAATGACGGATGCGCGGGCGGCCTCCGACAGGTTGGCGAGGCGGTCGAGTCGACGCGCAAGGACGCCGCGCATCAGCTCGCACGCGGCGACGATGCCGGGATCGCTGAGGGCGTAGCGCACGACGCGCCCGGTCCGGACCGCATCGACGACGCCGGAGGCGCGCATGAGCGCCAGGTGCTGCGAGACGTTCGGCCGGCTGACCCGGAGGTCGGCGGCCAGGCGGCCCACCTCGACCGGGCCGGCTGCCAGGCGGTGGATGATCTGGAGCCGGCGGGGATGGGCCAGCGTCCGCATGATCTCGGCCTGGAGCTCGTCGATGTCGCTCATGATCCGAGGATCGACTGGTGCGAACATGCGCACCAGTGCGTGTCGGCCCATCCCGACGGGCCGAAGAGCATGCTCTCGCGCCAGTCAGCGCCAGTCAGCGCCAGTCAGCGCCAGTCAGCGCCAGTCAGCGCCCGTCAGCGCCCGTCAAGGGCGGGTCAGCACGCTGCCGGACACGGCGAGGTCGCCTGCCGGAACGGCGGGCGACGGTTCGCCGCGGGCGGACGAGGAGTCAGTGGGTCACGATCACCGTGGCCCGGCTGTGCGTGGCGACGTGCTCGCTCACGCTACCGGCGAAGAAGCGACCCAGGGCGCCCTGGCCGCGCGATCCGAGCACGATCGTGTCGTACGAGCGCTCCTCCGCGATCCGCTCGATCGTCCAGGCCGGGTCGCCGAACGGCTCGATGAGCTCGGCTTCGATTCCGCGATCGCGCAGGAGGGCCTGCGCCTCGCGCAGAGCCTGGTCGTGCGCGGCGCGGTCGTCCCACGGTGCCACGCCCATGACGCCGGCATGGACCGGGATGACGCTGATGACGCCGATGGTGGCTCCGAACCGGGTGGCCAGCTCGACCGCCGTGTCAAGCGCTCGGCGGGCCGGCTCGCCGCCGTCGTAGGCAAGCAGGATTCGCTTCATGGTCGACCTCCCATGGCCGGCGGACGCGGGTCCGCGCCCTGCTCCGACGCGCCTCGAGCATCGTCGACCGGGTGGGTGGTTGCGACAGTCGGACGTCCCTGCGGAGCGGGCCGAATGGACCGAAGTTGACCGTCAGGCCGCTGATCGAGCCGCGTCGAGCTCGATCCGGATCTCGACGACGCCGGCCCCGATCGGACGGGTCCGGCAGGGCAGGCCGAGCGAGGTCAGGAGCCGCTGAATGGCGGGGTTGTCGGCAAGCATCGTCGCTGTCAGCGCTCGGAGCCCGTCGCGCCGGGCCCAGTCAACCGCCGCGTCGACGAGCCGCCGCCCGATGCCCTGGCCGCGGAGGGCCTCCGCGACGGCAACTGCCACCTCGGCGGTGCCCGATCCTTCCGGCTCGACGCACACGTGACCCACGATCCGCTCGCCGAGCCCCGCTCCGGTGACCGCCACGAACCCTTCGCTGTGAGCGTGGTCGGGTGTGCAGAACGCGTTGGATTGCCGTTCGCCGATCCCACTGCACGGGCCCAGGAACCGGGTCCGGCGGCTCTCGTCCGAGAGGCCGGCGTAGAACGCGGTCAGGCGCGTCTGGTCGGCGGGCGTGATCGGCCGAACCACGATCCGTTCGGCGCTCCCGTGCAGGTGCGTGTCCATGACCCGACCGTAGGCCGTGGGGGGTCGCCCGGGCAGGGGCAGAACGGCATGTCCATGGGGTCCGATGGGCTCGAACGCGGAATCTCGGGCCGAACGGCTCATGGCGGGTTGCCCTGCCCGCGGTAGCGTGATCGGAACGGACCGGGACCTGGAGGAGTCGATCGACGATGGGGCATCCGACGACCGGGCGGCGACGGGCGATCGAGCGCCGGGTGACCACCGACTTCGCCCGCGATCGGCTCACCCGGGCCCTGTTCGACGTCGTGACGGACGGCCTTGAGCTCGGACCCGCAGCGCTCCCTTCGCCGGCCGACCGCGAGTGGATCCGCCGGGCCATCGCCGAGCCGATCCGTCACGCGGCCGAGGCATCGCTCGACCGGCTCGCCGACGAGCTCGATCTCGCGGTCGTCCGACGGAGGCCCGACCTCGCGGACAGCCTCCTCGGGCGGTCACCGAGTCGTCCCGAGCGCGACCCCCACCTGCTTCCCGCGTAGGCCATCGAGCATCGGGCACGTGACACGAAGACGCGCGGGGCCGGGTGGCCCCGCGCGCTGGTGCCGAGTGAGGACGGACTAGCCGGTCGTGCCGGCGGATCCATCCGGGTCGGTCGGGTCGCCGGCCCTGCCCCCGGGACCGAAGCCGTCGTGCCTGCCGCGCAGCATCCCCATGACTCCGGCGTGGATCTCGACGGCGTCGAGCGATCCGTCGGCTCGCTGGGTGCCGACTACCGCCACGAGCATGCCGGCCTTGACCTCGGCGAGCGTCGCGTTCTCGACGCCGGCGATGGCGATCGACGTGCCGGAGGCGACATGGACGGTCAGGCTGGTGCCGTCGCGCCGGGTCACCGTGAGCGTGTTGCCGGTCACGGCGCCGACCGTGCCGATGGCATGCGGCAGGCGGACATGGATGGTGGCCGCGGTCAGCGTCCCGTCGCCGGCGCGCTCGCCAGTCGCGCCGATGATGGAGCCGACCGTGACGTCGGCGCGGGTCCCGTCGGTCCTGGCGACCTGGTAGATCGTGGCGCTGGTGGTCCGGATGACCTCGGAGGTGCCGGCTCGGGTCGTGATCGTGATCGTGTCGGCCCCGACGGCCGTGACCGTTCCGACCTCTCGCGGCAGGACGATGGCGAGCCGCGTGATCGTGTAGGTGCCGTCGTCGTTGCGGGTCTGAGCGAAGCGGACGATGTCCCCGACTGCGACGTCGGCCAGGGTGGCGGTGGCGCCGCCGCGGGTGATCGTGGTCGCCGAGGTGACGGCGATCGTTCGCGTCCAGCCGTCCTCGGTTGCAAGCGACACGTTGGAGCCGGAGATGGCCGTCACGGAGATCTCCCCGAGGCCGTGGCCCTTCCCGGGACCGCCGCGGTCGCCGGGACCGCCGCGGTCGCCGGGCCCACCCGGACCGCGGAAGTCACCGAACGGGTCGTCGAGTCCCGGCACGACCGCGGGGCCGGCGCCGGCCGAACCCGAAGACCCGGGCGCGGGCGAGGCGCCCATGGCGACTGCGGCGCCGACGACGACCACCAGGGCCGTGCCGACGATGATGCCGGCCCGGACGGCGCGGCTGCGGGACATCCGCGCCTGAAAGGACGCTTCGGGGGCGCCGCCGACCGGCTGGTCGTCGGCGCTGCGGTCAGGAGACGGTTGGTGCATGGCTCACTCCCTGGAGGTCGCAGGCGAGCGGCATCAGGCCGCTCGATCGAACACCACTCTCTCGTTGCCGTCTGAGGACGTCCTGAGAGTTCCCCGCGCGTCAGAGCGACTTCGTCGCGAACGGACGCTCGCGCTCCGTCGCGGCGGCCGGTGGCTCCTCCGCGCGTGGGAGGCGGACCGTGAACCGCGCGCCGCCCTCGGGTCGATTGGCGACCACGATCCGGCCTTCGTGCAGATCGACGATCGTCCGGGCGATGGCGAGCCCCAGCCCCGTCCCGCCGCCGACGGCACCGGGGGCGCGCCAGAACCGGTCGAACACGTGGGGCAGGTCCTCCGGCCGGATCCCGGGCCCGTCGTCGTCCACCTCGACGATCGCTTCGTTGCGGCGGCTCCGGACCCGGACGACGACGTCGCCGCCACGCGGGCTGTGGCGGATCGCGTTGTCGACGAGGATGATCAGCAGCTGGCGGAGGCGGGCCGGGTCGCCGGCCACGATGGCAGGCTCCGGATCGAGCCGGAGCTGGACGCCCCGGGCCGCGCCGGCCTGGACCAGTCCGCCGGTGCCATCAGCCGCCAGGTCGCCGAGGTCCACCGGGAGCCGGTTCAGGGTGATCGCGCCAGAGTCGGACCGGGCGATCAGGAGGAGGTCGTCGACGAGTGCGGTGAGGTGCCCGACCTCGGCCTCGATGTCATCGAGGGCTTGGGCGCGCGGCGCCGCGTCGCGGCTCCGGCGGAGATGCTCCACGGAGCTCCGGATGACGGTCAGCGGCGTCCGCAGCTCGTGGCTCGCGTCCGCGGCGAACTCGCGCTGGCGGCGAAGGGCCGCCCGTTGCTGCACGAGCGACTCGCGGATCGGGACGAGGGCCCGCCGGGCGTAGAAGGCGCCCACGCCGAGGGCCACGAGGACCACGATCCCGCCCCCGACGACCAGGACCCGCAGGATCGCATCGAGGGTCCGCTGCTCAGCGGTGCGGTCCTGGATGACCTGGATGTAGTACGTCCCGAGGCTCGTCCGGATTCGCTCGGTCCGGGCCCGGATCGGGATTCCGCCGACCTCGCCGAGACGCGTGTCCGTGCCGGAGGTGCGCGCTGCCTCGATGCCCGACTCGAGCGGGATGCCGTCCGGCACGGCGAGGCTGCCACGTCCGACCGGGTCGCCGTTGGCATCGGCCACGAGCGCGAACGTCCCCGATGCGTCCCCGCCGAACACGAACCCCTGGTCCGGACCGCGCCCGAGGTCCGGTCGTCGCCGGAAGGCGTCCGCGCGGGCCTCGAGCTGGGCAGCGCCGGTCGCCTCGAGCGATCGCGCGGCCACGGCGTACAGCGCCACCCCGAGGACGGCCAGCACGATCAGGGTCGTCAGCCCACTCCACAGGACGAGGCGCCAGCGGACCGTGCGGATCAGCCGGCCGTCGGCGGCCAGCGCGCGCTGGTCGACCGGATCGCCACCGTCGAGCTGGGCGGCTCCGTCAGGCATTGTTCAGACGGTACCCCACCCCGCGAACGGTCTCGATCCGGTCGCCGGCTCCGCCGAGCTTGGTCCGGAGGTAGTGGACGTACGCGTCGACGGCGTTCGGGGTGACGGCGACGCCGAACGGCCACGCCTGGTCGAGGAGCTGGTCACGGCTGAGGGCCTGGCCGGCATGTCGGAGGAGCGACTCGAGCAGCGAGAACTCACGCGGGCTGAGGTCGATCGGGCGGTCGTGGACCGTCACCGTTCGCGAGGTCTCGTCCAGGGCGATCGGGCCGGCGACGAGCCTGGGCTCGGGCCGCCGGGCAACCGCCTCCGTCCGACGGGCGAGGGCGCGAAGGCGAGCCGCGAGCTCGTCATAGGCGAATGGCTTGATCACGTAGTCGTCGGCGCCGGCGTCGAGGCCGGAGACCCGGTCGCCCACGGTGTCACGTGCCGTCAGCATCAGGATCGCGAGGTCCCGCCGCTCGGCCCGGATCCGGCGCGCGACGTGGAGCCCGGACATGTCGGGAAGGCCCAGGTCGAGGATCACGACGTCGATGCCGTTCTCGCCGAGCGCGACATCGAGGCCCGTCTCGCCGTCGGGTGCGATCTCGACGTTGTGGAGGTCCTGCTCGAGGAGCCGCGCCAGGGAGCGGCTGAGTCGCTCGTCGTCCTCGACGAGGAGGATCTTCATGTGGCCCTCGGGTGGCTCGCTGCGGATCGGATCGATCGTGCCAGATCGGCGATGGAGAGTCCCGGCGTGGAACCGGAGGAGGAGGGGAGACGGTCCACGGCCGGGTTCTCGAGGAGCATGGGGCAGCAGGATGAGAGGGCCCTGAGAGGTGGCCGAGTGGCGCAGCGTCCAGCGGACCGGTCCGCTGGCCACCGCTCTGCGACGGACCGGCGGCTGGTACCAGCGACTAGCCCAAAGTACGGCTAGGCGACCGGTCCCACTCACCCCTACGCTCCGCCCATCAGCGAGCCGCACTCCACTCCTGGCCACCCCACGGGTGCGGACGCCACGAAACGCTCACAGAGAGGCAACGACCACATGGGGTCCATGGCCGTCAACGAACTCGGGCCAATGCTGACCGCGACAGAGGTCGCGGACATGCTGCATCTCCACGTCAACACGGTGAAGCGGCTCGGCGATCGCGGCGAGCTCCCGTTCTATCGCGTCTGCAAGCGCGGCGACCGCCGCTTCCGGCTCGACGACGTGATGAAGTTCCTCGCCCAGAACCGCTGATTCGTCGCTGACCGGGCGCCCGCCCGACCATCCACGCTCGGATCTCCGATGAGGCGTCCGTCCGACCGACGGGCGCTTCGCCGCGTCCGGGGGTCAGGCGTTCGAAGGCTCCAGCGCACCGGCCGCGGCACAGTCATCCGCCAGCCGGGCGATCGCGTCAGGATCGGACATGGCGCTGAAGCCCTGGAGGATCACGCGCTCCAGGCCGAGTGACGCGTACGCGGCGAGGCGGGCACGGAGCTGCCCGCCGGGCGGGGCGTCCGCGCTGCCCCAGACGTGGACCGACACGCCCAGCGTCGCCGGGTTGCGGCCGATCTCCCGGCACCGTTCGGCGATGACCGGCAGCGCCCGCTCCACCTCCGCCGGCGGGAGGGCGTCGAGGTTGAGCTCATCGGCGAATCGGGCGGCCAGCCGCCACGTCACGTTGGGTCCGTTGCCACCCACCAGGATCGGGATCCGGGGCGCCTGGAGACCCTTCGGCTCGTGGATGGCGTCCAGGACGGTCGCGTGCCGACCCTCCCACGTCGCATGGCCCGGGGCGAGCATCCGGGTGATCACCTCGAGGTGGTCGGACAGGATCGCGAGCCGCTCCGACGCCGGCGGGAAGCCGTAGCCGTACGCGCGCCACTCGTCCTCCTTCCAGCCGGCCCCGATCCCGAGGATCGCTCGCCCGCCGCTCAGCACGTCGAGCGTCGAGATCATCTTGGCGGTGAGCCCCGCCGGACGGTATGCCGCGGCGAGGACCAGGTGCCCGAGCCGCGCCCGGGAGGTGACGGTCGCCAGCCCGGCCAGCTCGACGAACGGCTCGAGGATCGGGGCGTCGATGAGGGGCGGATCCACCTGGAAGTGGTCGTACAGCCAGAGGGAGTCGAATCCGGCCGACTCCGCCTCCCGGGCGACCTCCACCGTTCGCTCCCAGGCTCGGCGCGGTTCGACGCCGAGGTACTCGCGGTCGCAGCCCTGCGGCAGCGTCAGCCCGACCTTCATCGCCGGCCCGCCGCTATGGTCGCCAGGCCGGGCGCGGCGTAGGCGGCCTCCACGAGCGTCCGGAGGCGGTCCACGGTCCCGGCGTCGGTCGGGGTCGTGTCGGCGACCGTGAACCACAACCCGGCCTCGCGGACGCATGAGGGGAGGGTCAGGACCGCCTCGCCGACGTCCTCCCAGGTCAGGCCCATCGCCGACGGGCGAACGTCGACCCCGGCACGGACGAGGACCCCCATCATCCGTTCCGGCTCGTTGTCCTGGAGGATCGACCCGAGCACCACGCCGAGTCCGACTGGCTGTCCGTGCATGAAGTGGCGACCGGTCCGCCGCTCGAGGTTGTAGAAGAGGAAGTGCTCGACCCCCTCGATGTGGCGTGGGTTCCAGCCGGCGTTGTGGAACGCGGCGCCACCCCAGCGATGCGCCTCCATCAGGGTCCGGATTCCGACTTCGGTCACCTCGCGGATGTCGTCGAGGGCACCGAGCACCGAGTCGAGGCGCAGCCGGGCGGCCGCGACGAGGTCCGCGTCGTACGGCCAGCGCGCTTCGGTCCGGCCGGCCGCATCGGCGATCTGCCAGTCCCGGTGAGCAGTGTGGTAGCACAGGATGTCGCCGATCCCGCTCCGGTTCAGCGCGGCCGGGGCGCCCTGGACCACGTCGATGTCGACGTAGACCGCCTCGGGCACCGCCCAGCCGAGGTATCGGACGTGGCCGTCCACCCGAAGCCCGGCCCGATGGCCGAACGGGGCGTTGACCGTCATTGCGGTCGGGACCTGGAACAGGGGCAGGCGCCTCCGCCAGGCGATGAACTTCGCGACGTCGATTGCCTGACCACCGCCCAGCCCGATGACGCTCGCGGCCGCGGGCAGGTCGGGGAGGCCGGCCTCGAGCTCGGTCACGTCGAGCGTGTGCACGAGGTGCACGCCCGCGAGATCCCCGCGCAGCTCCGGCTCGAACCGTGGCCACAGGTCGTCCATCGTGACGACGAGGTACGGCGGGTGGGCGATCAGCGGCAGCTCGCGGACGAGCCCGCGACCGAAGATCGTCGTGAAGAGTGCCTCGCCGGACATCCGAACCTCCCGCCGGTCAGGCAACCGGCCGCGTGGCGTGGGCCATGATCCGCTCCTCGGTCGCGTCTGAGCGGTCGAGGACGGCCGTCGCCCGACCCTCGCGCATGACGACCACGCGATCGCTGAGCGCCAGGACCTCGGGCAGCTCGGACGAGACCATGACGATGGCCGTCCCGCGCCGGGCGAGGTCCAGGAGCAGCTGATGGATCTCCCGCTTCGCGCCGACGTCGACGCCGCGCGTCGGCTCGTCCACGAGCAGGATCCGGCAGTCGGCGCTCAGCCAGCGCGCGAACACGACCTTCTGCTGGTTGCCGCCGCTCAGGACACGGACGGGATGGCGCGGGCCACGGGCCCGGATCGCGAGTCGCTCGATGTGGCCCTGGACCAGGTGCCGCTCACGGCGGCCGGACAGGACGCCCGCCCGCGAGATCCGCCCGAGGCGCGAGACCGTGACGTTGCTCGCGAGGGACTGCCGGAGCAGCAGGCCGTCGCCCTTGCGATCCTCGGTGAGGAGACCGATCCCGAGTGCGATCGCGTCGCGCGGCGACCGAATCCGCGCGTCGCGGCCGAACACCTCGAGCGTTCCGTCGTCGATCGGATCGGCGCCGTGGATCGCCCGGAGCAGCTCCGTCCGACCGGCGCCAGCGAGCCCGGCGATCCCGACGATCTCGCCGGCCCCGACGTCGAGGTCGATGCCGTGGAGGACGCCCGCCCGGCGCAGGCCGCGGATGCGGAGCGCCGGGGTCGTGGCCCCCGCGCCGGGCCCGACCGCGAGACGCTCGACCGTCCGGCCGACCATCAGGCGCACGAGCTCGTCGTCGTCCAGGCCGGGGGTCGGCCGGTCGGCAACCACGCGGCCGTCCTTGAGAACGGTCACCCGGTCGGTGATCCGGAAGACCTCGTCGAGCCGGTGCGAGATGTAGATGAAGGCCACGCCCCGCTCGGCCAGCCGGCGCATGACGCCGAATAGGCCCGCGAGCTCGGCATCGCCGAGGACGGCCGACGGCTCGTCGAGAACGATCAGGCGGGCGTCCCGTGAGAGGGCCTTGGCGATTTCGACCATCTGGCGGCGGGCCACGCTGAGGCGCGCGACGCGCGTCGTCGGGGAGAGGTCCAGGCCGAGCCGGTCGGCGACGACGGCGGTGTCCTCGGACAGGCGCCGCCAGTCCACCCGCCCGAAGGTCGAGGTCGGGAGGCGGCCCATGAAGATGTTCTCGGCCACCGTGAGATTCGGGGCGAGGGCCGGTTCCTGGTAGATGACCGCGATCCCGAGGCCGAGCATGTCGGCGGGTCCCCGCGGGTCGACCACGGTGCCGTCGACGCGGATCTCGCCCGCGTCCCGGGTCTCGGCACCGGCCAGGATCCGGACGAGGGTGGACTTGCCCGCCCCGTTCTCTCCCACGAGGCCGAGGATCTCGCCCCGGGCGACGTGCACGTCGACCGCGTGCAGGGCATGAGCGCCCGGAAAGCGCTTGTCGATCCCGGTCATCGCGAGGATCGGCGCTCCGGCGGCGACCGCAGCGAGGGATTCCCCTGCTGGGTCGAACGGCGTGGGAGTTGGCGGGGTCATCGTCGTCTCACCGTGGCCGCGGATCGACGAGGGTGCGGCGGAGGAGGTGCCGCACCCTCGTCGGTTGCCCGCGTCACCGGGGGGTCAGAAGCCCTTGCCGATCCACTCGTCGACGTTGCCGGCGTCGATCGTGTTGGTCGGCAGGACCCACTGCTTGTCGATGGTCCCGCCCTTGATGAGCTTGGCCGCCGACTGGCAGGCTTCCTTGCCGGCATTGTCGTAGGTGAACGTCACCGCGATCTTGCCGTCCTTGATCGCCTGGATCGCCTCGTTCTGGCCGTCGATCCCGACGACGGTGAACTCCTTGAGGCGGTTGGCTGTCTCGAGCGCCTGGACGACGCCGAGCGCCATCGCGTCGTTGTGGGTGTAGATCACGCTGGCCTCGCCAGGGCCGAAGCGCTGGAGGAAGTCGTTCATCACCACGAGTGCCTGGTCGCGCTTGTAGTCCGCGGTCTGGCTCGCGACGATCTCGACCTTCGGGTCGTTGGCCTTGAGCCAGGCGACGAATTGCTCGTTGCGGTCGACGGTCGCCGACGCACCGGTCGTGCCCTGGATCTCGATGACCTTGCCGCCCGCGCCCTTGAGGATCGTCTTGGAGACGTACTCGGCCGCGGTCTTGCCGATCAGCTTGTTGTCGGCGCCGATGTGCTGGGTGACCTCGACGTCGACGCCGCGGTCGAGGGTGATCACCGGGATCTTCGCGTCGAGCGCGCGCTTCGCGGCCGGCGTGAGCGCGGCGGCCGTGTTCGGGGTGAGGAGCAGGACGTCGATCCCGCGCGCGATCATGTCGTCGATGTCGGCCGACTGCTTGGCGTCGTCTCCCTGGGCGTCGGTGATGATCACCTCGGCTCCGGGGACCTCCTTGGCGCAGTGGTCGCGGACGTTGTTGGTCTGGTTGACCCGCCACTCGTCACCGCCGTTGGCCTGGGAGAAGCCGATGACGACCTTGTCGGCGGCCGATGGGGCCGCGGCGCTCGGGGCGTTGCTCTGGGCGGCCGTGGACGGGGCCACCGAGGCTCCTCCGCCGCTGCTGCAGCCGACGACCATTGCACCCGCGATGACGAGCGCGGCGATCCTGCTGGTTCGGTTCACGCGTCTGTCCTCCGATCCGTGGAGCGCCGGCGCCACCTCCGTGGCCGGCGCACTGCTCCCCCCCGCGACCCTCAGGCGGCGAGGCTCAAGGGCTCACCTGCCTTCGCCTCGGCCGGCCGACCGTCGCTCCAGGAACACGGCGCCGAGGATGATCAGGCCCTTCACGATCTGCTGGGAGAAGGGCGAGACCCCGAGCAGGTTCAGGAGGTTGTTCATCGCGGCCACGATCGCCGCGCCGATCACGGTCCCGCCGACGCCGCCCTCGCCCCCGAACAGACTGGTTCCGCCGATCACGACGATCGCGATCGCGTCCAGCTCGAAGCCCTCGCCGGCTCGCGGCTCGGCGCTGGTCAGGCGGGCCACGACGATCAGGGCGGCGATGGCGGCGCAGATCCCGCTGATCACGTATGCGCTGAACACGATCCGGCGGGTCGGGATGCCGGCGAGGCGTGCGGCCTCCGGGTTGTCGCCGACGGCGTAGATCGCTCGCCCATAGGTCGTGTGGCGCAGGACGAACCATGCCGCGATCGCGAGGCCGGCGAAGACCAGGACGGGAACGGGGATGCCCGGAAACGTGCCGGGGATCGCGAGCAGCGTGCCGTTGCCGAGCCAGTCGACCCCCGCTGCGGACGGGCCGAGCGGGATGGGCTTGCCGTTGGCGAAGGTCATCGTCACGCCGCGGGCGATGACGAGCATCCCGAGGGTCATGATGAACGGCTGGAGCCGGCCCCGCGTGATCCCGAGCCCGTTGACCGCCCCGGCCGCGGCGCCGATCAGGAGGGCCAGCAGGATCGCCAGCGGCCACGGCACGCCGGCGCTCATCGCCGCAGCGAACCCGATCGCGGCGAGACCGAGCAGGGATCCGACCGAAAGGTCGATCCCCGCCGTCAGGATCACGAACGTCATCCCGATCCCGAGGATCCCCACGATCGAGGCCTGGCGCGCGACGTTGGCGATGTTGCCGACGGTCAGGAAGTTGCGACTGAGGGCGAAACCGACGACGAGGAGCACGATCAGGGCCAGGAGGATCCCGTTTGCCTGGAGCAGGCGGAACGCGGTCCGGAGGCGAGCCTGGCCGGTCGTGGCTGCACCGCGCTCGAGTGCCTGGTCCGGTGTGGTGGGGGCGGTCACGTCGTTGTCCACTACCGGGCGGTCCAGCCGCCGTCGACGAGCAGGGTCGTGCCCGTGACCAGGGATGCGGCGGGGGAGGCGAGGAACACGACGGCCCCGGCGACATCCTCCGGCTCGCCGATCCGATGCAATCCGGCGATCCGCTCCTTCACGTCTGCGGCGAACGCCGCGTCGGCGAGATCGGCGGCCGTTCCGTCGGTCCGGATGAACGTCGGCGCGACGGCGTTGACCGTGATCCCGTGACGGCCCCACTCCACGGCCAGGCACTTCGTCAGGTGGCTGACGGCCGCCTTCGACATGCAGTACACCGACTCGGTCGGCAGGGCCACAAAGCCCGCCTGCGAGCTGAGGCTCACGATCCGCCCGGAGCCCTGCGCGATCATCCGCCGGCCCGCCGCCTGGCTGGCGAAGAAGACGCCCTTGACGTTGACGTCGAAGGTCAGATCGAAATCCGCCTCGACCACGTCCTCCGCCGGGTTGGCGGGCCCGAGCCCGGCGTTGTTGACCAGGATGTCGAGGCGTCCGAACTGGTCCACCGTGGCGGCGACCGCGGCCTCGATCTGGGCGAGGTCGCGGACGTCCATCTGGAGCCGCAGGCTGCGCCGTCCGAGCGCCTCGATCGCGTCGGCCAGGTCGGCCGCGTCGTCGGCCCGGCGAAGCCCGAGCGCGACATCGGCGCCGGCGCCGGCGAGGGCCAGGGCGATTGCCCGGCCGATACCGCGCCCAGCCCCCGTGACGAGGGCGGTCTGCCCGTCGAGGTCGAAACGCGGACCGGACATCGGGCCTCCTGGCACATGGTGACGATTGCGCTTAACGATAGGGCTTAACGTTTGCACTTGACGTCAACCGTCGAGAAGATAGACTTGGCGCAGGGAGTTCGTCAAGCCCGGTTTGTCGGTGCAACCGGAGCCACGGGCCGATCGCGGAGGTCGCTTGGACACGACACGGGCCAGCCAGGCGGGTGGGTCGATCACGCTCCGCGACGTGGCATCGGCGGCCGGCGTCTCGATCACGACCGTGTCGCGGATCCTCAACGGGAGCCCGAGCGGGGTGCCGATCCGCGAGGACACGCGGACCCGCGTCCTGGCGGTCGCCGCCGAGCTGGGCTACAAGCCCAACCTGCTCGCCCGCGGCCTGCGCGGGAGCCGGATGTCGCTGCTGGGCGTGATCGCCCGCGACATCGGCGACCCATTCCACACCCAGATCCTGCGCGGGATCAACGAGGTCGCCCAGGCCCGCGACTACCGGATGTTCCTGGGCCACGTCGACTACCGCCCGGACGTGGCCCTGTCATACGGATCGATGTTCGAGCGGTCGCACGCCGACGGGATCATCGTGGTCGGCGACATCGAGGGCGGGGATGCCACGCTCGACATCCTGTCGCGCCATCACCGCCACGTCCTGGGCGTGACCGACCGGACGACCCGTCGCCAGATCCCGGGCGTCTACGGCGACAGCGTGGCGGGCACCGCGCTTGCTCTCGACCATCTTTGGCAGCGCGGGCACCGCGGGATCGTGTGCGTCTCGGACGCCCGGACGTACGACGGCCGGCTCCGCATCGACCTGTACGAGCGGTTCATGCGCGACCACGGCGTCGGCGACCGCATCGCGGTCCATGTCACCGACCAGGAGCCGGAGCCTGCCCTCGAGGTGGGCCGCGCCATGTTCGCCGACTGGTCGCCCGCGTCGCCGACCGCGATCTACGCCACGTCCGACACGATCGCGATCGGCCTGATGAAGGCGGCGTTCGAGGCCGGCATCGAGATCCCGGGCCGCCTCTCGATCGTGGGCTTCGACGACATCGACTTCGCCGACTTCACGATCCCGCCGCTCACCACGATCAGCCAGGACGGCGCGGAGATGGGACGGATCGCCGCGGGCGTGCTCCTCGAGATGATCGACGGCAATCTCGACGGCGCCAGCGTGGACGACGTGGTGATCCCGCCGCGGCTGGTCGTCCGCCACTCGACGGCGGACGTCCCGGGCTGAACGCGACGGGCCGCGTCAGGCCGCGTCAGGCCGTCCGGAGCGCCTCGCCGAAGATCTCGACCGCTTCGCTGATCTCGGCGGCGCTCACGTCGATCGGCGGGATCCACCGAATCGTCTGGCCGCTCGTGCCGCACGTCAGCAAGAGCAGACCGAGGTCGGCGGCCCGGGCGATCACGGCCTTCGGCGTGGCGCCGTCCGGCTCCCGATCGGTCCCTTCCTTGACGAACTCGACCCCGACCATGAGGCCAGGGCCGCGGACGTCGCCGATCCGCGGCTCCTCGGCCGCGATCCGGGCCAGCCCGGCGCGCAGCTCCTCGCCGCGGGCGGCCGCGTTCTCGACCAGGCGCTCATCGGCGATCGTCTCGAGGACCGCGATGCCCGCGGCGCAGGCAACCGGGTTGCCGCCGTACGTCGAGCCGTGGGCACTCCGGCCCCAGCGCTCCATGAGGGCGCGCGAGGTCGCGATCGCCGAGAGTGGCAGGCCGTTCGCGATCGCCTTGGCAAGCACGACGACGTCCGGGACGATCCCGGCGTGCTCGAAGCCCCACATCCGGCCGGTCCGGGCAAAGCCCGTCTGGACCTCGTCGGCGATGAGCAGGATCCCGTGCTCGTCGCACAGTGCGCGGAGAGCCCGGAGGAACGCAGGCGGGGCCGGGTTGTACCCGCCCTCGCCGCGGATCGGCTCGATCAGGATCGATCCGACGGCCGACGCCGGCACGACCGACGAGAACAGGGTCGCCAGCGCGGCCAGGGCCGCCGTCGACGCCCGATCCTCGTCCCCGTCGAAGTCCGGGTAGGCCGCGGGGTAGGGCGCGATGTGGACGCCCGGCAGGAGCGGCTCGTAGCCGTTCCGGTAGTTGAGCGACGACGTGGTCACCGAGGTCGCCCCGTAGGTCCGGCCGTGGAAGCCACCCCGGAACGCCACGATCCCGGGCCGTCCGGTGACCCGCCGGGCCAGTTTGAGCGCGCCATCGATCGCCTCGGAGCCCGAGTTCAGGAACATCACGCTGTCGATCGGGTCGGGCAAGGTCGCGGCGAGCATCGTCGACAGTCGCACGACGGGTGCTGCGTAGCCGATCGCGCCGGTCGGGCCGATGAGGCGGTCGACCTGGGCGTGGATCGCGGCCGTGACCCGTGGGTGGCGGTGGCCGAGGGCCGTGACGGCGATCCCGTTGGCGAAGTCGAGATAGGCCCGACCGCTCGTGTCGTAGAGACGGTGGCCCTCGCCGTGGCTCCAGCTCCGCTCGAAGTAGCGGCCGAGGACGGGCGTGAGGTGGTCGGCGACGGAAGCGAGGTCGGCGGGCACACCGGGAGAGGGGGCGGTGTCGGTCATGGGTCGAGTATGGCAGCGCCCGCGACGGCCCGGCGAGGGAGCCGGGCCCGGGCTAGCATTCGCCCCATGGTCGACTTCGCGCTCACCGACGAGAACCGCCTCGTCCAGCAGGCGGCCCGGGCGTTCGCCGAGGCGGAGATCCTGCCCCACATCCGGGCATGGGACGAGAAGGGCGAGGTCCACCGCGAGGTCTTCGCGAAGATGGCCGAGCTGGGGTTCCTCGGCGCCCCGATTCCCGAGGCGTGGGGCGGGTCGGGGATGGACTACCTGAGCTTCGCGATCCTGTGCGAGGAGCTCGAGCGCGCGGACACGGCGTTCCGGGTCGTGCAGAGCGTCCACGTCGGGTTGAACTCGCTGGCGCTCCTCCAGTGGGCGACCGACGAGCAGAAGGCGCGCTGGCTGGTTCCGCAGGCGAAGGGCGAGAAGCTCGCCACGTTCGGGCTGACCGAGCCGGGGGTGGGCACGGATGCGGCGAACCTCGCGACGACCGCTCGTCGCGACGGCGATGCCTACCGCCTCAACGGCCAGAAGATCTGGATCAGCCTCGCCGACATCGCCGACCACTTCCTCGTCTTCGCCTCGGTCGATCGCGCGAAGGGCTGGCGCGGGGTGACCGCGTTCCTGCTCGAGCGCGGGATGTCCGGCCTGTCGACGGGCACGCTCCACGGCAAGCTCGGCATCCGGGCCGGCAACACCGGGCTCATCAACCTCGACGACTGCGTCGTGCCCAGGGAGCACCGGATCGGCGAGGAGGGCGAGGGCTTCCTGATCGCGATGAGCGCGATCGACCAGGGCCGCTACACCGTCGCGGCGGGGGCGGTCGGACTGGCCCAGGCCTGCCTCGACGCCTCGCTCCGCTACGCCCACGAGCGCTCGACGTTCGGCCAGGAGATCGGACGCCACCAGCTCGTCCAGCAGATGCTCGCCAAGATGGCGGCCGGAACGGAGATGGGCAGGCTGCTCGTCTGGCGCGCCGGCTGGCTGAAGAACCAGGGCCTGCGCAACACGCGTGAGACGTCGCTTGCGAAGTGGCACGCGACCGAGCACGCCGTCCAGTCGGCGATGGACGCGATCCAGATCCACGGCGCCAACGGCTACTCCAACGAGTTCCCGGTCGAGCGCTACCTGCGCAACTCCAAGGCCGCCGTGATCTACGAGGGCACGAGCCAGCTCCACACGGTCATCCAGGCGGAGTACGCCCTCGGCTATCGCGAGGACAAGCCGCTCCGCTGCGAACCGCTGCCGGCGCAGGGCTGGGAGCGCGCCGCCCGCGGCTGAGACTGACCGGTCCGAGGGGGCCCGGGTGTGGCACGATCCGTCGGTGCCGACACCGCCTGGCCGTTCGTCCGTCGCCGGCTGGTCGGACGCGGATCTCGCCACCCTCGCCGAGCTGGCCGAGACGTTCGTCCGGGGCGGGGCCGTCCGGCGGGCGGGGCTCGCTGCCGAGGCGCTCGCCCGCGCCGCCGACCCGGCGCAGGTCCGCCAGCTCCGCCTGGTCCTCCGGCTCCTCCAGTCGCGCGCCGTCAACCTCGTCCTGACCGGCCGGCCGACGCCGTTCCGTGATCGCACGCCGGCCGAGCGCGAGCGGGTCCTGCTCGCCTGGGCGGGGTCGCGCCTGGCGCTCCGCCGCTCGGCCTACCAGGCGTTCCGGAAGCTCCTGACGTTCCTCGCGTACGCCGATCCCGGACCGCCCGGGATCGCCAGCCCGCTCCACGCCGCGATCGGCTACGTGCCCGACCGGCCGCCGGTCACCGATCGGCTCGCCCCGATCCGGCCGCTCGAACTTCATGCGCCCGCGCCGGCTGAGGCCGGTGACGGTCTCACCCTCGAGGCCGATGTTGTCATCGTCGGATCGGGGTCCGGGGGCGGCGTCATCGCGGCCGAGCTCACCCGGGCCGGGCGAGCGGTCGTCGTCGTCGAGGCGGGCCCGTCTGTCGACGAGGCCCATCTCCCGACCGACGAGCTGGACGCCTTCTCGCGGCTCTATCTCAACCACGGCCTGCTGACGACGTGGGACGGGTCCATCACGATGCTGGCCGGCAGCGGAGTCGGCGGCGGGACGCTCGTGAACTGGATGACGAGCATCGCCGCGCCCGACGAGGTCCGGGCGGAGTGGGCCCGCGATCACGGCCTGGCCGGCGTGGACGGTGCGGAGTTCGCAGCTGACGTCGCACTGCTCGAGCAGGAGCTGGGCGTCCGGCAGACGGCGACGATCCCGCCCAAGGACGGCGTGATCCTGCGCGGCGCCGCGGCGCTCGGCTGGGAGGCCGCCCCGACGCGCCGCAACGGCCCTGACTGTGGTGACTGCGGGAGCTGTCCGTTCGGGTGTCCGCGCGGAACGAAGCAATCGGGGATCCGGGTCCACCTGGCCGCGGCCATCGCCGGCGGGGGGCGCATCGTCGACCGGGCGCGCGTGACGAGGGTGCTCGTCGATGGGGGCCGGGCGGTGGGGGTCGAGGCGAGCATCCTCGTCGTCGATCCCGCGACGGGCGACCCGCTCGCGGGGCCCGATGGGGATCCCCTCCGGCCGCGGACGCGCCGGCTCGTCGTCCGGGCGCCACAGGTCGTGGTCGCCGCCGGGGCGCTCCGCAGCCCGGCGGTCCTCCTCGCCTCGGGGCTGGACCATCCGGCGATCGGACGGCACCTGCGGCTCCACCCGGTGCCCGTGGCGGCGGGGATCTTCGACGAGCCCATCGAGATGTGGCGGGGCCCGATGCAGGGCGCGCGATCCCTGGAATTCAGCCGTCCCGACGGATCCCGCAACGGATACGTGATCGAGTCCGCACCGGGGCATCCGGGCCTGATCGCCCTCGCGCTGCCCTGGGAAGGGACGGACGCCCATGCGGCGCTGGTCGGCCGGATCCGCCACCTGGGTCCGCTGATCGCGGTCACGCGCGATGGGGGGAGCGGCCGAGTCCGACTGGCCGGCAGCGGTCGGGCCCGGATCGACTACGCCCTCGACGCCCGTGGCGTCGCGACGCTGCGCCATGGGCTCGTGTCGATGGCCGGCCTGCTGCGCGCTGCGGGGGCGCGCGAGATCGTCGCCATCGGCACCCCGCCGCGCTGGCACGGGCGGTCCGGCGTTCGGCCAGGGCAGGAGCGCCGTGCCTTCACGGTCTTCGAGGATGCGCTCCGTGCCTTCGACTTCGCCCCCAACCGGGGTTCGCTCTTTTCGGCGCACCAGATGGGCAGCGTCCGGATGGGATCGTCGGTCGCCGATCACCCGTGCGACCCGGAGGGCCGCGTGCGGACAAGGGGCGGCACGGTGATTCGGGGTCTGTACGTCGGCGACAGTTCGCTGTTCCCGACCGGGATCGGCGTCAACCCGATGATCACGGTCATGGCCCTCGCCCGGCGCGTCGCCCGGACGGTGACCGCGGAGGGCGCGGCCCGCGCCTGACCGGGGGCGCCGCCTCCCGCGGGCGAGCGGTCCCTCGTCGGCCGTCAGGCCGCGGCGGCCTTCTCGGGCGACGGGTCGGCGGCCGGGCGGGGTGCCGCGTGGGGCGCCGACAGTCGGTTCCGGGACAGGATCAGGAGCGCGACGCCGACGACGATCACGGCCCCGGCGACGAGCTGGATGGGCGTGACGGCCTCGTTCAGGATCAGCCAGCCGAGGAAGACCGCGACGATCGGGTTGACGAACGCATAGGTCGCGATCAGGGGGAGGGGAGCCTGGCGCAGGACCCAGGCGAAGGCCGTGAAGGCGACGAGGCTGCCGACGACGGTCAGGTAGACGAAGGCGATCAGCGAGTCGGTCGTGATCGCCTCGGGCCGGAACCCGGCGACGTCGCCGCTGAGAAAGGCCGCCACGGTCAGGACGATCGAGCCCGTCAACATCTGGAGCGCCGTGGCCAGGAATGGGTCCTTCGGCAGGCGCGCCCGGTTGGCCGAGTAGAGCGACCCGGCGGCCCACGACATCGGCGAGAAGATCAGGGCCGCGATCCCCGCCGGATCGAGGTTCCGGTCGACCGCGACGCCCTGCCCGACCAGGAGAAGCACGCCGAACATGCCCGTCGCGATCCCGACGACCGCGATCGGCGGCAGCCGTTCGCCCAGGAAGACCCGCCCGAAGACCGCGACCCAGACCGGCATCATCGCGATCAGGACGCCGGCGATCCCCGACGGCACCGTCTGCTCGCCCCAGGCGACGGCGCCCATGCCGCCGCCCATCAGGCACGTCCCGACGATGAAGCTGTCGCGGAGCTCGCGGCGTGTGGGCCGCCTCGCCGTGCTGCGCCGGAACAGGGCCACCACCGCGAGCAGCACCGAGCCCGCGATCAGGAAGCGGACCGCGGCCATGATGAACGGCGGGATCGACTCGACGGCGACCCGAATGCCGAGGTAGGTCGATCCCCAGACCACGTACAGGATCAGGATGGCGGTCCAGACGAGCACCACCGACGCCGGTCGGCTGCGCGGACTGGTTGGCATAGTCGGCTGGTCCAAAGGACCGGTAGTGTAGCCTTCGAACGACGGCCAGATCAAGCTGATTCGACCTGCGCCGGCTCGTCCAGCCGGGAGGCTGATGGGAGGCTCCGCCCGGTTGCACCAGCCGTTGCGGAGGGTCGCACCGTTCGGCCGGTCGGGGAGGCTGTGGTCGGGTCGGTCGGCGTTCGATCGTGCTGCGTCGTCGCTGGCCCTAGGCGACGGCCGCACCGAGCGGACGACAGTGCTTGCACGGTCGATATCCGGACTCGAACGCTGCATCGGCCGTCGGAAAGTGGACCAGGTGGCGCTCCGTCGTGCGCCGCGCGTCGCGGCAGGTCGGCAGGCAGAAGATCCGGGTCGTGTCCGAGCCGAAGTAGCGGATCCCGGCCCGGGCCAGCGACTCGAGCCGGTCCGGGTCGGCGCCCTCCTCGGCGAGGATCGTCCGCTTGTTCTCGGGACCACCGAGCGAGTACTGGCCGATCATCCCGTCGCTCCGGACGACCCGGTGGCACGGCACGATCAGCGGGACCGGGTTGTGCCCGAGCGCCGTCCCGACCGCCCGGACCGCCCTGGGCCGGCCGATCTCGGCGGCGATCCAACCGTACGGCCGGACCTCGCCACGCGGGATCTCGAGCGCCTTCATCCAGACGGCCCGCTCGAAGGCGGTCGAGCCGCGCAGGTCGAGATCGATCCGGTTGCGGCGGTCTCCCGCGAGGCGACGCTCGATCGCGCGGGCGAGGCCGGCCGGCAGCTGCGCGACCCGCCGTGCCGGGCGACCGGTCCGGGCCCGGAACCGCGCCTCGAACGTCTCGTCGTCGGTCGCGCCGGCGACCTCCGACACGCCGCGCCCGTTCCATGCCAGCCGGAGCGGGCCGACGGGCGAGTCGATCACGGCATAGTCGTCGGCCAGCCCGACCGCCACGAGCGTGGCGTGGGCGAGTCCGGGCGGCGCGGTCTCGCGCAGGCCGGTGAGGGCGGCCTCGGTCACGGGATCGATCATCTCGGTCATGCGGGGATCTCCTCGCGCTCGCGCCGCTCGGCGGCAAGAAGCGCGCTGCGCAATGCCGCGAGGCCGCGGTGGACGTGGGCCTTGACGGTGCCCTCGGGCCGGCCGACCGCCTCGGCGATCTCGGCGTACGACAGGCCGTCGACGTGGCGGAGGACGACGGCGGTCCGCTGGGCGTGGCTCAGCCCGGCGAGGAGCCGGGCCCAGGTCTCGCGCTCGTCCCGCCGGGAGAGCGGGTCGGCGCTCGGCTCTGCGCCCGGATCGAACGCCAGCTCGGCGGTCGGCACCCGCCGGACGCGGGCCCGGTTGCGCGACGCGTTGAGCAGGATCGTGGTCAGCCAGCCGCGCAGGCGAAGCTCGCGGGTCCGGGCCGGCTCGTACCCGGCGATCGCGCGATACGCCCGCACGAAGCAGTCCTGGACCAGCTCCTCGGCATCCTCGCGGCTGCCACCGACCCGGTGCGCGATCGTGTACAGGCGGTCCTGGTGGGCGAGGACGAGCGACTCGAAGGTCGCGTCGAGATCGGCCGCGAGGCGGGCCGCGAGCTCGATGTCATCGGGGCGTCGGTCGTCCATCACCACCCATAACACCGGATCGGGCGGGTCCGTTGCAAGCGCGATCCCGAACGGCATAAGGCAGGCGGCCGACGCACCCCCGACCTTTGAGGCACCCGCTCGCGCGGAGGTGGGGTCACCGCCCGATGGAGCGCGGGCCGCGCGGACCGAGGATGCGGACATCGAACGCCCGGCCCGCAACGATCGAAGGACGATCGGCGGAACCGGCGGCAGGAGGCAGGAATGTCCGCTTCGACTCGCACGATCCAGCAGCCGGCTTTCGGCGGATCGATCCTCAAGGCGATCGCGATGGCCGCGGTCGTCCTCACGGCAGCCCTCGCGATCGCCTTGGGCTCCGCGAATCTCGCCGGGACGACATCCGTCGCGACGCCCGGGATGCTCCCCGTCAACCTGGACACGGACTGGCGCGTCCCGGCCACCAGGACCACGCCCGTCGGCGGGATCCAGGGCGCCCCGGGCGCGCACTGGCCGGCCGCGGTTCCGGCCGCCGGTTTCGAGCCGGGCTTCCTCGTCGACGCCGACCAGCGCCGACAGCAGAGCCACACGTCGAGCGAGGGTGGTTCCGCCACGCGTCATCCCGGACTCCGGGCGCAGTAGCCCGTCGCTCCTCCTGCGGGCCGGCAGAGCCGGGGACCCCGCAGGGCCCGACCCGAACGGACCGCCGCTCCCTCGCCGGGGGCGGCGGTTCTCCGTGTCCGGCCGAGAGCGGATCGCAGCCGTGCGACAATCCCGCGATGGGGCAGCGCGATCGGTTCGAGGAGCTCGCAGCCAGCGTCGGTGGCTTCTACCGGAGCTGGGTCGTGTATCTCGGCCTGGAGCTGGGGCTGTTCGCCCGGATCCGGGCCAGCGCCAAGGCCGGCATCACTGCGACCGACCTGGCTGCGGCCGCCGCCTGTCAGCCCGCGCCGGTCGCCGCCTGGGTGCGAGCCGCCCACGCCGGTGACCTGATCGAGCTCGACGGCGACCGGGCGACGGTCGCCGACGACGTCGCGGCCGTCCTGCTCGACGACACCCACCCCGAGTATCTGGGCGGACAGTTCGTCGTCGCGATCGTGTCGAGCCTCGACTACACCGGATTGGCCGACTTCTTCCGGACCGGTCGCACGATCGACGAGCGGCCGCCGCGGTTCCATCGGGCGATCGAGGCGGTCACGGTGCAGGACATCGCGGTCTTCTTCCAGGAGGGCCTCGCCGAGCTCCCGGAACTCGCGGCGGCGCTGACCCGGGGGGGTCGAGTCCTCGATGTCGCCTGTGGTGGCGGCAAGTGGCTGATCGCCGTCGCGCGCCGGTTCCCCGCGACGGAGCTCGTCGGCGTCGAGTTCGAGCCGGACTCGGTGGCGCGGGCCATGAGTCACGTGGCCGAAGCGGGGCTCGGCGACCGGATCCGCGTCGAGGCGCGGACGATCCCCGACATGCCGTTCCGGGCCGAGTTCGACCTCGTCTACCTCCAGGACGCGCTCCACGAGCTGCCTGACCCGGTCGCGTCGCTGCGCGCGGCGTGGGCGGCGGTGGCGCCCGGCGGTCGTCTCGTCGTGCTCGAGTGGTGCCTTCCCGACGATCCCGCCGAGGAGCAGACGCTCCAGGGCGAGCTCCTCTGGGGGATCCAGCTCGACGAGCTCTACCAGGGCACGCAGATGTATACCCATGACGGGTACGAGGGCCTGTTCCGCGAGGCGGGCGCTCCGGCGCCGACGGTCGCGGACCTCCCCTCGGGAGCGAGCCTGTTCGTCGTCGAACGCCCGTCCTGATCCCGCCTCGTCAGCGCAGCTCGGCGACGCAGCCGCGCGGGATCGCGACCTCAGGCGCTCACGTAGGCGGCGAGGTGCTGGCCGGTGAGCGTCGATCGGGCGGCGACGAGGTCGCCGGGCGGGCCCTCGAACACGATCCGTCCGCCGTCGTGGCCGGCTCCCGGCCCCAGGTCGATGATCCAGTCGGCGTGGGCCATGACCGCCTGGTGGTGCTCGATCACGATGGCCGACCGGCCGGCGTCGACGAGCCGGTCGAGCAGGCCGAGCAGCTGCTCGACGTCGGCGAGGTGGAGACCGCTGGTGGGTTCGTCCAGGATGAGGATCCCCTCGGCCCCGGCCATGTGCCCCGCGAGCTTGAGGCGCTGGCGCTCGCCGCCCGAGAGCGACGTCAGGGGCTGGCCGATGGCCAGGTAGCCGAGTCCGACGTCCACCAGGCGCCCCAGGATGGCATGCGCCGCCGGCGTCCTCGCCGGGCCGGACCCGAAGAACGCCTCGGCCTCGGTGACGGACATCGCCAGGACCTGGCTGATGTCCCGACCTCCGAGGCGGTACTCCAGGACATCGGCCAGGAAGCGCCGGCCCTCGCACAGGTCACAGACCGTCTCGGCCGTCGCCATCATCCCCAGATCCGTGTAGATGACGCCGGCGCCATTGCACGTCGGGCAGGCGCCCTCCGAGTTGGCGCTGAAGAGTGCGGGCTTCACGCCGTTCGCCTTCGCGAACGCGGTCCGGATCGGGTCGAGCAGGCCCGTATAGGTCGCCGGGTTGCTGCGCCGCGATCCCCGGATCGCGCCCTGGTCGACGATCACGACACCCTCGCGACCGGCCAGGGAGCCGTGGATGAGCGAGCTCTTGCCGGAGCCGGCGACCCCGGTGACCACGACGAGCACCCCGAGCGGGACGTCCACGTCCACCGCCCGGAGGTTGTTCGTCGCCGCGCCGCGGATCGCGAGGGCCCCCGTCGGGACCCGCACCGACGCCTTGAGCGACGCGCGGTCGTCCAGATGGCGACCGGTGATCGTGCCGCTGACCCGCAACTCCTCGACACTGCCCTCGAACACGACCTCGCCACCCGCCGCGCCCGCGCCCGGTCCGAGGTCGATGACATGGTCGGCGATGGTGATCGTCTCGGGCTTGTGCTCGACGACCAGGACGGTGTTGCCCTTGTCGCGGAGCTGGAGCAGGAGCCCGTTCATCCGCGCGATGTCGTGCGGGTGGAGGCCGATCGTCGGCTCGTCGAAGACATAGGTGATGTCGGTCAGGGCGGAGCCGAGATGGCGGATCATCCGCGTCCGTTGGGCCTCGCCGCCCGACAGCGTGCCGGCCGGTCGGTCCAGCGAGAGATAGCCGAGCCCGATCTCCACGAACGAATCCAGCGTGTGGCCGAGGGTCCCGAGCAACGGGGCGACGGACGGCTCATCGAGGCCGGCGACCCAGGCGGCGAGGTCGGTGATCTGCATGGCGCAGGCGTCGGCGATGCTGATGCCATCGATGCGTGACCCGCGCGCTCCCTCGTTGAGCCGGGTGCCGGCGCACTCCGGGCACGGCGCGAAGGTGACCGCCCGATCGACGAACGCCCGGATGTGCGGTTGCATCGCCTCGCGGTCCTTGCCCAGCATCGACTTCTGGACCTTGGGGACGAGACCCTCGAAGGTCAGATTGAGGCCCTCGACCCTGACCTTGGTCGGCTCCTGGTGGAGGAAGCGCCGGAGCTCGACCTCGGTGTAGTCGCCGATGGGCTTGTCGGGGTCCAGCCCGGCCGCGATGAAGATCCGGGTCGCCCAGCCGTCGGCGGTGTAGCCGGGCACGGTGATGGCGCCTCCGGCCAGCGACTTCGAGGCGTCGTACAGCTGGGTCAGGTCGATGTCGTTGATCCGGCCCATGCCCTCGCAGCGTGGGCACATCCCGCCGAGGTAGATCTCGTTCCTGATGACCGTGCGCTCGCCGGTGGCGCTGTGACGGACCCCGCTGACGCGCGTGGTCGGGACGTTGAACGAGAACGCGTTCGGTGGCCCGATGTGGGGCTGTCCGAGCCGGCTGAACAGGATCCGGAGCATCGCGTGGGCGTCGGTCGCCGTGCCGACCGTGGAGCGGACGTTGGCGCCCATCCGCTCCTGGTCGACGATGATCGCGGTCGTCAGGCCGTCCAGGACGTCGACGTCCGGTCGCGCCAGCGTCGGCATGAAGCCCTGGACGAAGGCGCTGTACGTCTCGTTGATCAGCCGCTGCGACTCCGCGGCGATGGTCCCGAAGACGAGCGAGCTCTTGCCCGAGCCGGACACGCCCGTGAACACCGTCAACCGGCGCTTCGGGATCTCGATGCTGACGTTCTTCAGGTTGTTCTCACGCGCGCCCTGGACGCGGATCAGGTGGTGGCGGTCGGCAGGCGACGGGGAGGCCATCCGCTGATGCTACCGGCGTCGACGTCTCGGGCGCGGTGCGGGACGACGCCCCTCTGCGGGCCTACCTGACGACGATCCGGAAGCCCCTCATCCGGGCGGGATGGATCGCGCACTTGTAGCTGTAGGTGCCAGCCACGCTGAAGACGAGCGACCCGCTCGAGCCGGTCGTGAGCGTGTCCGTTGTGCACGAGCCGTCCTCGAGGGTCGCGGTGTGGGGGGCGCCGTCCTCGTTCGTCCAGGTGACGACGTCGCCGACCTTGGCCTCGACCGTCTCGGGGCTGTACGCGAAGCTCGCGATCCGGACCGTGACGGTGGCGACCGCCCCGTCGTCCGCGGGCGCGCACGTGCCCAGCGCCGACGGCGACGCGGCCGCCGAGGGACCGGCCGGCTGGCTCGCCGCCGCCGTCGACGGCGGCGGCGTGGATCCGGCGCCGCTCGCGGCCGGACTCGGAGACGCGCCTCCGCCGCACGCGGCCAGGACGAGGACGGCGAGCAGGGTGGCAGCGTGGACGGTTCGAGACATCTGGTCCTCCGGCGGTCTGCGCGACCGGCCGGGACTGCGGCTCGGGTCGCCCATGGAACTACGTCGCGGCGCCGTGGGCCGGATTGCGGGCCGGGGCGGGGCGGGTATCGTGTCGCGATGACGTCGCCGTCCCCGTCCGCTCCGGGAGCCCCGCCGGGCCGCCGCCCGCGACGGCCGGCGGACCTGACCCCGGAAGACGTGCGCTGGCTGGCCTGGCACGAGGCGTGCGCCCACGCGATCGTGAGCCGCGAGGTCCGCGACCTGGGCGACGCCTGGCTGCTCCACGACGAGACCGACCGCGAGCCGTTCTGGAACCGGATCGCCGGGCTCGACTGGCCCAGTGCGCCCGCGGCCTTCGACCGCCGCCTGACCGAGATCCTGGTCCTGTTCGCCGGCCTGGACCGGATCCCGCATGTCTGGCCCGCGCCCGGCTTCGACGCGCCACCGGATCTCGTCGCCCGGCTGCTCGCGAACGGGTTCGTGGACCACGGCGGCGGCCTCCTGATGGCACTCGATCCGGGACGTGCCGTCCTCCCCGACACCCCCGATCCGGGTGGCCACCCGAACGGCGTGACCGTGGAGCGGTTCCATGCCCTGCGGGGGCCGGCCGCGGGAGCGGCCGCGACGGCACTGGCCGGCGTGCTGGTGGCGTCATTCGCGGTCGAGACGGAGCGGCGGGTCGCGATGGAGCTCGAGGCCGTCCAGGGCCTGAGCACCGACCCCTATCACGCGATCCTCGTCCGCGTCGACGGCCGACCGGCGGCCGTCGCCCGGCGCACGACGTTCGCCGGCGCCAGCTACCTGTCCTCGATCGGGACGGATCCGGCGTTCCGGGGGCGCGGCCTCGGTCGCCTGGTGACCTCGGTCGCGGTCGCCGACGCGCTGGCCGACGGCAGCCGCTGGACCTACCTCGGGGTCTTCGACGACAACCACGTGGCCCACCGCCTGTACGAGTCGCTCGGGTTCGTGCCGGTCGGCGACGTGTCGCCGGACCTGCTCTTGCGGCCCTGAGGTGACGAACGGCCCGCCGGACACGGCCTGGCTCGGGGAGGACGCGAACCCGGCTCGCCTGGCGACGATCTGGGCGACGGTCGACCTGGAGCGTGCGCTCCGTGACCTGGGGGTCGCCGTCGACGGCCCCGCCGCTCCGCCCACGATCGAAGACCCGCTGCTCGGCGCCCGGGTGGCGCTCGTCGACACCGCCCTGGGCAGGCTCGCGGTCGCCGAGCCCAGCACGGAGGGCCGCCTCGCGGCCGCGCTGGCCCGCAGCGACGAAGGCCCGACCGGGCGGTACGTGGCGGTCGGCATCGGCCAGTCCGAGCTCGCCGCGCGAGCCGCCGCCGCGGGCGTCCGGCTCAGTGCTCCGGTCGCCGGACCGTTCGGGCGCGCCGTCGTGGTCCTGGGCGGCCGGATCGGCGACCCGGACCTGATCCTCGTCCCGAGGTCGGCGGTACCATCGCGGCCATGACCGATCCCCAGCCCGTGACCCTCCGTCCCGCCACGGCCGACGACGCCGAGCGGATCGCCGCCCTGTTCACCGACGAGGGCTACCCGTCGGGGCCGAGCGACATCGTGGAACGGCTCGGCCGGTTCGACTCCGAGCATTCGCGGGTGATCGTGGCCGACCACGGCGGCGAGGTCCTCGGCTTCGTCGCCGTCCACGCCCTGCCGCGGTTCGAGCACTCGGACCGGATCATCCGGATCATGGCCCTGGTCGTGGACGCCGGCGTGCGCGAGCGCGGCATCGGTCGCCTGCTGATGGCCGAGGCCGAGCGGGTCGGCACCGAGGTCGGGGCGGCATTCGCGGAAGTCACCGCCGGCCATCATCGACCCGATGCCCGCCGGCTGTACGAGGAGCTCGGCTACGACGGAGCCGTCGCCGCGTATCTCCGCAAGCGGCTCTGATCGCCGCCATCCTCGGGCGTCGGCCGTGGCCACCAGCTTCCCTCGACTGCGGTTGCGCGACCCAGCGATCGACCTCGTCGAGCTGCCCTGGGAGCTGCCGCTGGCCGACTGGCCCGCCGATCGCCTCGACTTCCGCCACGTCCCGGTCGGGCCCTCGCGCCACCTCGTCCGGTTCCTCGTCTCGAGCGGTCGCCTCTACGCCCTGAAGGAGCTGCCGCTTCCGGTGGCGCGACGGGAGTACGAGGTCCTGCTCCATCTCGAGGGTCTCGCGCTGCCCACGGTCGAGGCGGCCGGGGTGGCCGAGGCGCCGGCCCGCTCGAGCGCGATCCTGGTCACGAAGTTCCTGGCCCACTCGCTCCAGTACCGGCGTCTCCTGATGCGCCTGCCGGTCGGTCCCGGCCAGTACCGCGACCGGCTCCTCGATGCGATGGCCTTCCTCCTCGTCGACCTCCATCGGAGCGGCGTGTACTGGGGCGACTGCTCGCTCGCCAACACCCTGTTCCGGCGCGACGGCGACCGGATCCAGGCCTATCTCGTGGACGCCGAGACCAGCGAGGTGCACGGATCGCTGTCCGACGGCCAGCGCGAGTACGACCTCGAGATCCTCGTGGAGAACGTGGCGTTCGGCCTCGCCGATCTGGCCGCAATGCAGGGCTGGGCGGACGACGCGGACGACGCGATCGCCGCGGCGGAGCGCGTTCGCGACCAGTACCGCCAGATCTGGACCGTGATCAAGGACGAGCCGGTGCTCCACCCCGGCGACCGGCAGGCGATCCGGAGCCGGGTCCGGCTCCTGAACGATCTCGGCTACTCGGTCGATCTCGACCTCGACCCCGACGCCTCCGACGGACGCGTCCGCCTGCGGATGGGCGTGACGACCCGCCGATTCCATGCTCGCGAGCTCGAGCGCCGGACGCGGGTCCGGGCGCTGGAGGGCCAGGCGCGGCTGCTCCTCAACGACCTGAACGAATACGGCGCGTGGCTGGAGTGGAGCGAGAGCCGGGCGATCGCGCCGGACGAGGTCGACCAGCGCTGGCTGCGCGACGTCTACCGTCCGACCCAGGCCCGGATCGCGGCAGCGGTCGGTCAGGGTCGGGACCTCGTGCAGGCCTACTGCGACGTCCTCGAACAGAAGTGGTTCCTGTCGGAGCAGGCCGGCCGTGACATCGGTCTTGCCACCGCGATCGAGGCCTACCTCGAGCTCGGGGCCCCGGCGCCGGAGACGGCGGCACGGGGCGGCGACCCGGGAGACGCCCTCGATCCGGCCGATGACGACGACCTCGAGCCGGACCTGCTGGAGCTGGATCCGCGGGAACTCGATCACCTCGATCCGGATCCCGCGGAGCGCGAGAGCCAGGACCGTGGCGACGGGGACCAGCCGGCGATGGCACCATCGGATCCGTGATCAGGTCGACGGCCGGCGCCGACCCCGTCATCCGCGTCGCCGGCTGGCCAGGGACGCCGCCCACGGGATGAGCGCCCCGCCCCAGACCCGCTGACGTTCCTGTCCGGGACGTCCTGCCGATCGACCCATGCCGGACGCGCCCCAGGTGGCAGTGACGCGGTCGATCATGGCGGCGGCGCGAGCTCGGGCGACTGCACCGCACGTGCAGCGACCGTTGCGCCGAGCGCCAGGGATTCCCGGATGGGCAGGCCGATCAGCTCGCCGTGGACCACGCCCGCCAGGAACGCGTCCCCGGCTCCGTTCGTGTCGACCACCCCCTCGACCGGCACAGCCGGAACCTCCAACCAGCCGTTCGCCGCGCTGAGGGCGATCGCGCCGGCGGCGGCGCGGGTGGCCACGACGAGCTCGCGTCCCGCGGCCAGCAGGCGCTCCATGAACGGCCGCGGATCGGCCATGTGCTCGGTGCTGAAGAACACGCGGTCGGCCGTCCGGAAGTCATCGTCCCAGGACCGCTCGCCGCGCGAGTCGTGGAGGTCCGTCCAGGTCGGACGGCCGAGACGGCGGGCGACGGGCAGGACCGCCCGGGCCGGTTCGACGATCTCGGCCAGGACATGGTCAGCCGCCGCGACGAGCTGCTCGACGCGGGTCGGGTCGTACCGGGCGGCCGGATCGCCCGTGTGGAGCAGGAACGACAGGCGGCGACCGGACCCGTCCATCAGGTTGACGTGGCGGGCGGTGCCGGTCGGGTCCCGGACAGCGTCCACCGTCACGCCGGCATCCTCCAGCGTCGCCCGCACTCGCGCGCCGGCCTCGTCGTCGCCGAGGAGGCAGTGGAGCGTGACCTCCACGCCGAGCCGGGCAAGGTTGAGCGCCTTGCCCGCGCCCGACGACCCGACAGCCTCGTGCCACCCCTGCGGGAAGACGCTGCCCGGTGCCGGATCCGGAAACGTCTCGACCCGGATCATCGTGTTCCACGACGCCGCCCCGAAGACCACGACCCGTCCGCTCATGGTGCCGCGCCAGGCGGCAGCGCCGCGCCGGCCCGCATCCGTCCGCTACCAGCGCTCGTCGTGGAGGATGTCCGTGAGGGGGTTCCGCCCGCCGGCCCTATTGGGCCGGGTCAGGGCCCCCGCCTCCGCCGGGTATCCGAACGAGAGCAGGTACTCGCAGTGGCGATCCTCGGGATAGCCGAGCAGTTCGCGGGCGAGATCGTGCTCGTAGACCGTGGCCGGGACGCTCCCGATCCCGAGCTCCCAGGCGACGAGCATCATGTTGGCCGCCGCCATCCCGAGATCGAACATCACCGACAGCGGGCTGTCTGCCGCTCGCGGATCCGGGGTCACGAGGGCGATCCCCACGGCAGCCCCCGCGAGATGGCCGGCCCACGGGCCGACCTTCGCGAGCCGGCCGAGATGCTCGCGGTCGCGGCAGACGATGAAGTCCCAGCGCTGGAGGTTCTTGGAGCTCGTCGCCCGACGTCCGGCATTGAGGATCCGGACGAGATGGTCCGGCTCGAGCGGGCGACCCGCGAACCTGCGGACGACACGCTTGGTGGAGACGGCCTCCCACACGGACATCCCGGTCGTGCCGCGGTCGCTCACCCCACGATCTCCGTCCCGGTGGCCCGGCGCGCGTCGGCGGGGTCGGCGACCGCGGGCTCGGCGGCGTCCATCTCGTCCGCCCCCGGAAGCTCCGCGTCGGCGGTCGCATCCGGAGCGAGGGCGACCGCCTGCGGACGGCGGCGTGGCGCCGCGATCCGGACGAGCGATCGGAAGCCCCCCGGCTCCTGCTCGATCTGGGTCGGAGGACGGACCGTGTCGGGCAGCCGCCGCGCGTCGACCGCCTCGGCCCTGGCGGCCGCGGTCGCCTCGTCCAGCGGGCCGCCGAGGGCCCGGGCCAGGAATGCCGCGACGGTCCGGCGGTACGCCGGGAACTCGTACAGCCACGAGTGCTGGCCGCCCTGGATCTCGAGCGTCTCGGCCTCGTGGCCTGCCGCCGCCGTGATCCGGCGCAGGCGACCGAGGTGGGTGACCGGGACGACGGCGTCCGCGCTGCCGTGGACGAGCAGGACCGGTCGGTCGATCCGGCGCAGGGCTTCCGAGGCCGAGATGTCGGCCAGGGCGTGGCCGCGTGGCTGGAGGTAGATCCGGGTCGTCAGCCAGGCGAGAGGATAGGCGATCGGGTCGGGGAAGGGGAGGCGGGCGAGCCGGAAGGTCTGGCGCGTGAGGCGCCACGGGTCGGCCGGCGAGGACGTGGCGACGACCGCGGCGATCCGCGGCTCCGCGGCGGCGGCCAGGATCGTGCCGATCGCGCCCATGGAGTGGCCGAGCACCGCTCCGCGCGTCACCTCGGGTCGGGCGTCGAGCGCGCGCCACGCCGCGAGCGCGTCCGCCCCGAACTCGCCTGCCGTGATCGGCAGCGTCTCGGCCGGATTGGCGCCGTGGCCGCGGACGTCCACGACCAGGCAGTGGAACCCGGCCGCGTGGAGGAACTGGACGATCGGCAGGAGCCGGTCCCGCGCGGATTCCCAGCCGTGGACGATGGCCACGCCGGGACCGGCTTCGCCCGAGGCGGCCGGCACGAACCAGCCGGGCAGGGTCAGGCCATCGGTCGTCGGGACGGCGATGTCCTCGTAGCCGAGGCCGAGGTCGGCCGGCGTCCGCTGCGGAGGGCGCGGCGTCGGGTAGCCGGCGCGGCTGCGATACAGCAGGGCGAAGCGATACGCCAGGGCGAGCGGGGCGGCGGCGATCGCGGTGGCGATCCCGGCCCGCCGGATGGTGGACACCGGGTAATGGGACGGCCCGCACGGCCGACCTGTCAAATCGAAGGCCGGGCTCGCACGCGGCCGATAGACTCGACCCGTGACCAAGCGCGATCCCCACGGCGTCCTCGGCGTCGACGTCGGGGCCAGCCCCACCCAGATCAAGGCGGCCTGGCGACGCCTGGCGCGGACGCACCATCCCGATCTGACCGGTGACGACCCGGCTGCCTCGCGGGTGGCGACCCAGCGGATGGCCGAGATCAACGACGCCTACGCGGCGCTGACGCGCGATGGCGGGCGCCTCGGCAAGCGCTGGGCGGGCCCGCCGGACTCCACGACCGACGGTGCTGCCCGCGACGCGGATCCGCGCCGGCCCGGCCGCGGCGGTCCGCCCCGCCCGAAGCCGACGCGACCGGTCACGGCCCGGGTCGACACGTCGCACACCGTCCGGCCGCGGAACCAGCCGCTCCGCGATGCCGGCACGCCTGGGGCCGGGCCGATCCTCCGTGGCCAGTCGCCGTATCGCTCGTCGGAATCCGAGCGCGAGCCTCCCCGCGCCAGCACGCCGACGGGCCCCCTCGCGCGGTCGACGATGCGCGACTTCCGCCAGTCGCCGGGCCCACCCCTTGCCGAAGCCCTCGAGCGTGAGCTCGAGTTCGGCAAGTTCCACGGTCACACGCTCGGCCAGGTCGCAGGATTCGAGCCGTCGTACATCGACTGGCTCGCGACCACGATCACGCGAGACCGGGATCTCGTGGCCGCGGCGCGCGTCATCCGCGACGAGCTCGATCGAACCGGCGTTCGGCGACGGGCGCGGCCGCCCGCCGAGTCCGGGGGTCGCGGTCGGACCGCCTGAGTCGCCGCAGATCGCCGGCGCCGGGCACGGAGATCGCCCCCCGGATGACCCGGAGGGCGATGAGGCGGCGAATGAACCCCGGAGCGATCAGTGCTGCCGTATCGCGGCCCGGGCCTGTTGGCCGATGATCCGTGGTTACTCGGCTCGTGACCTGGGTCCGGGATCCGCGGCGCTCGAACCGTCATCGAGTGAACCGCGGGCCGTCCCCGGGTCCGTGACCGACACCCCAGGGTGTTCCCGGGAGAGTCGCGTTACGGCTGGGACGAACCGTACCCCGCACGGCCGACGAGCCGGTATGACCGACTCGTCCCGGCCTGACGGCGGCGATAGGTGGGCGCATCCGAGCACCAATCCGGGACGGGCGTACCAGGTGTCCGGGCGCACCGGCGTCCGGCGACATGACCGCGATGCGTTTCCACGGGTGCGCAGGATCGACGTGGGGAACGCCCGACCCCGCCACTCGGTGATCCCGCGCCGGGCCGTATCATCGATCCGTGCTCCCCGGCCCCCGACCCCGTTCGACGCTGCCCGGCAGGCCCGGCCGCGCCGGTCGGCTGCACGTCGCAGTGCTCCTGGCAGTGGTGGTCACGGTCCTGGCAGGATGTGGCCAGCCGTTCGACCCGAGCGGGCCGTGCAGCGCGGACGGCAGCGCGCCGGGCGCCTACCCGGAGCTCGAGGCGATCGTTCCGACGTCGTGGTCCGGAGCCGCGCCGAAGGAGCTCGACTCCGGCCGAGCCTGCACCGCGGGCGGCCTCGGAACGCTCGCCGGTCGTGGCGTGACCGAGCTGCGGTTCGCCGGCGCCACCTGGGAGACCGGCGACGACAGCGGGGTGAGCCTCGCGGTGTTTCGTTCGGCCGGTGGCCCGGCGCTCGAGCCGGCGTGGCTCGCGGAGTTCTACGAGGCCGGCGCGCGAACCGGGCGCAAGGTCGACTCGGTCGCCGTCTCCGATTACCGGGTCAGCGACGGGGTGTCCGCTCGCCGGATCGACGTCCTCAACGGGGAGTCCTACCAGAGCATCGTCGTCTGGCAGCGCGACGGGTTCGTGGCAGCCGCCCTCGTCGGCGACTTCATCCGCGAGATCCAGACGAAGGAACGCCACGAGGGCATCGTCCGTTCGGCGGTGGACGCCTTCGGCGGCTGACGGGTCGCAATGCGGACGACACGTCGCGCCCTCCGTCGCGTGAACGGACGGCGCGAGGCCGGGCGCATGCTTCGCCGATGCTGAAGACCGTCGCCCGCATCCTGCTCCTGCGCGTCCTGCCGCGGCGCCTCCTGCCGATCGTCACGATCGCCGAGGCGTTCCTGCTGCTGCGCTCGATCCGCAACCGCTCGCGAACGCGGGTGAACGCTCCCATCGCGTCGCGCACCGCTCCTCCGGCCACCGCCGCGTCCGACACGCGCGCCTCACGCTCGCACTGAGGGTCGCTGGGCCGCCCCGTCGGCGCCCCGTGCTAAGGTCCCGGCCATGACGTGGTCGGCACGGAAACGCGCCTGGGAAGAGCGCCGCCTCGCGTCCGCGATCGAGCGTGCGCCGGAGCGCCGGCCGCGCTTCAGCACGATCAGCGACACCGAGGTCGACCGGCTCTACGGCCCGTGGTCGTGGCAGCCCGATCCCCGCGCCGGCGCGGATGCCGGGCCGGCCGGCGGTGGCGGTCCCACCCTGGTCGACCACCACGGCGACCGTCTTCGGGACCCCGACCGGGGTCGTTGGGACGACTTCGACCCGTTGCGCGACGTCGGCCTGCCCGGCGAGCCGCCCTTCACCCGCGGGATCCACCCGACCGGCTACCGGAGCCGTCTCTGGACGATGCGGATGTTCGCTGGCTTCGGCGCGGCCGAAGACACGAACGCCCGCTTCCGCTCGCTCCTCGCGGCCGGCCAGACCGGCCTGTCGATCGCCTACGACATGCCGACGCTCTACGGGTACGACACCGACGACGCCGAGGCCGAGGGCGAGTTCGGGACGTGTGGGGTCGCGGTCAGCAGCCTGGCCGACATGGAGGTCCTGCTCGCGGGTCTGCCGCTCGACGAGGTCTCGACGTCGATGACGATCAACTCACCGGCCGCCCCGATCTGGGCGATGTACATCGTGGCGGCGGAGAAGGCGGGCGTGCCGCGGGCGAACCTCGAGGGCACCACCCAGAACGATATCCTCAAGGAATTCGTCGCCCAGAAGGAGTTCCTCTTCCCGCCCGAGCCGTCCATGCGCCTCGTGACCGACACGATCGAGTTCGGGGCGCGTGAGATGCCGCGCTGGAACACGATCTCGATCAGCGGCTACCACATCCGCGAGGCCGGCTCGACCGCCATCCAGGAGCTGGCATTCACGATCGCCGACGGGATGGCCTACGTCGAGGCGGCCCTTGCCCGCGGGCTGCGGGTGGACGACTTCGCCCCGCGCCTGAGCTTCTTCTTCAACTCCCACTCGGACTTCTTCGAGGAGATCGCGAAGTTCCGGGCGTCGCGCCGGATCTGGTACAAGCTGATGACCGAGCGTTACCGCGCCGAGAACGAGCGCTCCACCTGGATGCGGTTCCACACCCAGACCGCCGGCGTGTCGCTCACGCCGCAGCAGCCCCTCAACAACCTGACCCGGGTCGCGACCCAGGCCCTCGCGGCGATCCTGGGCGGGACCCAGTCGCTCCACACCGACGCCTACGACGAGGCCCTCGCGGTGCCGACCGCGGAAGCCGCCCTGCTCGCCCTCCGCCAGCAGCAGGTCCTGGCCGAGGAGACCGGCGTGGCGAACACGATCGATCCGCTCGGCGGCTCGTGGTTCGTCGAGGCGCTCACCAACGAGACCGAGCGCGAGGTCTGGCGCTATCTCGACGAGATCGACCGGCGCGGGGGCATGGTCGCCGCGATCGGCGAGGGATATCCCCAGCACGAGATCGCCGACGCCGCGTATCGCTACCAGCGCGAGTTCGACGCGGGGGAGCGGCGCGTCGTCGGGGTCAACGCCTATGTCGACGCGTCGGAGCAGACGCCGATCCCGGTCCTGTCCGTGCCGCCCGGCTCGTTCGAGGCCCACATGGCCCGCCTCGAGCGGACGCGCCGCGAGCGCGACCCCGAGGCGGTCGCCGCCGCGCTTGCGGGACTGCGCGAGGCCGCCGCCAGGCCCGGGACGAGCGAGACGAACCTGATGCCGCACTTCCTGCGCTGCGCGGCCGCCTACGCCACGCTCGGCGAGCAGTGTGCAGTCCTGCGCGGCGTCTTCGGGGAGTACCGCGAACCGGTCCTCGTCTGACGCGCCGGGACGGGCGCGAAGGCGCTCGCTCCCGTCAGCCCCGCACCCGCGCGACCGCCGCCACCAGGGCGACCAGGGCCAGGTAGCCGAGCATGGTCACGACGCCGGGCGCCGCCGCCGCGAGCACGACCGCTCCGAGCCCGCCCGCCAGGAGGATCCCCTCGGAGCGTGCCGATCGCCGGCCCGGTCCGGGGAACCGCTCGCGCCGGATCGCCGCCCGTTCGATGGCGTCGTGGGCCGTCCAGCTGGCGACCCCGCGGCGGTAGACGAGGAAGACCGCGGCCAGGGGGACGGCGACGCCCAGGAGCAGTGGACCGACGCCGGCGAGTCCCGTGCTGACCCAGGGGACCCCGAGCGCCCGGCAGATCACGTCGACCGCGTTGCCGATCCCGGAGATCGGCCCGCTGACGAGCTGATGCGCGGGCAGCAGCCCCCAGACGCCCGCCACCGAGTGTCCCACGGTCGCAAGGTCGACCGATGACCACCAGGCGACACCCAGGGCAAGGAGGCCGAGCAGGAACGCGGACCAGCGCCAGGCCAGCAGGATCGACACGCGTCGCCGCCGCCGCTCCGTCCGGATCGTCCGGTCGAGGGAGTTCCCGAAGAAGCGCGACGCCGATCCATCGCCGGCCGGGTCGTCGAGGTGGCGGATCAGCGGGATCAGGAACCCTTCGTCGTTCGTCCAGTAGCCGCCGTGGTCGAGCGCCAGGTGCATGTAGTTCGTGACCGGCCGGCTCTCGACGTGGATGCGTGGATCGTCCGGCTCGTCGGCGAGCGACTGGACCGCGACCAGGGGGCTGCCCGGGACCCCGACGAGCTGGCCCGACGGAGCCGGGTCGTACGACGCCCAGATGTCGATCCACCTCAGGCCGGGTCGGTTCTCCGTGAGGTCGCCCCTGAGCGGATTGCCCGCCACCCAGTCGCCGGCCTCCCGCTCGAGCCGCCAGGCCAGCTGGATCGCCTCCCCGAAGGTGATCAGCTTGGTGACCGGGAACTGCTCCTGGCTGTAGCGCAGCAGCGTCATGTAGCTGACGACCGTGCCGCCCGAGTGCGCCACGAGGACGACGTCGCGACAACCGCGGGCGCGCAGCCAGGCGACCCGCTCGACGAGCCGGGTGCGGATCGCCGCAGACTGCGCCGCGTCGTCCAGGATGATCGGCAGGTCGCCGAACCACGAGATCAGGAACGTGTCGAGCGCCGCCTGCTCGACCTTCCTGCTGATGGCCGAGATCGGGATCGCACGGAGCGGGGCGTAGATCGCGAGCGCGAGCAGCGCCGCAGCGCTGGCGACGACCGACAGGGTCCCGCGGACGATCCGCGGCTGCCACAGCGAATCGAGCCCGTCGACGATCTTCCAGCGCCGGCCGAGCGAGCGGCGCAGCTCGGTGACCCGCTCCTGGACGATCGGGTCGGGGTTGCCCTCGTTGGCCTCGAGCAGCTCGTTGAGGCGGACGAGCCGGCGCGGCTCGCGCACGCCGTAGCCCTCGGCGATGCCGCGAATGATCCCGCGCACCCGCCGCATCACGTAGCCGATGGCGTCCGTGAACGACGGCGCCCGGATGTCGCCGGCCCAGTACGCCTCGGTGAGGAGCCACTGTTCCCGGGCTCGAGCGCCGGCCGCTGGGATGTCGACCTCGATCCAGGGGTTGTCCGGGTCGGACACACTGGCCGAGCCGACCGGGTTCTCGCCGACCGGCCCGAGCCCGAGCTCGTCGCGTTCCCGCCGCCAGGTGGTCAGGACGTCGAGGATCGGACGGGCCCAGTCGAACAGGGTCTCGCGCGCGACCTGGGTGCCGATGCCGTGGACGAACACGACGCCCGTCGTCCGCGGAACGGTCGGCGGTGCCGCGGCCGGATCGGCGCTCGCGGCCTGGCCGACCGGCGGCGGGAGGGGCGGCGGCAGGCGTGGCGGCTCGACGGTCATCGGTCGGAGCGTACGCCGCCGCACCTCGTCCTGCGTCTCGTCCGGTTCCCGGCCCGTCGCGTGCCGCGCCGCCGCCGGCGGCCTGAGCGGCGCTGGCCGCTACGATGGCGCCATGTACACCGACGCGCTGTCCTTCCTCGAGGACGAACGGGACGCCTGGCGGCCCTACGAGGCTCTGTCGCAGCTGTCCGACGAGGACCTCGAGAGACCGGTCGAGGGCGCCCACGGCTGGTCCGGGCGCGACCTGATGGGCCATCTCCTCACCTGGCAGCTCCTGTCACTGGACGTCGCCCGGGAGCTCGCCGTCGGCGACGAGTCGGTCTCGCGGCGGCAGGCCGAAGCGGACTGGGACGAGCGTGGAGGCGACATCGTCAATGCCGAGGCCGAGACGACGTGGCGCGAGAAGCCGCTCGCCGAGGTTCGCGAGGAGTTCGCCCGGGTCGCCGGCGAGCTGCGCGGCTTCCTGACCGTCGTCCCGGAGACGCGCTGGGTCAAGAACGCCGACCAGCAGCGCTTCTTCTACGAGGAGACGATCGAGCACTACGAGGACCACCGGGCCGACCTCGCGGCGATCCTCGACGCCGCGCAGGCGGGATGACGGAGGAACCCGCCGCCGGGCTGGGCCTGGGCGACGTCCTCGCGGCCGCAGCGGAGGGACTCGATGGCGTCTCGACCGACGCGGACGGCGAGGCGATCACCTGGTTCGCGGGCCCCGCGCCGTTCGCCGTGCTGACGGGCGAAGCGGCCACGTTCCGGCTCGACCCGCAGGTGGCGCGGGCGGCGCTTCGGACGCCCGGAACGGCAGGATCCGACCGGGGCCCGGACTGGCTGACCTACACGCCGGCCGAGCTGGACGACGAGGCCGTCGACCGGATCGAGGCGTGGTTCCTCAGCGCGTATCGAAGGGTGCGGGCCAAGCGGGTCCGCTGAATCGACGGGGTGGCGACGGCGCCGCCGGGCGCCCCGTCGGCCGGCTGTCGCCGGTCAGGCTTCCGAAGGGGTCTTGGCGGTCGCGTACTGGGCCAGTCCGAACTGGGCCTCGAGCGCCTCCATCGGCCGGGCGCCGGCCACGCCCATCGGCTGCTGGCCGGGTCGGAAGAAGGCGATCGTCGGGATGCTCATGATGTTGAACGCCTGCGAGATCCGGGGATTGGCGTCCACGTCGACCTTGACGACGTCGATCGCGCCCTCGTACTTCGCGGCGATCTTCTCCATCTCCGGGGCGACCATCTTGCAGGGGCCGCACCAGGTGGCCCAGAAGTCGACGACGACGGGCTTGTCGTTCTTGAGGACGAGCTGCTCGAAGGTGTCGTCGGTGGCGTGCTGGATGGACATTGCGTGATGGTTCCTTTCGTGATCCGGGAGCTCAGGCGCCAGATCCGGCCAGGCTCTGGATGAGCCGGTAGGCCTCGAGAACCCGGACGTCGGCGAGGCGATAGAAGATGGACGACCCGTCGCGGCGGCTCCGGACGAGGCCGGCGCTGCGGAGCACGGCGAGGTGCTGGCTCATGTTGGGGACCTGGCACCCGACCTTGACCGACAGGTCGCTCACGGAGAGCTCACCCGCGGCCAGCGACTCGAGGACGCACAGGCGCTTCGGGTCGGCGAGGGCCCGGCCGACCGCGGCGTAGCGCTGCCGGTCGAACTCGCTCGAGGCTGGCGACGGAGCCGTGTCCAACATTCGGCGTCGATGATGTCACGACTTGCGCAAACGCGCAAGTGCGCTCGTGCCATACTCCCGTCGATGACGACCGCCGATCGCCTCGTCACGCTTGACGACATCCGGGCCGCCCGCGAGCGGGTCGCGCCCCGGATCCATCGGACGCCGATCCTGTCGAGCGAGACCGCGGCTCGCTTCCTGGCCGCGACCGGTGGTCCCCGCCTCGCCGATGGGCGCCTCCACGTCAAGGCCGAGCACCTCCAGAAGACCGGCTCGTTCAAGGCACGCGGGATGACGAACCGGATCGCGACGCTCGACCCCGACCAGCGGGCCCGCGGCGCGATCACGATGTCGGCCGGCAATGCCGGGCAGGCCTACGCCTGGGCCGGTCACGAGGCGGGCGTCCCGATCACCGTCGTCATGGCCGCCGCGGCGAACCCGACGAAGGTCCAGGCCTGCCGGGACTACGGCGCGGAGGTGATCCTCGAGGGCGCGAACGTGGGCGGCGCGTACCGGGCGCTCGAGCGGACGCGCGACGAACGGGGCCTCACCTTCGTCCACCCCTTCGACGACGCGGCGGTGATCGCCGGCCACGGTTCCGTCGGGCTGGAGATCGCGGAGGACATGCCTGACGTCGACGTGGTGGTGGTCGGAGTCGGTGGCGGCGGGCTGATCTCGGGGATCGCGGCCGCGGTCAAGGAGGTCCGGCCGGGGACGCGGGTGTACGGCGTGGAGCCGGACGGGTCGGCGGCGATGGCGCTCGCCTTCGCGGCCGGCGAGCCCGTGACGCTCGAACCGGCGACGGTCGCGGACGGGCTGGCCGCCCCGTTTGCGGGCGTGCTGACGCTGGCGATGTGCCGTCACTACCTCGACGGGCTGGTCGAGATCGACGACGCCACGATCCTGGCGGGCCTCCGTTTCGCCCTCGAGCGGATGAAGCAGGCGCTCGAGCCGGCGGGCGCGGCCGCGCTGGCCGCGGTTCTGTTCGGGCGGATCCCGATCCGCGACAGCGAGCGGGTGGTCGTCGTCGCCTCGGGCGGGAACGTGGACGTCAACCGGGTCGGCGAGCTGCTGGCCGGTGCCGCGCCGCTGCCGGGAGCCGCACGGGGCTGACCGGAGTCTGCCTAGACGCCGAGCTCGTCGAGCCGGTCGTCGTCGATCCCGAGGTGGTGGGCGAGCTCGTGGATCACCGTGATCCGGACCTCCTCGGCAAGCTCGACCGGGTCGGGGAAGTCCTCCTCGAGCACCAGCCGGAAGAGCGTGATCCGGTTCGGCAAGCCGGACCAGTCGGCGCCGTACTCGGTCCGCGGCACGCCCTCGTACAGGCCGTAGAGCATCTCCCCGTCCGGGAGCTCGTTGTCGCGACGCTGCTGTGGGCTCGGCTCGTCGTCGATGACGATCGCGACCTCGGCCAGCGCCTCGCGGTAGGGATCGGGGATGCCGGCGAGGGCCCGCTCCACGAGGCGCTCGAACGGGACGTGGGCACTCGGCGAGCGGAACGCGCTCCGGGAGCCGCGGCGGCGCTTCGGCATGTCGGCCTATCGTAGCCGCGTGGCACGCTTCGTCCCGCCCGATCCGCCCCCCGAGCCGCCGGGGTACGTCGTCGTCGTCGCACCGGGCGATCGGATCCACTTCCTCGACTGGGGCGGAGACGGCGCGCCGGGGGTCGTCCTCGTCCACGGTCTCGCGACGAGTGCCTGGGTCTGGGCGCCCGTGGCGCGTCGGCTGATCGCCGCGCGGCGAGCGTTCGCGATGGACCTCCGCGGTCACGGGCTGTCGGACGCGCCGACCGACGATGGCGCCTACGACCTCGATGTCCTCGCCGGCGATGTCATCGCCGTGGCCGAGGGCTCGGGCGCCCTCGATCCCGACGATCCGGTCGGGCGGGTCGTCCTCGTCGGCCATGGCTTCGGGGCGATCGCCGCCGCCACGGCGGCCGTCGAGCTCGGCGAGCAGTGCGCCCTGCTCGTCCTCGTCGACGGCGGCCTCGAGCACCTGCCGACGGCGACCGGGATGGACGTCGACGAGTTCCTGCGCGGACTCGACGAGCCGCCCGAGGTGATGCGCTCGATGGCGGCCTACCTCGCCGATCGGCGTGGTTGGGACCCGGCCAGCTGGGACGACGACCAGGAACGGGCGGCGCGGGCCGCGGTCGTCGAGACGCCGGCCGGGCGTCTGGTGCCGGCGACCCGACCGCACGCGCTCGAGGCGACGGTGCGCTCGATGTTCTCGTACGAGCCGGACGCGGTCCTGCGGCGGGTCGCGGCGCCGATCGTGGTCGTCCGGCGGACGTCCGAGGGCGGCGAGTCGGCCGGGCCCGAGCCTCCGCTGTCGGTGGACGCCGTCGTCGTCGAGGTCGACGCGCCCGGCCACAATCTCCTGCGCTATCGGCCGGACGAGATCACGGCCGCGATCCTCGGCCGCTAGGCTGTCGCCCGAGGAGGTTTCGCCCGTGAAGGTCGTCTACAGCCCGGCGCACCTGGCCCACGACATCGTCACCGAGACGGTGACGGGCGTCGCCATCCCCGCCAACGAGGTCGCCGAGCGCGCGGAGCGGATTCGCACGACGCTCGAGGCCGACGGCGGGTTTGCGATCGTCGCGCCAACCGAGCACGGCACCGACCCGATCCTCGCCGTGCACGACCCGGGGCTGCTCCGGTTCGTCCAGGAGGCGTGGCCTGCCGCCCGGGCCCAGGCGCTCAACCGGCCGAACCTGATCGCGGACACCTACCCGAGCTTCCGGATGTTCGAGGGGATGACACCCGGACTTCTCGCGGCGCGCCCGGAGACGAGCAGCGCAGCGGGTCGGGCCGGGTGGTGGGGCCTGGACACGGCGAACCCGATCGTCGCGGGCACGGCTGGGGCGGCCCGGGCGGCGGTGGACGTCGCCCTGACGGCGGCGGACCTCGTGCTCGGTGGCGAGCCGGCGGTCTACGGGCTGTGCCGGCCACCCGGTCATCACGCCGCCCGATCGATGGCCGGCGGCTACTGCTTCTTCAACAACGCCGCGATCGCCGCGGATGCCGTGGCCCGGTCGACGGGCCAGCGGGTTGCCATCCTCGACGTCGACTACCACCACGGCAACGGCACGCAGCAGATCTTCTGGCGCCGCGGCGACGTCCTGTACGTATCGCTCCACGCCGATCCCGACTACCAGTTCCCGTACTTCCTCGGCCGGGCCGACGAGGTCGGCGAGGGGGAGGGGAGCGGGGCCAACCTGAACATCCCGCTGCCGTCCGGTACGGACGATTCGGCCTACCTCGACGCGCTCGACCGCGGGCTCGCGGCGATCGCGGACACGCCCGGCGAGATCGTCGTCGTGTCGCTCGGGTTCGACACCTATGGCCATGACCCGATCGGTGACTTCGCCCTGACGACGGCCGTGTACCACGAGTGCGGGCGGCGGGTCGCGGCGCTCGGGCGGCGGCTCGTGATCCTCCAGGAGGGCGGCTACCACCGGCCGTCGCTCGGCGCGAACGCCCGGGCATGGCTGCGCGGCGCCGAGCGCCGGCCGTACGAGCCGCTCCCGGCCGGCGGGTTCGGAGAGCACGGCTCGGACCGCTGAGCGTCCGGATCGGCGGCCCGGCGTACCATCGCAGCCATGGCCACCACCCCCGAGCTGCCCCCGCACGTCCGCGCGATCGTCGACGAGATCGAGACCGAGATCGGTGACGTTCCGCGGCAGGCCGAAACGCTGATCGAGGGCGCTGGCAAGCACGCGGGCAACGGGCGGGTCGAGGCGGCCGTCCACGAGATCCTCACCGAGATCGGCGAGGATCCCGAGCGGCAGGGCCTCCAGGGCACGCCGGAACGGGTCCATCGGATGTACACCGAGCTCACCGCCGGCTACCACGTCGACCCGGAGCGGCTCATCAACGGCGCCGTCTTCGACGTGAACTACTCGGAGATGGTCGTCGTCAAGGACATCCCGTTCTACTCGCTGTGCGAGCACCACCTCCTGCCGTTCTTCGGGCAGGCGGCCGTGGCCTACATCCCCCGCGGCAGGGTGATCGGCCTCTCGAAGATCCCCCGGATCGTGGAGATGTACAGCCGCCGGCTCCAGGTCCAGGAGCGGCTCACCCAGCAGATCGCCGACTTCCTGTCGGAGCGGCTGGAACCCCAGGGCGTGGGCGTCGTGGTGGAGGCGACCCACCTGTGCGCGGTGATGCGCGGCGTGCGCAAGCCCGGCACCGTCATGACCACGTCCGCCGTCCTGGGGCTGTTCCGCACCCGCGACCGGACCCGCGCCGAGTTCTTCGCGCACCTCGCCCGTCCGTCATCCGGCGCCTGACGGCGTTCGGGGGATCCGGGAGGTCGTCGCTGACTGGCGCCACGTCCCTGCGGCGGCTGATCCGGGTTTCGCTGCTGGCCCGCCCGGATCGATGCGAAGTCAGGGCCGGCCTGACGGAGTGGTCACGCAACGTCGTCATGGATTCGCCTGCGGACTCGTACGGCGTCAATCGGGCGGCGATCGCCGCCCTGGAGGTGCGGCTCGAGCGCGGTTCGAGAGCCGCCGACGCCCGAGACCCAGGCAATCTCCGGTGAATGGCGCCGTACGAGTCCCGGGACGAGTGTCGGGCGAAGTTCCTGCCGCCGAGGCCGATGTCGTCGACGTTCCTGCCGCCGAGGCCGACGTCGGGATGCTCAGCCGGCGAAGCTCCGCCGGGCCGGGCGACACCCGGCCGTGGCGCGCGCCGACTTGCGGCCTACAATCCGGCCATGCCTGACCGACCGATCAAGGTGCTCATCGCCAAGCCCGGCCTCGATGGCCACGACCGCGGCGCCAAGGTCCTCGCCCGCGGCCTTCGCGACGAGGGATTCGAGGTCGTCTATACCGGGCTCCGCCAGACTCCCGAGATGGTCGCGACGGCGGCGCTCCAGGAGGACGTCGACGTCGTCGGGCTGTCGATCCTGTCCGGCGCCCATATGACGCTCCTGCCGCGCATCACGAAGCTCCTCCGCGAGGCCGGCCTCGACGATGTCCTCGTGACGGCCGGCGGGATCATCCCCGACGACGACGTGACCGCCCTCGCCGAGGTCGGGGTGTCGCGGGTCTTCGGCCCGGGGACCACGATCGCCGAGGTCGCCGACTACCTCCGGGCACACGCCCGACCGCGGGACTGAGCGTGGGGCAGCCCGCCCCCGACCCGATCGCTCGCGCGTCGGACCCGAGCGGCCGCGCGACCGAGCTGGCGGAGGCCGCGATCGACGGTGATCGCCGGTCGCTCGCGCGCCTCCTGACGGCGGTCGAGAACCGCTCGGCGGTGGCGGAGGCCGCGCTCCGGATCCTGTACCCGCGCGCCGGTCGCGCCCACGTCGTGGGGATCACGGGACCGCCGGGCGCCGGCAAGTCCACGCTCGTTGCCGCCCTGATCGGCCGCGTCCGCGAGGCGGGCCGGTCCGTGGCCGTGGTCGCGGTCGATCCCTCGTCGCCGATCACTGGCGGCGCCCTGCTCGGCGACCGGGTCCGGATGCAGAGCTACGCGTCCGACCCGGACGTGTTCATCCGCTCGATGGCCGCCCGCGGCCACGCCGGCGGGCTCGCCTCGACGACCGGCGCAGCCACCGCGGTGCTCGATGCGGCGGGGTTCGACCTCGTCCTGATCGAGACGGTGGGAACCGGCCAGAGCGAGGTCGAGGTCGCGGCGGCGGCCGACACGACCGTCGTCCTCGAGGCGCCCGAGATGGGCGACGAGGTCCAGGCGATCAAGGCGGGCCTGCTCGAGGTGGCGGATCTCGTGGTCGTCAACAAGGGCGATCGGCCGGGCGCCCAGCGGACCGCGTCCCAGCTCCGGGCGATGCTCGTCCCGACGGTCGGCCGCAGCGGGGCCGCGGACCGCCCACAGCCGAAGCGGCCCGAGGTGCTGGTGACCACGGCCGCGACGGGCGAGGGGGTCCCGGAGCTCCTCGCGGCGCTCGATCGCCACCGTGCGTCCGGCGCGGCTGATGCCACGTCCGATGCCCGCCTGGCCCGGGCCGAGTCGCTCGTCTGGGCGATCGTGGCGGACCGGCTGCGGGCCCGGCTGCACGGCCGCTCGGGGGGCACGACGACGCAACGGACGCTCGCCGCCGTCGCGGCCCACGATCTGGACCCGTACGCCGCGGCCGACGCCCTCCTGGAGGGCCTCGCGCGCTCCGATCGCGGGTGAGCCGAGCGCCCGAGGCCGCGGCTCGGCCGCGGCTGGTCACCCCGGCCTTCGCGGCGCTCGCGGCGGCGACGCTGGCATTCTTCATCGCCGGCGGACTCGTCCTGCCGATCGCCCCGCGATTTGCGAAGCTCGCCCTCGGCGCGGACGCCCTGGGGTTCGGGATCGCGATGGGCGCCTTCAGCGTGGCGTCGCTCGTGCTGCGCCCGGTCGTCGGTTGGGCGAGCGATCGCTTCGGCCGCCGGCCACTCCTGCTCGGTGGGGCCCTGCTCAACGTGCTCGCACTCGGGCTGCACCTGCTGGTGGCCGACCTCGCGACCTTCACCGCCGTCCGCGCGCTGCTCGGGGTGGCCGAAGGGTTCTTCCTGGTCGCGGCGTTCGCCGCGGCGAGCGACATCGCCCCGGAAGCCCGCCGCGGCGAGGCAATCAGCTTCCTGTCCCTGTCGCTCTACCTCGGTCTCGCGATCGGGCCGCCGGTCGCGGAGCTCGTCCTCGGCGCGGGATCCTACCCGGCGGTCTGGCTCGCGGCTGGGGCCCTGGCGGTCGTGGCGGTGGCGCTGGTCCTGCTCATCCCCGAGTCGGCCCCGGCGGTGATCGAGTCGGCCGGCGGTCGGCGGAGCCGCCTGATCCACCCGGCGGGGATCTTTCCGGGCCTCGTCATCGTGCTGGGCCTGTGCGGGATGGCCGCGTTCCTGACCTTCGTGCCGCTGTACGCGCCGGCGGTCGGAATGGACGGCGCGGGACTGCCCCTGGCGATCTACGCGCTGATCGTGGTTGCGCTCCGGATCGTCGGGGCGACCTGGCCGGACCGGTTCGGGGCGGCCCGCCTGTCGAGCGCGGCGCTGGCCCTGTCGGCCGTCGGTCTGACCGTGATCGGATCCTTCGCGAGCCCGATGGGACTGCTCCTCGGCACGGTGGTGTTCGCGGCCGGCGTCGCGTTCACGATGCCCGCACTGATCGCCCTCGCGGTGTCGCGCGTGTCGCCGACCGAGCGCGGCAGCGTCGTGGGCACGACGACAATCTTCCTCGACGTCGTCTTCGGGATCGCGCCCGCCGGCCTCTCGCTCATTGCCGACGCAGCGGGACACGGGATCATGTTCCTCGTGTCCGCCGCCCTGGCCGGCGTGGCGGCGGCCCTGCTCGCGAGCCGCCGACGTCGGTTGGAGGCCGAAGCCAGCGCCCGATCGGCCGCGCCCGCCGTCACGACCGGGTAGGCTCTCGGCGATGTCGATCGAACGCGTGCTCGTCGCCGGGGCCGGGCTCATGGGCCATGGCATCGCCCAGGTCCTCGCCACCAGCGGCCGGTCCGTCGTGCTCTACGAGCCGGACCTCGCGCGTGCCGACGCAGGTCGCGAGCGGATCGCGGGCAACCTCGAACGGTCGGTCGCGAAGGGCCGGATGTCCGCGGAGGAGCGGGACGAGACCATGGCCCGCCTCTCGACCTCGTCCGATCTCGCCGCCGCCGCCGACGTCGATCTGGTCGTGGAGGCGGTGTTCGAGGACGTCGCGGTCAAGACCGCGCTCTGGGGCGAGCTGGATCGGATCGCCCCGGCAGCCGCGATCTTCGCGTCCAACACCTCGTCGATCGCGATCGACCGCCTGGCGCAGTCCGTCTCCGAGGCCCGCCGCGCGCGGTTCGTCGGCATGCATTTCTTCAGCCCGGTCCCGGTCATGCCCCTGGTCGAGCTGATCCGGGGCGCGGCGACCGGCGACGAGACCGAGGCTGCCGTCCGAGACCTGTCCACCGACCTCGGCAAGCAGGTCATCGTGTCGGCCGACCGACCCGGCTTCATCGTCAACCGGATCCTGATGCCGTTCCTCGGCGAGGCCATGCGGGCCTACGAGGAAGGCCTGGGCACGGCCGAGGACATCGACACCGGGGCGAGGGTCGGGCTCAACCATCCGATGGGCCCGCTCGCACTCGCCGACTTCATCGGCCTCGACGTGTGCCTCGGGATCATGCGCGTGCTCCACGAGGGGTTCGGGCAGGAGCAGTTTGCTCCGCCGCGGGTGCTCGAGGAGCTGGTCGCCGCCGGTCATCTCGGGCAGAAGACCGGCCGCGGGTTCCACACGTACCCGGGGAGCTAGGACCCGCGCCTCTCCGGCCCGCCGCCGCCGTCCAGGAGCTGATCGACGATCGCGCCGATCGTCGCGATGTCGAACGGCTTGGCGAGGACGGGGATGGAGCCGCTCTCGGCGACGGCCCGGAGTTCCCCGTCGAGGACGTCACCACTCATGAAGGCGAAGCGGGTCGCCAGGTGCGGCGCGAGCGCGACGATCGCGGTGTACAGCTCCGTCCCGCTCATCCCGGCCATCCGGTGATCGCTCAGGACCGCGTCGGGCGGGTCCGCCCCCACGATCGCGAGCGCCTCCGGCCCCGTCGCCGCGACCACAGGAACGCGACCCGATCGGATCAGCACGCGGCCGAGTAACTCGCGGATCGACGCCTCATCGTCCACGACGAGGACGCGGGCGGCGCGATCGCCGGTCGTCCTGGGGGGCGGCGGCTCGGCCTCCCTGGCATCCACGGGGCGCTTCGCCGACCCCGGTCGGACGGCCGCGATCAGCTCGCCGGCGATCACCCGGGCTCGATCCGCCTCGGCCACCAGGCGATCCGCATTGCCGCGCAATTGGTCCGGCAGGGCCGGGTCCGTCCGGATCAGGTGGCCGAACGCGGCGATGGCCGCGAGGGCGTTGTTCAGGTCGTGAACGATGGCGGACAGCCGCGGCGTCGCGGCCTCCGTGGTCGGCCGTGGCTCGTCGGTCCCGTCGCGTGTCACCGGACTATCCTAGCGATGCCCAATCGGATCACGACGAGGATGACCCCCTGACCTGGCCGCTGACCGAGGAGGAGCGCCTCCTCCGCGACACCGCCCGCGAGTTCGCGCGCCGCTCCGTCGCGCCGAGCGCCATCGAGCGCGACGAGGAGCAGCGCTTCGATCGATCGATCTTCGGGGGAATGGGCGAGCTCGGGCTGGCCGGGGCGCCGCTGCCGGAGTCCGTCGGCGGCGCGGGCTTCTCGTACCTCGGCTGGTCGCTCGTCATGGAGGAGCTCGGGGCCGCGGACATGGCCACGGCCGTGACCCTGTCGGTCCACATCCTGTCGCAGTATCCGGTCGTCACGTGGGGCACCGACGAGCAGCGGGCGCGCTGGCTGGGGCCGATGGTGACGGGCGAGGCGCTGGGAGCGTTCGCGCTCACCGAGCCCCACGCCGGCTCCGACGCGGCCGCGCTCCGGCTCCGGGCCGAGCGAGTGGGGTCCGCTGACGCGCCCGAGGGCTACCGCCTGACCGGCACGAAGATCTGGATCACGAACGCCCCGGACGCGGACCGCTACCTCGTCTTCGCCACCGTGGACCCGGCGGCGGGGTCGAAGGGGATCGCCGCGTTCCTCGTCGAGAAGGGGATGGCCGGATTCTCGTTCGGCGCGCACGAGCGGAAGATGGGGATCCGGTCCTGCCCCGCCGCGGAGCTCGTGTTCGAGGACTGCCTCGTGCCGGTCGCGAATCGGCTGGGCGGGGAGGGGGAGGGGTACCGGATCGCGCTGTCGGCGCTGGCGGAGGGCCGGATCTCGATCGCGGCCGCGTGCGTCGGGCTGGCCCGCTCCGCACTCGAGCAGGCGGCGGCGTACCTCCGGCAGCGCAAGGCGTTCGGCGGCCCGCTCGCGGACCAGCAGGGCCTCCGGTTCATGCTCGCGGAGATGGCACGGGACGTGGAGGCGGCACGGGCCCTGACCCGCCAGGCCGCGGCGGCCAAGGACCGTGGCGAGCCGATCGGTGTTGCCTCGTCGCTGGCCAAGTGGACCGCCTCGGACACCGCGATGAAGGTCGCGACGGACGCGGTCCAGCTGTTCGGCGCGAGCGGCTACTCGCGCGAGACCGGGATCGAGCGCCTGATGCGCGACGCCAAGGGCGCCCAGATCTACGAGGGCACGAACCAGATCCACCGCCTGATCGTCGCGGACGACCTGCTGGGCGAATGACCGCCGCCCCGCGGCCGACCCCTGCCCC